>CALPLW020000307.1 GCA_943324505.2 Comamonas sp. lk
GGCACCTTCGCCAAGCATGATCGCTGACAGTTTCGCCGCCGGGCCGCCCCAAGGCGAAACGCGCCCCCTTGGAGGGCAGCGCAGCACACGCAGTGGCAAGCGTGGGGGCAACAGCCTCAAGCGTGGGGGCAACAACCCCGCCGCCGGGCCGCCCCAAGGCGGGGTTAGCCCCCTCGGGGGGCAGCGAAGGACACGCAGTGCCGAGCGTGGGGGCCATCTCCGCCGCTCCTTTGGGCAACGCCGCCGTGCTGCCAATCAGTTGGATGTACTGCCGCATGATGGGCCCGGAGGGTCTGCAGGCCGCCACCGAAGTAGCGATTTTGAGTGCCAACTACATCAGCCGCCGCCTCAAGGACCATTACCCCACCCTGTACGCCAATGACACCGGTGACGTGGCGCATGAGTGCATTTTGGACCTGCGGCCGCTGAAGGAGTCATGCGGCGTCATGGCAGAAGACGTGGCCAAGCGCCTGATGGACTATGGCTTTCACGCACCGACGCTGAGCTTTCCCGTGCCCAACACGCTGATGGTGGAGCCCACCGAGAGCGAGAGTCTGGCTGAGCTGGACCGCTTTATCGAGGCCATGATCGCCATCCGGGCCGAGATCAGGCGGATTGAAAGCGGGGAATGGCCGAAGGACAACAACCCGCTCAAACATGCGCCGCATACTGCGGCCGCACTGCTGGGTTCATCCTGGGACCGACCGTACCCGCGGGAGCTCGGAGCCTTTCCCCTGGACAGCCTGAAGCAGGGCAAGTACTGGCCGCCGATCGGGCGCATCGACAATGTCTACGGCGACCGGCATCTGTTCTGCGCCTGCGTACCGGTCAGCGCCTACAACTGAGGCGCTGACGCCCGTCTCAGGCGGCGGAAGTGCCAAGGTGGGCCATGGCCTTGGCCACTTCGTTGGCGCCCTGAGCCGAGCCGCCCTGCGGCACCATCTGGCCGGCCGGGTCGGTCACCTCGGCCAGGCGCTCGGCCAGGCGTTCTGGCGTTTGCGCGTCGGTGCCCAGCCAGACCCCCTGGGTCAGGGTGATGTGGGCAGCCTCAAAGGTGCCGGCACCGGCACACAAAATGGTGCGGGTCGGCGCGTCGCGAGAGGCCAGCACCAGCATCGCCGGAACCACCGCCTCAGGCTTCAGGGCGGCCAGCACGGCCTCAGGCATCAGGCCTTCGGTCATGCGGGTGGCGGCTGTGGGCGCCAGGGCATTGACATGGATATTGTTTTTGGCGCCTTCGAGTGCCAGCGTCTGCATCAGGCCCACCAGCGCCATCTTCGCCGCGCCGTAATTGGATTGGCCGAAATTGCCATACAGCCCGCTCGATGAGGTGGTCATGACGATGCGTCCGTATTTCTGCGCATTCATCAAACCCCACACCGCCTTGCTGCAATTGACGGCGCCCATCAGGTGAACGTCCACCACCAGCTCAAAGTCGGCCAGATCCATCTTGGCGAAGGTCTTGTCCCGCAAAATGCCGGCGTTATTGACCAAGATGTCCACCCGCCCCCAGGCCGTCACGGCCTGCGCCACCATGGCCTCAACCGCAGCAAAATCGGTCACCGAGGCGCTGTTGGCCAGGGCTTCACCCCCGGCTGCCCGAATTTCAGCCACCACGGCCTCGGCCGCCGTGGCCGAGCCGCCGGAGCCGTCCCTGGCGCCGCCCAAATCATTGACCATCACCTTCGCACCGCGCGCGGCCAGCGCCAGCGCGTGCTGCCGACCAAGGCCGCCGCCGGCGCCGGTCACGATGGCAACCTGGTCTTTGAAATCTATTCCCATGCTGACTATTCCTGAACTGTTGGTGACACGACAATGGCCTGGACTCTGCTAGCCTCAGACCGTCCCGTCCCACACTGTAACGGACCGCACGCGCTGCACCCCTGAAAGGCGAGAATGGAACTGAACACGCAGACCGTGACCACCCCACCGCGCGCGGCAGCTACGGTGATCATGCTGCGCGACACGACGCAAGGGCTGGAGGTGTTGCTGATCAAACGCCATGACAATTCGGATGTGCTGGGCGGCGCCCATGTGTTCCCAGGCGGTAAGGTCGATGCCGGCGATCCGCAGCTGAGCAACCCTCAAGCCCTGGATCAGACACTGGATGCCCTCCACGGACGCCTGAACGAGCCGGATTTGTCGCCCACCGAGGCGGCTGCGATCTTCGTGGCGGCCGCACGGGAAACGTTTGAAGAGTCGGGCATTCTGTTGGCCCATGGCGCCTCCGCTGCTCAAACCTTGACTGCTCGTAACATGCTGCGCACTGGCCATGACTTCGCGAGCGTGCTGGCAAGCAGCAATTTACGCTTGGCGAGCAGCGCACTGCTGCCCTGGTCACGCTGGATCACACCCCAGGTACCCAGCGTGATGAGAAAGCGATTCGACACGCGTTTTTTTGTCGCAGCAATGCCCAGGCACCAGACAGCGCAGCATGACGAGCATGAGGCCACCGCCTGTGTCTGGCTGACGCCCCGGACCGCGCTAAGCCGGTATTGGGCCAAGGACATTGAGCTGGCGCCGCCGCAGATCATGAGCCTAGCGCAACTGGCACGGCACCCCGATGTCAAGAGCGTGTTGCACGCCGCAGTAGCCCAGCCACCACCGACCATCGCACCTGAGCCCATTGATCAGGATGGCATGCGAATCATGTGTTATCCCGGCGACCCACGCCATTCATCGCCGCTGCGCGCCCTGTCGGGACCGACACGGCTGCTCTACCGTAACCGCCGCTTTGAGCCCGAATCAGGCTTCGACGCCTTCTTTGATTGACAGCAGCGATCCAGCGGCCGCGTCCTACTGCCGTCTCGGGACTGCCAGCTTTTGCTGCAGATCAAACCTTGTCGGTCACCAGCTTCGCCAACACGATCACAGTCGTTTGGCGGTGAGGCCTGCGGTACCCCGGGGGCGCAGATAATCGCGGGCGTGGATCCCACTGACTTGATCCGCGGTACTTCACCCTAACAACGGGACTCACATTTATGCACCGTGTCGCCATCAGCCGAACTGGCCTGTACACCCCACCCGAGTCGATCAGCAATCAGGAGTTGGTCACCGCCTTCAACCAATTTGCCGAATGGGACAACCACCAACATGCGGCAGCCATTGCCGCCGGGACCCGCCAGCCGATTCCACCGTCCAGCGTCGAATTCATTGAGAAAGCCTCTGGCATCAAGCGCCGGTATGTGATGGAAAAGTCTGGGGTCCTTGATCCCCAACGCATGTACCCCCGGTTTCGCGCCAGGCCCGACCATGAGATTTCAATGATGGCCGAAATCGGCGTGGCCGCAGCAAAAGACGCGCTGCTGCGGGCGGGCAAACAAGCGTCCGACGTCGACGGCCTGATCTGTGCCGCTGCCAATATGCAAAGGGCCTACCCGGCGATGGCGGTGGAAATCCAGACTGCGCTTGGCATCAAGGGCTTTGGCTTCGACATGAATGTGGCCTGCTCGTCGGCCACGTTCGGGATCGACATGGCTGTGAATGCGGTACGCACAGGTGCAGCCAGAGCGATCCTGGTGGTCAACCCGGAGATCACCTCTCCGCACCTGGCCTGGAAGGACCGAGACTGCCATTTCATCTTTGGCGACGTCTGTACCGCGATTCTGGTCGAGCGGCTTGACAATGCCCCGGCCGGCGCATTTGAGGTACTTGGCACCCGACTGCTGACGACCTTCTCCAACAACATTCGCAATAACGCGGGCTTTATGTCGCGCAGCGAAGACCGCAACCCAGACGACCGCGACCAGCTGTTCTACCAAGAGGGGCGGAAAGTCTTCAAAGAGGTCTGCCCGATGGCAGCTGAGCACATCGCCAGCCACTTGGCAGAGCATGCGCTGAGCCCGACTGGAGTGCGCCGCTATTGGCTGCACCAGGCTAACTTGGGGATGAACCAGCTCATTGCACGCAAGCTACTGGGCCGTGATGCGACCGCCGACGACGCGCCTGTCATTCTGGATGAATTTGGCAACACCGCCTCGGCAGGCTCGGTGATCGCATTCCACCGTCACCATGAGGACATTGCCCCGGGCGAGGTGGGTGTGATCTGCTCATTTGGGGCGGGCTACTCGATTGGCAGTGTGGTGGTGCGGCGCACCTGATCAGGCCAGGTTGCGCTTGAGGCGCACCTCCTCCACCTTCACAGACCCCATCGCGACCGTCTTGGCGGTCGCCATGTCGCGTTTAAAGCCGGCCAGTTCAAAAAACCGCAGGGCACGTTCATTGCGCAGGGGCACCCACACCGACACGCTGATGCAGCCTTCTTCGAGCAAACCCTCGCGGGCGCAGTCCCACAGTGCCAGGCCAACGCCCTGGCCCCAGTGTGACTCAGCGACCTGCAAAGCCCATATTTCTCCCGCCGTGGGCGGCGTGCCTTTGTCACGCGAGCGGTCAAAGCCAACAAAGCCGACCACCTGA
>CALPLW020000308.1 GCA_943324505.2 Comamonas sp. lk
ATGGGCTCCAGGCGGCGGCACATGCGCTGCGCGGTCGGGCGGTCCCACTGCTGGTTGGCATCCACCATGATGGGAAACCGATCGCCCAGATGCTGACGCACCACAGCCACACGTTCCATGTCTTTTTCGCCATCGGGTTGACCCACCTTGAGCTTGATGCCGCCAATCCCTTTGGCCACCGAGGCCGAAGCGTTGTGCAAAAAATCGAGCAGGCTGGTTTTGCGGCCCTCGCTCTCGGCCAGCACCAGCACCCGATGCGCCGTGTTGCGCAAATGGGTTTTAAGTCGGGCCAAGGGGTCTTCTGCGCCCCGCACCACGCCCAATTCGCCCAAGGCCTGGAAATGCGCGTTGTCGGCCACATCGCTCGCCGAGGGGCGCAGTGACAACTGGGCATGGGCATTGACGCGGCTGTAAAACTGCTCAGCGCTTAAAAACAGTGCTTCGGGCGCCAGAGCTGGGCGTTCCGGGTCGCCTTGCACCAGGCGGTAGCGTTCGCGGGCGTCTTGCCAGAAATGGGCGAAAGCTGGCTCCAGATCACCGTGCAGCACCACCGAAGCATCGGCGCCCAGGTAATCAAACACCGTGGCGGTCTCGTCAAAGAACAGGGGCAGGTAATACTCAATACCCGCGGTAGCTACGCCGTTGCCAATGTCTTTGTAGATACGGCTCTTGGTGGGGTCGCCCTCCAACAACTCGCGCCAGCGGCTGCGAAAGCGGGCCCGCGCAGCGTCGTCCATCGGGAATTCACGCCCCGGCAGCAGCCTAACCTCGGGCACTGGGTACAGGCTGCGCTGGCTGTCCGGGTCAAAGGTGCGGATGCTGTCGATCTCGTTGTCAAACAGGTCCACCCGGAACGGCACCAGGCTGCCCATGGGAAACAGGTCGATCAAGCCGCCGCGTACCGCGTATTCGCCGGGGCTGACCACCTGCGTCACATGGCTGTACCCGGCAAGCGTCAGTTGGGCTTTCAGCTTGGCCTCGTCCAACTGTTGTTTCACCTTGAACTGAAAGGTGTAGCCGGCCAGGAAAGCCGGTGGTGCCAGCCGGTAAAGCGCCGTGGTGGCGGGTAGCAGAATCAGGTCGGCGCCGGCCTCCCGGTCGCGCTGGCTAATGCGCCAAAGCGTGGCGAGGCGCTCACTGATCAGGTCTTGGTGCGGCGAAAAGGTGTCGTAAGGCAAGGTTTCCCAGTCGGGAAACAGCACGCAGCGCAGCTCTGGCGCAAAGAAGGCGATCTCTTCGAGCAGGCGCTGGGCGTCGGCGGCGTCGGCCGTGACAATGGCGGTGGGCCGGTGCTCGTCCTTGTCGCGTTGGCCCAGGCGGGCCAGTAAGAGGGCGTCGGCAGAGCCGGTCGGGCGGGGCAGCGTGTAGCGCTTGCCCGGGTTCAGTTTGGGTAAATCCATGGGTTTCTACCGAGGATTTTAGAATGGGGTGAAGCCCATGCCCGATCACCCGCTCAATTCACCCGTTTTGCCCCGCCTCTGGGCCTTGATTCCCTGCGCCGGCAGCGGCTCACGCGCGGGCTCGGCCGGTCCCAAGCAGTACCAGTCCTTGGCGGGTCAGCCCTTGGTGATGCACACGCTGGCGGCCTTCGCTGGGGTGACGCGGCTGCACCGGGTTGCGCTCATTCTGGCTGCGGGCGACACGACTCTAAACCACCTCAGTGCTCAGTATTTGATAGCTAACAATGGCGGTGCGACAAGGGCTGAGACCGTTTTAAATGGTCTAAATGTTTTGCTGCATCAGGGCGCTGATGCTCAAGACTGGGTGCTGGTGCACGATGCGGCGCGCTGCTTGATCACCCCTGCCCAGATCGACACCCTGATTGACGCCTGCCTCTCGGACCCGGTGGGCGGCTTGCTGGCGCACCGGCTGGCCGATACCCTGAAAGCCGAGCAAGATGGCCGCGTGGCGGCGACAGTAGCCCGTGGCGACAAGTGGCTGGCACAGACGCCGCAGATGTTTCGCATCGGCGCGTTGCGCCAGGCGCTGCAGGCGGCGGGCGAGCAGGTGACCGACGAATCCAGCGCCATGGAGTCCATGGGCTGGCAGCCCCGGCTGGTGCCGGGCAGCGCCCGCAACTTCAAGGTCACCTACCCGGAAGACTTTGCACTGGCTGAGGCGCTGCTGCTGTCAGACACCCAAAGAAAGGCAAGCTCATGAACCTGCGGATTGGAGAAGGCTGGGACGTGCACGCGCTGGTCGCTGGGCGCCCGCTGGTGCTGGGCGGCGTCACCGTGCCGTTTCATCTGGGCCTGATGGGCCATTCGGACGCCGATGTCTTGCTGCACGCCATCACCGACGCCCTACTGGGTGCGGCTGCGCTGGGCGATATCGGCCGCCATTTCCCGGACACCGACCCCACCTTCAAGGGCGCTGACTCGATGGTGCTCCTGGTGGAGGCCGCGCGGCGCGTGCAGGCTGCTGGCTGGGCCATTGGCAACATCGACAGCACCATTGTTGCCCAAGCGCCCAAATTGATGCAGCACATACCGGCCATGTGCGCCCGCATCGCTGAGGCTCTGGACTTGGCGTTGGATCAGGTCAACGTCAAGGCCAAGACAGCCGAAAAGCTGGGTCCGGTCGGGATGGGGCAGGCGATGGAGGCGCGCGCGGTGGTGTTGCTGGTGCGGGCGCCTGCCGCGTCACAGTAGCTCGGCTGAGGTCACGTCGACTGAACCGGGAGTGGGTCCGCTGGCCGCACCACCACATGGTGTTGTGCAATAAGGGTCTGGAACTCAGGGGAGGTCGAGGCCCAATCCACCACGTCCACTTTGTAGGGTAAATCAGACTGGGTGAACGCCTCGTGCAGTCGGGCTGATGCTTCGAGGCTCAGTGGCGCTGGGCCCAACACGGCCAGGTCCAGGTCAGAGTAGGGCTTGGCCGCAAAACGGGCGCGAGAGCCAAAGGCCCATACTGCCCGGTGCGGGACGATGTCTTTCAGGATACGCTGAACAATCGACCACTCCTGAGGCGCAACCGAGATGGGTGGCGCCATGTCAGAGGGTCCGCGCCTGCAATTGAGCCAACAGGAACTGGGCTTCTTCCATAAAAGCGGGAATGTCGGCCACCACCGCCAGGGCCACGTTCTCATCGTAGGTATGGCTGGTTTTGCCGCGCATTTCACGAAACAGCCGCCACCGGGGCCAGTCGCTGCGCAAGAGGCCCTGCTCGTTGCCCGTTCTGATCAGGTCGGCGAAGGGCATGGCGTCAAAGGCGTCAGGTGTGGCTGATGTGGCCTCCAGATAACGTTTGAGCATCTTGTGGCTGAGTTCATAGGTGAACTCAAAGCGCTGGATCAAACCGTCGCGCAGCTGCGTGTCGCCCTGGTTCTGTTGGTAGCGAATCCAGCCCTCGGCCAGGCGCTGGCAGGCATTTCTGAGGCTGAGCAGTTCGAGTTGGGGTTTCGACATGGCCGGATTATCAGGCTGTGTCAATCCATCGCCGAAGCCGAGCGCATCTGCTCGCGCAGCACAAATTTCTGGATCTTCCCCGTCGAGGTTTTGGGCAGCGGGCCGAACACCACCTGCTTGGGCACCTTGAAACGTGCCAGATGAGCGCGGCAGTGCTCAATGATGTCAGCCTCAGTCACGTTGGCCGTGTCGCGTACCTCCACAAAGGCGCAGGGCACTTCACCCCATTTGGCGTCGGGCTTGGCCACCACGGCGGCCACCAGCACAGCTGGGTGACGGTACAGCACGTCTTCGACTTCGATGCTGGAGATGTTTTCACCGCCCGAGATGATCACGTCCTTGCTGCGGTCGCGGATCTTGATGTAGCCGTCGGGGTGGCGCACGGCCAGGTCGCCGGTGCGGAACCAGCCGCCGGCAAAGGCATCTGCGGTAGCCTGCGGGTTCTTGAGGTAGCCCTTCATCACCAGGTTGCCACGGAAGAAAATTTCACCCATGGTCTGGCCGTCGGCAGGGACCGGTGCCAGCGTCTCAGGGTCTAAAACGGCAATGGCCTCTTGCAGCGGGTAGGCCACGCCTTGGCGCGCGTTCAGGGTGGCACGCTCACCGATCGGCAGCCCGGCCCAGTCGCCCTGTTTGGCGCAGACAGCCGCCGGGCCGTAGACCTCGGTCAGCCCATACACATGGGTGATGTCGATGCCGATGCGCTCGCAGCCTTCGATGATGGCCGCCGGTGGCGCCGCGCCCGCGATCAGGCCGGCGACCGGGTGGCTGATGCCTTGGCGCAGCGGCTCCGGCGCGTTGATCAGCAGCCCATACACAATCGGCGCGCCGCACAGGTGGGTGACCCGGTGCTCGCGGATCAGCGGAAAAATCAAGGCCGGGTCCACCCGGCGCAGGCAGACGCTCACCCCGGCCTGCAACGCCAGGGTCCAGGGAAAGCACCAGCCGTTGCAGTGGAACATGGGCAGGGTCCACAAATACACCGGGTGTTGC
>CALPLW020000309.1 GCA_943324505.2 Comamonas sp. lk
GATGATTTCCCAACTGCCGGCCGGGGTCAAGGTGCCGACCGGCTTTGCCACCACGGCCCACGCCTTTCGTGAGTTTCTCGGCTTTGCCGACCTGGATGGCCGCATCAACCGCTTGTTAGCCGGTCTCGACACCGACGACGTCAGGGCACTGGCCCAGGTGGGCGCTGAAATCCGCGCGATGGTTGAGGCCCAACCGTTTCCGACTGAGCTGGAAGCGGCGATCCGGGCGGCCTTTATCGCGCTCAGCGGGGCAAATGCCGGAGCCTCATTTGCGGTGCGGTCCTCTGCCACGGCTGAAGACCTGCCCGACGCCTCATTTGCTGGCCAGCAAGAAACGTTTTTGAATGTGACCGGGATCGATGACATCCTGCGCAAAATCCGCGAGGTGTTTGCCTCGCTTTACAACGACCGGGCCATCAGCTACCGAGAGCACAAAGGTTTTGCGCACCAGCACGTGGCCTTGAGCGCTGGCATTCAGCGGATGGTGCGCTCGGATCTGGGGGCTGCCGGGGTGATGTTCACCATTGACACCGAGTCCGGCTTTGATGAGGTGGTCTTTATCACCTCCAGTTATGGCCTGGGTGAGACGGTAGTGCAGGGTGCTGTCAATCCCGATGAGTTTTATGTCCACAAACCCATGTTGCGGGCCGGTAAGCGGGCGGTGATCCGTCGAAGCCTGGGCTCCAAGCTGATCCAGATGCAGTTCGCGTCACCGGCCGAGAAGGCGCACAGTGGCAAGCTCGTGAAAACTGTCGACGTACCGACCGAGATGCGCAACCGGTACTCGCTAAGTGATAGCGACGTGGAGCAGCTGGCCGCGCAGGCGCTGGTGATTGAGCAACACTACGGCCGCCCGATGGACATCGAGTGGGGCAAGGACGGCATTGATGGCGAACTTTATATCCTGCAGGCCCGTCCTGAAACGGTCAAGAGCCAGGCGGCCGGCAAGGCGGAGTATCGTTACAAGCTCAAGGGCAAGGGCGCGGTCATTGTGGAGGGGCGGGCCATCGGACAGAAAATCGGTACTGGTCCGGTTCGGGTGATCCACCACATTGCCGACATGGACAAAGTGCAGGCTGGCGACGTGCTGGTGACTGACATGACCGATCCGAATTGGGAGCCAGTCATGAAGCGTGCCGCGGCCATTGTGACCAACCGTGGGGGACGTACCTGCCATGCCGCCATCATCGCCCGCGAGTTGGGTATCCCTGCCGTGGTCGGTTGTGGCAATGCCAGTGAGGTGCTCAAGGATGGCATGCTGGTCACGGTCAGCTGCGCCGAGGGCGACACCGGCTTCATTTACGACGGCCTGCTCGAGACTGAGGTCTCGGAGGTACAGCGGGGCGAGATGCCGAGCATTGGTGTCAAGATCATGATGAACGTCGGCAATCCCCAGTTGGCCTTTGATTTTTGCCAGTTGCCCAATGCCGGTGTCGGTTTGGCGCGTCTGGAATTCATCATCAACAACAACATCGGCGTTCATCCGAAGGCAATCTTGGACTATCCCAACATCGATGCCGACCTGAAAAAGGCGGTCGAATCGGTGGCCCGGGGGCATGCCTCGCCACGGGCCTTTTATGTGGACCGAGTGGCCGAGGGCGTTGCCACCATCGCTGCCGCTTTCTGGCCTAAACCGGTCATCGTCCGGCTATCGGATTTCAAGAGCAATGAGTACCGCAAGCTGATTGGTGGCAGCCGTTATGAGCCTGAGGAGGAAAACCCGATGCTGGGTTTTCGAGGTGCGGCGCGATACATCAGTGAGGAATTTGGTGAAGCCTTCTCCATGGAATGCGAAGCCCTCAAGCGGGTGCGTCAGGATATGGGTTTGAGCAATGTCCAGGTGATGGTTCCGTTTGTGCGCACCTTGGCACAGGCCAGCAAAGTGACGAGCCTGCTAGCGGCCCATGGTCTGAAACGTGGCGAAAACGGTCTTCAAATCATTATGATGTGCGAGATCCCCAGCAACGCCATTCTGGCCCACCAATTCCTCGAGTTTTTCGATGGTTTTTCTATAGGCTCGAATGACCTGACCCAGCTTACGCTTGGCCTGGACCGGGATTCTGGTCTGGCGCTGTTGGCCGCTGACTTCGATGAGCGCGACCCGGCGGTGACCGCGCTGATTACCATGGCGATTGACGCTTGCAAGGCGCAGGGCAAGTACATTGGCATCTGCGGGCAGGGCCCCAGCGACCATCCGGACTTCGCCCAATGGTTGAGCCATGCTGGTATCTCTTCCATTTCATTAAATCCAGACTCAGTGGTCGCGACCTGGCAACAACTCGCAGCCCCCTAGCAAATACCTATGGCATCCGGCGCGTGCCGGTGCCATCATGGGGGAATGGCCCAAGCATTGTCGCAACCCCTGGAGCGTCGACCCAGTCCCACTGGGCTTGGCTGGCATGCTTGGCTGCTGACGGTGTGGTTCGTGGCCTCATTTGGTGTCGTGTTTTTTGCCCGCGACCTGCAAG
This sequence comes from Comamonas sp. lk, assembly GCA_943324505.2. Classification (GTDB taxonomy): domain Bacteria; phylum Pseudomonadota; class Gammaproteobacteria; order Burkholderiales; family Burkholderiaceae_C; genus Rhodoferax. Next base: position 2,469 of record CALPLW020000309.1, read on the forward strand.
CCAGCGTCGCTGGCTGGCCGATCGGCTATTGGCTGGCAGCTCAGGGCAGTGTGTTCATTTTCATTGCGGTGGTCGCCGGTTTCGCTTGGATTGCCAACCGGAGAGACGTCGATCGGGCGTTGTTCGACGGGGCCTACATTGCCTACAAGCGGCGTTTAAACCGCCGGTTCGCCAGTTACGTAGTTTGCCTGCTGGTGTTTTTACTGATCTTGGCACTGGCGGAGCGCTGGGGTCTTAAAAAAGGCTGGGTCGGCGCGATCTTCATGTTTGCCACCGTCGCCCTGTATGCGGGTATCGGGATTTACAGCCGGACATCGGACGCCGGCGAATACTACGTGGCGGGCCGCACTATTCCACCGGTCTACAACGGCATGGCCACCGCCGCAGACTGGATGAGCGCGGCTTCTTTCATCAGCATGGCCGGTGGTCTGTATCTGCAGGGCTTCTCTGGCACCGAGTCCCAGCCCGGCGGTCTGGTCTATGTGCTGGGCTGGACTGGAGGGTTTTGCCTGGTGGCGATGTTGGTAGCCCCTTACCTGCGGCAACTGGGCCTGTACACCATTCCCGACTACTTCGGCCTGCGCTATGGCGGGCGTTGGCCGCGGCTGATAGCCGCGCTCGCCGCAGTCCTTTGCTCTTTCACCTATGTCGTGGCCCAGATCTACGGTGTCGGGCTAATTACCTCCCGCCTGACCGGTGTTGCTTTCGAAATTGGCATCCTGCTAGGTCTAGGAGGCGTTCTGGTGTGTTCGTTTCTTGGTGGCATGCGTGCGGTGACATGGACGCAGGTAGCCCAATATGTGGTGTTGATTCTGGCCTTTTTGATTCCCGTATCGTGGCTGGCCTACAAGCAGTTGGGCAACCCCCTAGCGCCCTTTGTTTATGGACAACAGTTGCAAAAAATTGCTGTCCTGGAGCAGCAGTTGGCCAATTCACCTGCTGAATTGGATGTCTCTCGTGAGTACGCCCGACGAGCCAGCAGCTACGCCGCCAAATTGCTTGATGTCGATGCCTCACTGGATGCCGAGCGCAGGGAACTGCGCGAAAAAATTCGGTCGCTGCAAGAGCAAAAGGTGGACGAGAACGTGCTGGTGACCGCCCGGCGCGAACTCACCGCCTTGCCTCGTGACGCCACGGCGGCGCGTGAGCTCTGGACCCGCTCCCTGAACGAAAATCTGGAGCGGGCCAAGCCATTGGCGGGTATGCCGACCCATACCTTGCCCTTTGCAGGAGACCCTCAGGGCAGCCCAGCCGAGCGGGAGGCCTATGACCTGTCGCGCCGAAACTTCCTGGCTTTGATGTTTTGCCTGATGGTCGGAACTGCTGGCCTACCTCATTTACTCACCCGTTTTTACACCACACGTACCGTGGCAGAGGCACGTACATCGGTCGGTTGGTCGCTTTTTTTTATTGCTATTTTGTACATTTCCGCGCCGGCGCTGGCTGTACTAGTCAAGTTCGAGATCATGAGCCAGTTGGTTGGACAGCATTTTGATGCCCTGCCGATCTGGATTGCGCAATGGGCCAAGGTGGATCCGACCCTGATTTCTGTCAACGATGTGAACGGCGACCATATTCTGCAATTTGCCGAACTTAAGCTGGGCCCTGACATTGTGATGTTGGCCACACCGGAGCTCGGTGGCCTGCCGTATGTGGTGTCAGGTCTGGTGGCGGCCGGGGGGTTGGCCGCTGCTTTGTCGACCGCCGACGGCCTGTTGCTGACCATCGGCAACGCCCTCGCGCATGACTGTTTCTATGGGGGGGAGTCCAGCCGATCGGGCGCAGTGCGCCGTGTGATGCTGTCCAAATTTGCCTTGCTGATTGTGGCCTTGATGGCCGCCTACGTGGCGGCTCAGCGGCCCGCTGACATCCTGTACCTGGTATCGGCGTCGTTCTCATTGGCCGGCGCTGCCTTCGTGCCC
>CALPLW020000310.1 GCA_943324505.2 Comamonas sp. lk
CCCAAGGCCGCTGGTGCGCAAGATGGTGTACTCCGAACTTCTGGCAAAACGCGCCATGACAAAGATGGTGCCAATCAACACTGCAATAGGCAGCAGTTCGTACAAATGTGTGGGTACCATGAGTACAACATAGCTGAGCGCGTGAACCGGCTGATAGGTGGCGATAGTGGTTCGACCGACCGATTGCAGCTCTTCGACAAAATCGAAAAAAAAGAACAGGCTGACAAAGCCAAGGGTGACAAAGCCAACTGCCCACAGCACCTCTAAAAAAATAAGCCGGCGGATGGTCTTCACGTTCGAGCTTTCGCACGTCGGTTCAGGCCACGCCTGAGGTCGCCCCACCACTGCCAATTGTTGTGGCGCTTGATGAGCCAAAAGAGAGAGAAAACCAGGACCCCGCCATGCAAGCCCAGCATCAGGCCGCCAAAGGAGACCTGCTTTGATGAAATCCAATTCTGGCCCAGATTCAACAAATTGAAATAAACGACGAAGGCAAACAAGGCGAACAACACATTGGCACTTCGCCCCACACGCGGGTTGACGCTGGACACAGCCAGCCCGATGACCGTGAAGTTGATGGCCGCCAGAATCAGACCGATGCGCCAGGACAGTTGAGCCAGATCTGCTGGCGCGCCTCCCTGAATCAGACCCCAGGTGGGCCGAGCATGCACCGAGGTCGACGTCTGGTTTCCCAGGATATCTTCGCCCACCCTGACGCGGTACTCTGCAAATTCGCTGATCTTCAGACCCGATTCCTCGGTCATGCGGTCCAGTCGCTGCCCGTTTTGAAGAACCAGAAAGCGGTCTGTACCCACGGTTTCAATGCGTCCGCTACGGGCAGAAGTGATGGTGTCTTTACCATCCTCTGAGCTGGCGATAAAAACGTTACTGCCGGCGATTTTGCCGCTGGCATCTTTTTCTATAAAAAAGACACGCTGGCCATTGGCTGATTCCTGAAACTGCCCAGGTTCCAGCCGTTCGATGTCGCCGCGCTTTTCATACTGCTCTTGCATGTCGTCGAGCTGCTGCTTAGACCAGGGCAAAACCCACAGCGCCAGTACCATAACCACCAGCAGCACGGGCGAGGCGAAACGCAGCAGGGGTCGCAATAGCGCTAGCAAGCCCTTGCCACTGGCGAACCAAATCACCATTTCGCTGTCCCGGTACATTCTCGATAAAGTGGCGATGATCGCAATGAACAGGCTCAGGGCCAAGATGGTGGGCATGTCCGACAACACGGCATAGCCCATTGCCAGCATCACGTCCTCAGGCGCGAAATTGCCGCGGGTTGCCTGCCCCAGCGTGCGGATCAGCGTCATCGTCACGACGACCGTGGCCAGCACGATCAGTGTTGCGCCAAAACTGCGAGCCAGTTCTTTGCGAATAGAGGAATGGAATAACATGGACGGGCAATTCTCGGGACCAGTACAGTTCCGAGTCAGGAATCAAACCCAAAATTTCAACGATTGAAAGATGTGAATTATGAACTTTGAATTCAAAGCCTTTGATTTGAGCGCCGCAGCGCAGGAAAAATGCGAAGCCATGGTGCTGCTGTTCGGTGGCGACTTCAGGCCAGGCAAGGATGCGGTCTCGGCGCTGCTGTCTGTGGCTTTGAAGGCGGGTGATATTGATGCCAAAGCGGGGAAAGCCCTGCTAGCGTATCGACCCACTGGTGTGCTTGCCAACCGCTTGGTGTTGGCCGGTGTAGGAGAGGGCTCGGCCCGCGAAGTGCGACAGGCGCTGAGCGCTGCAATAGGTCAGCTCAAAGGGGCCAAGCTCAAAAAAATCGATATTTGCTTTGCCACGACGCCGCAGTCGGCCGCCCTGCGAGCCGCCGTTACCGCAGTGGCAGACGCCACCTATGTGTATACCAGCACCAAATCCAAACCTGAGGGCCGAACGGTGCAGCGCGTGGTGATCGGGGTGCCAGCAGTCGCGGGATTGCAAGCCGTCTTCCAGCGAGCAACTGCCACTGTCTCGGGGGTTGAACTGGCCAAGGAATGGGCTAACCGGCCGGCTAACCACGCCACACCCACAATGCTGGCTGGCGCCGCGCGCGCCCTGGGTAAGTTGGCTGGCATCAAGTGCGAGGTTCTGGGTCCCACTCAGGTGGCCAAGCTGGGCATGGGCTCCTTCATGGCGGTGGCACAGGGGTCCGAGCAACCGCTGCGGTTCATTGTCTTGCGCTATGACGGTGCAGCCAAGACCAAAGCGCCAACCGTTTTGGTTGGCAAAGGCATCACGTTTGACAGCGGCGGCATATCGATCAAGCCCGCGCCTGAAATGGACGAGATGAAGTTTGACATGTCGGGTGCCGCCAGTGTGCTGGGGGTGTTCAGGGCGCTCGCCGACCTCAAGCCGGCCATCAATGTGGTGGGGTTGATTCCTGCCTGCGAAAATTTGATCAATGGCCGCGCCGTCAAGCCTGGCGATGTGGTCACCAGCATGAGCGGGCAGACCATCGAGATTTTGAATACCGACGCCGAGGGACGGCTGGTGCTGTGTGATGCCCTGACCTATGCGGAGCGCTTCAAGCCTCGCGCCGTGGTCGATATCGCGACCCTGACCGGTGCTTGCGTGATCGCGCTGGGTGCGGTGCGCAGCGGCATGTTCTCTCCCAACGACGACATGGCCGCCGCACTGCTGGCTGCCGGCGAATCAGCTCAAGATTTGTGCTGGCGCATGCCGCTGGATGACGAGTACGCCGACGGGCTAAAGACCAACTTTGCCGATGTGGCCAATGTGGCGGGGCGCCCTGGAGGTGCCATTACAGCGGCTAAGTTTCTGCAGCGCTTTGCGGCCAAGTTCCCTTGGGCGCACCTCGATATAGCGGGCACAGCCTGGAAGGGTGGTGCGGCCAAGGGCGCCACTGGGCGCCCGGTGGCCTTGTTGCTGGAGTACTTACTCAACCCGGCCGCGCAGAAGTCGCAGTGACAGAAATCGCCTTCCATTTCAACGCACCCGATCGGCTGGCCTACGTCTGCCGTCTGCTGCGTAAGGCGGTCGCCGCCGAGGCCCAACTGGTGGTGGTCGGCCCGTCTGACCAGCTTGCCCGGCTGGATTCAGACCTCTGGACGTTTTCGGCTTCGGACTTTGTGCCGCACTGTCGCGCTCAGGCTGAACCTGAGGTTCTGTCCGCCTCCCCCGTCGTCCTGGCCGCTTACACCGACGGCTTGTCCCACCAGCAGGTCTTGGTGAATCTCGGGGACGACGTGCCTGCAGGGTTTGAGCGCTTTGAGCGGGTGATCGAGGTGGTTGGGCTGAACGATACCGACCGACAGTTGGCTCGCACCCGCTGGCGCCACTACGCCGACCGGGGATACACCATCACACGGCATGACCTCAAACTAAAACCCATGGCCTAGGCTGGCTTGACTGGCCCCATGCGTTGCGTCAAACTTTTGCCGAATAGTTGACATTTAGACCCGAATTGCCGGATTTGCTGAGCGTGGGGCGGGGTCTTCCCTAGGTGGATGGCCTGAAAATTGCTGTATCGTTGCGGGTGTGGAGTCTTTATTCACAATTTTTTAATATTCATGGAGTTGTCTATGCAAATGAAGTTGAAAGTTACAGTTGCCGCCGCTATCGCAGCCGCGGCAGGCGTCGCCCTGGCACAAGACATGGTCGTCAGGATCGGTCACGTCGCTCCGATTTCCGGTGCGCAGGCGGCCTACGGCAAGGACAACGAGAATGGCGCCCGCATGGCCATTGAAGACCTGAACGCGGCCGGCGTCACCATCGGTGGCAAGAAGGTCAAGTTCGAACTCGTGGCGGAAGATGATGCAGCAGATCCCAAGCAAGGTGCAGCGGTTGCACAAAAACTGTGCGATGCCAAGGTCGCCGGTGTTGCCGGTCACCTGAATTCGGGTACCACGATCCCTGCATCCAAAATCTACAACGATTGCGGCATTCCCCACATTACCCCGTCGGCCACCAACCCCAACCTGACCAAGCCTGGCTACAAGACCACTTGGCGCCTGCTGGCCAATGACAACGCACTTGGCGCTGGCCTGGCCTTCTATGCGGCTGACGCGCTCAAGCTCAAGCGCATTGCCGTGATTGACGACCGCACTGCTTATGGCCAAGGTGTGGCTGAAGTGTTCAAACGCACGGCTGCTACCAAGGGCATCACGATCGTGGATGAGCAGTTCACCACCGACAAGTCGGTCGACTTCATGTCCATCCTGACCGCCATCAAAGCCAAAAACCCCGATGGCGTGTTCTTTGGCGGCATGGACCCCCAAGCCGGCCCGATGCTGCGCCAGATGGAGCAACTCGGCCTGACCAACGTCAAGTACTTTGGCGGTGACGGCATCTGCACCATGGACCTGATCAAGCAGTCCGCCGGCGCCAAGACGCTGGACAACGTGATCTGTGCC
>CALPLW020000311.1 GCA_943324505.2 Comamonas sp. lk
AGCTGCCTTTCAGCGCGCGCATTTTGAAAAAGATAACGACGCCCGCACCGGCAGCAAGGGTGACTACATCTTTCGCGACTCGGACGAGTCGGGCACCGAGATCGTCTCCATCATGTTTGAGATGAAAAACGAGAGCGATGAAACGGCAACCAAAAAGAGAAACGACGATTTTCTGAAAGAGCTGGACAAGGACCGCCGTGAGAAGGGGTGCGAGTACGCGGTACTGGTGTCCCTGATTGAGCCGGAGAGCGAGGTGTACAACAGCGGCATCGTCGATGTGTCGCACCGCTACCCGAAGATGTATGTGGTGCGGCCGCAGTTCTTCCTACCCCTGATCACGCTGCTGCGCAATGCCGCTTTGAACGCGATGAAGTACAAATCCGAGCTGGCCTTGGTGCGCTCGCAGAACGTGGACGTCACGAAGTTCGAAACCCAGCTAGACGAATTCAAGACCTCGTTTGGGCGCAATTGGCGCCTGGCCTCCGAAGGCTTTGAAGAAGCTGTCAAGCGCATCGACGAAGCCATCAAGGACTTGGAAAAGACCAAGGAAGCGCTGCATAAGTCAGCGAACAATTTGCGCCTGGCCAACGACAAGGCCGACGATCTGACGATCAAGAAGCTCACACGGGGCAACCCGACAATGGCGGCCAAGTTTGCCGAACTCAAGAATGCTGATTCTTCCGATGGTGAGTAAGCCATGCGTCCAACTCTTGTTGCCGTGGGCATTTACAAGTCAAGTCAAATCCAAGTCAAATTCATGTGTTCACGCGGGCTTGCATAGGGCTTTGAGCTGTATTACGATGTGATACAGCGGCCCGCGCTGGCGGGACAGGTTAGCTTGGAAAGGATGGCTATGAGTACCTTAACCGTGCGTTTGACGGAAGGCGAGGAGCGGGATTTGCAATGGGTTTGCACGCAAACCGGCAAGACCAAGAGTGAAGTGGTGCGCGAGTTGCTGGCAGAGTCCTTGCGCAGTTATCGCCTGCGCAAGTCTTTGCAAGCGGCCCATGCCGCCTTGGGACCAGTGGCACGCCAATCGGGCTGGTTGACGGAAGATGACGTGTTGCAGGATGTACCGTGAAGGTATTTTTGGACACCAATGTTTGGCTGTCCGCCACCGTGTTTTCTGGTCTGTGTGAAGCCCTAGTGATGGAGTGTCACCAGCGCGATTGGCTGCTCACCACGCCACTGGTGCGGCAGGAGGCCCACGCTGTGCTGGACCGCAAATTTGCGCAAGTGCTGCAAGCGCGCGCCTTGTTTGATGCCATTTGGTCCGAAGCGGCCTGCGTGGTTGATGTGGCTGAACCGGCAGACGATAACAACGCACGCTTGGTCAAAGCCGCGCTTGCCGCTGGCGCCGATGTATTTGTGACTGGCGACCGCCGCGTTCTGGGCTGGGGGGCGCAGGGGGCGATGCAGATTTTGAGTCCCCGCGATGCGTGGATGCTGTTGATGGTGGATGCCTGATGAGCCGCCGCGGCCAGGTCATGGGTTTGCGTCAATAATCAGGTCACCCACATACCGCTGCCGCCCTCAGGGTGGCGGTCTGGCCACTCTGACCCGAGACCAACATGTCCGATCCCGCGATCTACACCCCCCCTGCCATCTGGCAATGGCAGCAAGCCAATGGCGGGCGTTTTGCCAACATCAATCGCCCGGTGGCGGGCGCCACGCATGAGCGGGTGCTGCCCGTCGGGCGCCACCCGTTGCAGCTGTACTCGATGGGCACGCCCAATGGCGTGAAAGTGACGGTGATGCTCGAAGAGCTGCTGGCGCTGGGCCACAGCGGCGCGGAGTACGACGCCTGGCTGATCCGCATCCACGAGGGCCCGCAGTTTGGCAGCGGATTTGTGGCGGCCAACCCCAACTCCAAGATTCCGGCCCTGATGGACCACAGCGCAGCCACACCGCGCCGGGTGTTCGAATCCGGCGCCATCCTGCTGTATCTGGCCGAGAAATTTGACGCCTTTTTGCCGCATGACCCTGATATGCGCACCGAAACGCTGAACTGGTTGTTTTGGCAGATGGGCTCGGCGCCCTACCTGGGTGGCGGCTTTGGTCATTTTTATGCCTACGCCCCGACCCGCATCGAGTACGCGATCGACCGCTTTGCGATGGAGACCAAGCGCCAGATGGACGTGCTGGACCGGCACCTGGCTGAACATGAGTTCATGGCCGGCGTTGAGTACTCGATCGCCGACATGGCGATTTGGCCCTGGTATGGCGCGCTGGCCAAGGGCCTGATGTATGAGGCTGGCGAGTTCCTGCAAGTGCAGACCTACCGGCACCTGAACCGCTGGGCTGACCAGATTCTGGCCCGGCCAGCGGTACGCCGGGGCCGCATGGTCAACCGGGTGATGGGCGACCCGGCCAGCCAGTTGCATGAGCGCCACGAAGCCAGTGACTTTGACACCCGCACCCAGGACAAACTGGCTGCGGCCAAAGCCTGAGCGGTTTTCTGACTAGGCCTGCGCCAGTATTTCCGCCAACGCTTGTAAGCCGATGGCTTGCGCACCATGGCGCAGGGGGATGCGCTCCAGCCCTGGGTAGACCAGGTAGCGATGGGTAATCTGCAGGTCGTCGCAGGCCACGGAAAAACCTTTGTCGGGGCTGGGTGCCATAGAGCGCTTCAACTCAATAGCGATTTCAGGTTTGCCGCCCTTTTCCAGCACCAGATCAATTTCTGCCCCGACATGGGTTCGGTAAAAGTAGGGCACGTAGCGATTTCCTGCGGCCTGGATCAGGTTGTCAATGCAATGGCCCTCGAAGCTGTGGCCACAGACCGGATGGCCTAGCAAATCATTTATGGTTTCCAGCTCCAGCAGGCCGTGCAGCAGGCCGCTGTCGCGCAAGTACACCTTGGGCGACTTGACCAGCCGTTTGCCCAGGTTGCCGCCCCAAGGGCGCAGGCGGCGCACCAATTGCAGATCTACCAGCAGGTCGATATAGCGGTCTATGGTGGGGTTGGCTACGCCCAAAGCGCTGGCGATGCGTGCCTGGTTGAGCACGCTGCCTTGGTTGTGCGCCAGCATGGTCCACAGGCGGCCAATCGTCTCTGCCGGCAAACGGGGCGCGAACATGGGCACGTCACGCTCCAGGTAGCTGCGGATGAAGTCGCGCCGCCAGTCCAGGCTTCGGGTGTCGTCAGCCGCCAGCAGGCTGTCAGGAAAGCCTCCACGCAGCCACAGGGTGCCGTCGGCAATGCCTGCCGCAGCGGCCTCACCGATGCTTAAGGGCGTCATGTCGATGCAGGCGACGCGCCCAGCCAGGGTTTCGCTGCTTTGTCGCATCAGGTCCAGTGCTGCAGAGCCCAGCAGCAAAAACTGGCCGTGGCGAATCCCGGCTTGTCGGTGGTCGTCGATGATGCCGCGCAAAATTTCAAACACGCCAGGCGCACGGTGGATTTCGTCCAGTATCACGAGTTTGCCCTGCTGGGCACGCAAGTAGGTGTCGGCATCTTCCAGCCGCAGTCGGTCGGCAGGGCGCTCCAAGTCCAAATACACCGCGCCGCCGGGCCAGTCTTTGGCAAGGGTGCGGGCCAGGGTGGTTTTGCCCACTTGGCGCGGCCCCAGCAGCACCACAGCAGGGACTTCCAGCAGTGTTTGACGGAAAGCAGATTCGAATTGTCGGCTTATCATTATTGAAATTATAACTTTTAAAGTTAATATTTCAATAATGATAAGCCTGTACCTTGTCTGCTAAACACGCGCAGCGCTCGGGCGCGGGGTGGCCGGGCTCCCCATGGCCGGGCAGCGCTGGCATGGTGCCAAAGCTCCGAGATTGCGTTTGCTTGGCCTGCAGCGCCGCCGTCATACGGCAAAATGGACTTATGAGCACTGAATTTGACTACATCATCGTCGGCGCCGGTACCGCCGGCTGCCTGCTGGCCAACCGTCTGTCGGCCGATGCCAGCAAGCGCGTGCTGCTGATCGAGGCTGGTCGCCGCGACGACTACCACTGGATCCACATTCCGGTGGGCTACCTGTACTGCATTGGCAACCCGCGCACCGACTGGCTGTACCAGACCGAGCCCCAGCCTGGCCTGAACGGCCGCGCGCTGCGTTACCCGCGCGGCAAAACCCTGGGCGGCTGCAGCAGCATCAACGGCATGATTTACATGCGCGGCCAGTCGCGCGATTACGACCAATGGGCCTCGCAAACTGGCGACGCCACCTGGGGCTGGGACCAATCCCTGCCGTACTTCAAACTGCACGAAGACCACTACGCTGGCGCCACGGCGGCGCACGGTGCGCGCGGCACGACACCTGAGCTGATGCAAGACGAGAGCACGCCCTACCGCAAGCTGGTGCGGGGCCGTAAGGCCGGCGGCGAGTGGCGCATCGAGCAGCCCC
>CALPLW020000312.1 GCA_943324505.2 Comamonas sp. lk
ACGTGCACCCGCTCTGCCAGGGCCAGGTTACTCAGTGAGGCATCTTGCTGCAGCTGCGCCAGCAGAGCCAAGTCAATCGCATCCAGTGTGATTTGTTCCATTAATTTGTAGCATTTGAAATAAAACCAATATTTTGAGAATTGATGGAATTATTCAACAAATGATTAAAAATTTAGAAGAATTATTTCTTAGATCTATCGCTACCATGGGTCCAGATTTCCAAGAGGATGGCGTATGTGTGGCATTGTTGCTGCGGTCTCGACCCGCAATATCGTTCCGATTCTGGTGCAGGGCTTGCAGCGCCTGGAGTACCGGGGTTATGACTCGTGTGGCGTGGCGGTGCACGCCGGCGGCCTGCAGCGGGCGCGCAGCACCGAACGCGTGGCCGAGCTGCTGACGCAGGTGACGCAGAGCCATCTGGAGGGTGCTACCGGCATCGCCCACACGCGCTGGGCCACCCACGGCGCCCCGGTGGTGCACAACGCCCACCCGCACTTCAGCCACGGGCCGGGGCCAGACGCCGCCAGCCGCCCCGGCCGGGTGGCGCTGGTGCACAACGGCATCATTGAAAACCATGACGAGCTACGGGCTAGCCTGCAGGCACGCGGCTATGTGTTCCAGAGCCAGACCGATACCGAAGTCATCGCTCACCTGGTGGACAGCCTGTACGACGGCGACCTGTTTGAAGCGGTCAAGACCGCCGTGGGCCAGTTGCAGGGGGCTTACGCGATTGCGGTGTTTTGCAAGGACGAGCCACACCGGCTGATCGGCGCGCGCGCCGGCTCACCGCTGATTTTGGGCGTGGGGCAGGGTGGCACTGAACATTTTCTGGCCAGCGACGCCATGGCCCTGGCCGGCGTGACCGACCAGATTGTGTACCTGGAAGAGGGCGATGTGGCCGACCTGCAGCTGGGCAAATACTGGCTGGTGGATCGGGCACACAAGGCCCTCACGCCGGCGCAGCGCCCGGTCAAGACCGTGCTGGCGCACAGTGGCGCGGCCGAGCTGGGCCCCTACCGGCACTACATGCAAAAAGAGATTTTTGAGCAGCCGCGCGCCATCGCCGACACGCTGGAGGGCGTGGAGGGCATTGCACCTGAGCTGTTCGACGGCAGCCAGACCAGCGCGGCGCGCGTGTTCAAGGGCATTGATTCGGTGCTGATCCTGGCCTGTGGCACCAGCTATTACAGCGGCTGTACCGCCAAGTACTGGCTGGAGAGCATTGCAAAAATCCCAACCCAGGTGGAAGTGGCCAGCGAGTACCGCTACCGCGAATCGGTGCCCAACCCGCGCACGCTGGTGGTCACCATCACCCAGTCGGGCGAAACCGCCGACACCCTGGCCGCGTTACGCCACGCGCAAAGCCTGGGCATGACGCACACCCTGACCATCTGCAACGTGGCCACCAGCGCCATGGTGCGCGAATGCGAGCTGGCCTACATCACCCGTGCCGGGGTCGAGATTGGCGTGGCCAGCACCAAGGCCTTCACCGCCCAGCTGGCCGGACTGTTTTTGCTGACGCTGGCGCTGGCGCAAGCGCGCGGCCACTTGAGCGATGCCGAAGAGGCCCGCCACCTCAAGGCCATGCGCCACCTGCCGGCCGCGCTGCAGGCGGTGCTGGCGCTGGAGCCGCAGCTGATGGCCTGGGCTGACGACTTTGCCACCAAGGACAACGCGCTGTTTCTGGGCCGCGGCCTGCATTACCCGATTGCCTTGGAGGGTGCGCTCAAGCTCAAGGAAATTAGCTACATCCATGCCGAGGCCTACCCGGCGGGCGAGCTCAAGCACGGGCCGCTGGCACTGGTGACCGCCGCCATGCCGGTAGTAACAGTGGCGCCGAACGACGCGCTGCTGGAAAAGCTCAAAAGCAATATGCACGAGGTGCGCGCCCGTGGTGGCGTGTTGTATGTGCTGGCCGACGCCGACACCCGGCTCGAGAGCAGCGAGGGCCTGCACGTGATCCGCATGCCCGAACACTACGGAGAGCTCTCACCCCTGCTGCACGTGGTGCCGCTTCAGCTGCTGGCCTACCACACCGCCTGTGTGCGCGGCACGGACGTGGACAAACCGAGGAACCTGGCGAAGAGTGTGACCGTGGAGTAGTTCGGTTCGGGGGTGTTTTTGATGATCTGCACCAAGTCTGAATGGCGCACAAACACCGACGTTGACAGCTTCAACCCTTACCGCTGCGCCTTGCGAAACCCAGAAACCTTACGAAGCCCTCAAGCTGGTAGCCAAGGCAAGGGGCTCGGCGTCGATTGCAACCGGCCCGCCGTCCGCAGAAAATCACGCAAACTAATTCAGACGACCTATGCCGCGACTGGCCACCACCCTCCACACCCAGCGCCTGCGCCTGGAGCCTTTCGACCTGCGCCACCTGGATGGACTGAACGCCATGAACCGCATGCCAGAGGTGATGCGGTTTTTGGGTGGTCAGCCCGAGACCCGAGACCAGACCGCATCGGTCATCACAAGGGTGCAGCGGTGCTGGGCGGCATGGGGAACCAGCTGGTGGGCCTTCATTGAAACCAGTTCCGGGCAGGTGGCGGGAGCAGGGTGCATCCAGTACCTGCGCAGGGACGCCGCGGCACCCCAAGACCTCGAAAGCCTCGTGGGCAAGCCCCTCGAAATTGGTTGGCGTCTCCACCCGGACTTCTGGCGGCAAGGTTTGGCCAGCGAGGCGGCTCGTGGCATGGCCGCCTTCGCCTTCGAGCGGTTTCCCATCCCGGAGCTGCTGGCGGTCCGCCATCCGGATAACGTGGAATCGGGCCGCGTCATGGATCGCCTGGGCATGCACCAGCGGGGCCTGGAGCCTTGGTACGGCACCACGGTCGCAACGCACGTCATCTCGCGCGCCGAATGGCTGCGCACCCGATCGGGCGCGTGAAAGGCCCAGCTCTTCTTCCTGGCCCAGAACCCAATGGCCGTATCCGGCAGGCCAGAGAATTTGATGGTCAAATTGGCCTCAAGCCCTTATGGAGTATGGCTTGATAGCTATTTAAATCATAGCAATTCAGAGGCTCGACGAATCAATCGAGCGCGGGGCCAACGCTTGCGCTTGGACCTTGCAGAACGCATCTGCCGATGGGTTTTGGCCAGTTGCCGCATGGCGTGCGTTGCGCAGATGGATCGGGCGCTGTTGGCGCAGCGCTGGGCAATAAGGCCTATCAGCACCTGCGTCAACAGCGTCAGGACGAGGCGGGGGCGAGCATGGCCACGCAGGTGATCCGCATGCCCGAGCACTACGGCGAGCTGTCACCCCTGCTGCACGTGGTGCCGCTGCAGCTGCTGGCCTACCACACCGCCTGCGCAAGGGGCACGGATGTGGATAAGCCGAGGAATCTGGCCAAGAGTGTGACGGTGGAATAAGTTTGCTTTTACCAGCCCGTCAAGTGTTCACACCAAATCTAGTTTCATCTAAACGAATAAAGTTCTTTCTTGAAAATTTCAGTCCTATCCTGAAACGAAGAATTGGTGCTTGAGGCGTAGTCCCGCTGTGACTACAATCATGTTCAAACACTGATCCAAGGAGATCCTCCATGACTGCTGCCGATACCTACGTCCGTGCTCGCATCGACACAGACACCAAAGAGCGCGCAGCCGACGCGCTTGCAGCAATGGGCCTGTCCATTTCTGATGCCATCCGCCTGTTGATGCTGCGTGTTGCAGACGAGCGGCGATTGCCTTTCGAGGTCAAAGTTCCGAACGGCACCACACGTAAGGCGATAGCCGAGCTTGAAGCTGGAAAGGGTAAACGCTTTGCCAGCGTCGATGCACTGATGGCAGACTTGCATGCGGACGATTGATAGGTCATCGGCATTCAAACGCGACTACAAGCGCGAGGCCAAGGGTCAGCACCGGGCAACACTCGACGCCACCCTGATACCCGTTTTAATGGCGTTGGCGAATGACCAGCCATTAGAGCAACGACACCGTGATCACGATTTGAGCGGCGAATGGGCAGGTTACCGTGACTGTCACGTCAAGCCTGACCTGGTACTGATCTACCGCAAGCCTGATGCCGACATCTTGCGACTGGCCAGACTCGGCTCGCACAGCGAGCTTTTCGGGTCATAGGAAAGAACTTTTTTTGGAGTCAACATCAAGCTGGTCTTTGTCCATCGCGCCAGCGGACGCGCAAGTCCGCCCCATGCGCTAGTCCGGCAGTCACCAAAAACAGCGCCATGCCTGGCCAAAAGCCCGGTGTGAGCGCACAGCGCAGTGCCAGCATCAGCGACAGCCCAGACAGCACGGTAAGCCCGTAATCACGCAAGGCCAAGCCACGACCTGTCAGCCGGTGAAGTAACCCTAAAGCCAGGGTTTCCAGGGTAATGAAGGTGATGGCGATGTC
>CALPLW020000313.1 GCA_943324505.2 Comamonas sp. lk
CAGGCGAACAGGTGTTGACGATCCAGGCTTCAGCATTGCGGTCGCTCCATCAGTTTGCATGACCAATCAGAAATCGGCCAAAGAAGGCCGTTAGCACATCATACGCATTCAGCGGCAGCACATTTGACACGTGCTGGTCAGTAGGCCAGATCAATTCATTGACCAAATCTCATCGGCAATTCTTTCACTTAGACCTAAAACCATCGAAGCTGGAGAAGAAAACAATAACTGCTTTAAAAAAAGTCTCCTGCCTTCAATGCTGGCCACAGTGGCGTGGAGCGGGACATCAATCAAATGCCACTCCTGAGCCAGGGATCTGCCCAAGTCAGGGCCATATTTTGGGGATGCACTGGCTAACAACCTCCGACCTCACCACTCAGTTCTGATCGGAGTTGTTCAAGAACCAAGTGCTCATGTCGCACTTGCCTTTGACTTTAATGACACCGCAATGTTCAAGCGAGAACGGCTGGATCAAGGCTTGGCGCGTAGCGTCACTGATCTGGATCCGGCCCGCAGTGCCGTGCGACTCCATCCGGCTGGCAGTGTTCACCACGTCGCCCCAAAGGTCATAGACAAATTTGCTCTTGCCGATGACCCCAGCGACCGCCGCACCCGTGCTGATACCAATTCGGATATTCAGCGGGTGCTGACTGCCCGCGTTGAAGTCTTGAATCGCGACCAGCATGTCCAGCGACATCTGTGCAGCGCGATCGGCATGGTCAGTGACCACCACAGGCAAACCCGCGGCCGCCATATAACAGTCGCCAATGGTTTTGATCTTCTCCAGGCCGCGATGCTCCGCAATATGGTCAAAACGCGTGAAGAGATCATTCAGCACACCGACCATGACCTCAGGGCTAACGAGTTGTGAGAAGGCTGTAAAACCCACAATGTCAGCAAACAACACAGTCACATTGGCGTAGCTGTCCACAATGGCCTGGGTGAGGTGATCTGCCGTGAGTTTGGAGCGCCCTTTCAGACGCTCTGCTATGGCATGTGGCAACACATTGTGCAGAAGCATCTCGGACAGGTCTTGCTCCACCAGAACTTGCTCGTAAAGTCTTTGTGTCTCCAAAGTCAACAAGCGCACTTGCAGCAGGTTGTGCACCCGTGCCAAAACTTCGGCGATGTCAAAAGGTTTGCTCAAAAAGTCCAAGGCGCCGACGTTCAGCGCCCGCAGTTTTTCATTGGGCTGGGCGGTGATAACCAGAACCGGTAGGATCCCCTCGGTCTCTATGCCTTTGAGGCTTTCCATCACCTGAAAACCGTCCATCACTGGCATTTTCAGGTCCAAAAGGATCAGGTCATATCGGTTTTGTCGATGCAGATCCACGACCTCGGTCGGATTTTGTGTGGAGGAGATGGCGGAATAGCCCGCGCCGCGCAGCAAGCGCTCAAGCAACAACACGTTGGCGAGTTGATCGTCGACGATGAGCAGTTTGGCCTTCAGGATGGCTGAAGTGGGGATCATGCGTTGTTCCGTCGATGATTGAGATGGTTGAAATGGCGCTGATGAAGGCACGTGAAATTTTTCAGGCCTGAGGCTTTTCTTGGGACCTGGGCGAACCGATATTTTTTGGAGTCTGCTCAAGCGCCAAGTCCAACGTGGTCATGAATTCTTCCACCACGATGGGCTTTGTCAGGTAGCTGAAGAAGCCCAGTTGCCGCCCCACTTCGATGTCTCGCGTCATGGCATTGGCGCTTATAGCCACCACAGGAATATGAGCCGTGGTGACGTCTTCCCGGAGTGCCTTCAACGCCTCTATGCCACTGATGCCTGGCAAGTTGATGTCCATCAAAATCACGTCGGGGACTGACGATCTCGCCATCGCTATGCCTAACGAACCGTCCACCGCCTTCAGAAGCTTGATATCTGTGCGCCGCTCGATCAAGCGTTCGACCAACTTCATGTTCGCCGGGTTGTCTTCAATGTACAGAAGAATTTTCTGAGGGGCGTCCATCCTTTTAATGGCAAGCTTGGGCGCTGCGTGCTCTAGCGGTGCGACCTTGAGCGTTGGCGCAGGCGTGCTGCGCAACTCAACCCAAAACACACTCCCCGCTCCCACAGTGCTATCCACACCCAGATTACCACCCAGCAGTTCGACCAATTGCTTGGTCACCACCAGGCCAATGCCGGTGCCAGCCACGCTGCCACCCTCTTGACCCAAGCGGTTGAAGGGCTGGAACAGTTGCGCCATTTTTTCAGGCGTCAGACCAGCGCCCGTGTCTTTGAAACTGATGCGAACGCGATCAGAGGAAATGACCTTGTAATCCACGGTTAACTGGCCGCTAGGTTGGTTGTACTTGATCGCATTCGACAACAAATTGATGACGATTTGCTTGAGTCGTGTCTGGTCTGCCCAAACGAAGCTGGGCTGCTCAAACTGTGGGAAAGTCATCAGGATGCCGCGCTGCTGGGCTTGCGCTTCCATCATTGCTTGGCATTCGGACAGCACCTCGGACAAGGAGACAGGCTCCAGTGACAAAGACACTTTGCCAGACTCCACCACGGACAGATCGAGAATTTCGTTGATCAACTTCAAGAGGTGCCATCCCGCCTGAAGAATTTGGGTGATGCTTTCTGATTGAGCATCCGAGGGCGGGGGTGATGCCGTGGCCATCAGCTGCGCAAACCCAAGAATGGCATTAAGTGGCGACCTCAACTCGTGGCTCATGCCCGACAAGAAATCAGACTTCGCCAAATTAGCCTTTTCTGCCGCAGATTTGGCACTCTCCATTTCCACGTTGGTTTCCTGCAAGGCTTGCTCAAAGCGTTTTCGCTCGGTGACGTCACGCGCCACCCCAAAAACGCCTTGCAACGTGCGTTCGCGGTCATAAAAGGTGGTGGCGTTATATGACACCATCGTTTTTTTGCCATCACGGGCACGGGCTGTGAGCTCGTAATCCGTGACTTTTTTGTCGCTCAGCACCAGTTTGATGCCCGCTTCGGCCCGCGCTGGATCGGTGAAATAACTTTTGAAAGGCGCACCAATGAGCTCATCGCGCGTGCAGCCCGTGAGCGATTCCATTTGCTTGTTGACGTCGGTGATGATGCCGGCCGGGTCGGTCGTCATCAAAGCATCGATGTTGGACTCAATCAACGATCGCGTGTAGAACTGCTGGTCACGCAAACGTTGGTCCAGCTTCGTTCGCTCAGCCTCCACCTGTTTGCGTGCGGTGGCCTCGCTCTCGCTGCGTACAAGCTTTTCGCGGATACGATGATTTTCATCCTCGAAGTGTTTGCGCCTTAGGTGCGCGCGCAAGCGAACCTTGAGAACTTCGAAGTCGGCGGACTTGGCAATGTAGTCGTCGGCTCCGGCGTTGATGCATTCGATCATGGCATCTCGATCATCGTGCGCTGTGAGCATGATGAGGGGAATATCGCGCCAGTTCGCCCGCTGCTTGATGCGTTTGCAGGTTTCTTGGCCGGAAAGCCCTGGCATGATGAGGTCGAGCAAAATACCGTCTACCGGTTCCGTCGAGAGCGATTCCAGCGCCTCTTCGCCGGAGTTTGCCAGGATCACAACATAATCTTCCTCGTGAAGCTGGCTGGCAAGCTCATGAAGGTAGGTGGTGCTGTCGTCAACGGCGAGCAGTCGCTTCGCACCGAGCAGGCTTGGAGCCGTCCCAACATTAACTGCGGCCTCACCAAGGCCGTTCATTTGCGTGAGTGCATGTACCTGCGCGACGACCTCTGCGAGGTCGTAGGGTTTGCCGATAAATACAACGGCGCCAGCGTCCATCTTTTGGATGAGGCTCTCAACCTCTTGATCAGTGGATAGCAGTAGGACCGGAACTTGTGCTGTCTTTGGAGATTGCCTCAGTGCTTTAAGAAAATCTTGACCACTACCGTCTGGCATCAGGATATCAAGGATGACCAGCGCGACCGATTCTTGGGCAAGCGCCTCTTGCGCGCTTGGGATGTCGGCGCACAGCACGGTGTCGCAACCGGCCGACTGGAGGTGATTGCCCAGGTTCATCCGGACCGTGAGGCTGGCATCCACGATGAGAATCCGGGGTCTCATACAGGCATCCCGGTAGCCACACCTGCCAAAACACCAAGTCTCGGTGCAATTTGATCCAGCGCCAACACCTGCTCGGCCGCACCCAACAGGATCGCCTCCCTCGGCATGCCAAACACCACCGACGTCGCTTCGTCCTGGGCGAGGGTCCTTCCGCCGGCAAGCCGAATGGCCAGCAGTCCCGCCGCGCCATCTCTGCCCATTCCAGTGAGGAGGCAGCCCACACCTGCGGTGCCGAGCTCTTGCGCGATGGATTCGAAGAGGTCTCTCGCTCGATGAATCTGCACCAACCACTTA
>CALPLW020000314.1 GCA_943324505.2 Comamonas sp. lk
CAGCGGTGACCAATTGCATGGTCTTGGTTAGATAGTCATTGTAGGTAGAGGTCGAGGCCAGCGTTGCAGATGCAAGCGTGTAGCCCGTTGTCGCACTGTAGGTCGAGCCGATGGTGGCGTAGCTTGACGTGGTGCTTGCCGTGGCCGCATTCGAGATCATGTAGTAACCGCGGTTGGTGACCGTGCTGGAAGCCGTCAGCGCGGTACCGGGCTGATATGCCACGCCGACAGCAGACTCGAATGAGGCCGGCGTGGAGTAGAGCGCGCTGGTGCTCGATGTGGTGCAGGCAGTAATCCCCGAGCAGGTTGAACCTACGCTGATCACGCTTACCAGGGTCACCACCACGTTGTAGTAGGTGGTCGATCCAACCACCACAACGGGAATGGCCAGGCGGTTTGTGCTCGGTGTGTAGGTGTCGTAGGTGTCTGTGGCGCTTGTCCCCACGCTGATCACCTGCCCGATCGTTGCCTTCACGTCGGAGTAGAGGGTGTCCCCAACCGCCACCTTGGAGATCGACAGTATGCCGGTGCTGGTGCTGTAGGTGTCAGAAGCAGTTGCGGACTGTGCCAGCATTGAAAGTGCCGCAAGTGTGAAAAGTGAGCTTATCGAAAACCAGGTTCTCATACCATCTCCAGGAGGTCTCTATTCTGAATCCATGATTAAAAGTCAAATAAACGTCGATTTATGTGACAAATCAAAGACTTAGGTGAAGACAGTGTTTGCTCAGAAGGTGAGCCCCGCGTGGCCGATTTTTCGACCAAAAAACTCCCCACGACGACCTCACCTCCAACGCCGGTTTCCCCGGGGCGATGTACCGAACTCAGTTGCAGGTTTGAGTCGGTGATTATCGTGATTATGCTGCCTTCTTGAGTCAATGGGAATTGGGACGAAGACCGTTGATCAGGATTTTCAGGTCGGCATGGCCTCGCAGTTTCTTGAACGATTTCTCCGCCTCGATGAAGCCTGCAGCGGTCCGATGACGGCCGAAATGCTGTTGTCAGCTTGAGAATCACTAACATGTCACAGAATACTGAAGAAAAAACTGCGCCCAACCGGCCAAACCTGCTCGGGGCGGGGGCTGATGCCGCGGCGCTGCCCGACGACCACCCCCGTAGCGCGGCCAACGCGGCCCGACGCCGGGCGCTGCGCATCACCGAGCGAGACGCACTCGGGCGGGTGCTGCCAGGCTCGATCAACGTCAATGGCGGGCGCCCCAAGGGGGCCACCGTCACCACCCTGGCGCGCACCTACACCGACCGCGCCATCGAGCTGCTCGGGGCGGTGATGGAGGACGAGCGCTCCCCGCAGGCGGCCCGGGTAACGGCCGCACAGGCCCTGCTCGACCGGGGCTGGGGCAAGGCGCCCATCCAGATTGATTTGAACGTGCGGGCCAAGTTTGATGACTTCCTGCGCGATGTGGGCGTGCTGGCTGACCACCAGCGCGACCAGGGCCTGGTGATTGAGGCAGGGGTGGAGGCAGGGCTGAATGGGGCTCTGGAAGACGAAATTGAGGACCTGCGACCAATAACCGACGAATAGTCGGTGGACATCGGCAAGACTATCCATCCGCACCCCACGCTGGGCGAGAGCATTGGCATGGCGGCAGAGGTGGCGCACGGCAGCTGTACGGATGTACCGCCGTCGAAGAAGTAAACCAGCCTCCAAGCTACTCCAGATAAAGCCCGAACTGGCAACGGTTCGGGCTGGCTTTGCTATACGCGAAGTGCGTAACCCGTTGCGCCTATGTCACCCGCACCTCAACCGTGCGCCCAAGAGAGCGTGCGGCCGTCTCAATCTGGTCGAGTTTGCTGGCGTGTCGCAGGTCAAACAGTCGATCTACTTGCGGAACATGCCAGCCCAGGCGTCGGGCTAGTTCGGCTTTTCGGATGCCTTGCTCTGTCATGGCCTGGTAAAAGCCCAGTTTTTTCATTTGCTTCGAGTTCATGCATTGGATAATAAACAAAAGTGTTGTTTATTTCGAGGCGAACTAATGGGCGCCTTCGACATCTCCGAGCAATTCATCGCGCTTACCTTGGTGGAGACGCAACCCAAGGTGCTGGTAGAGGAAGTTAAAGAGCTGATTGCCTACACCGACCCAGAAGTGGCCTGGGCGGCGACTTTGACAGAATAAGCTGGCCGTGTGATCGCGCCGTGGTGGGAAGCCCAAAAATAGGGGAGACAGACATGCAGGTGCTGATTTTTGGTGGCACACGCTTCATGGGGCGCTATGCGATCCAGGCCATGCTTGCAGCTGGCCACGAGGTGACAGTGGCCAACCGTGGCAGCCGCCCCCCAGAGCCCGGTGTGACAACGCTGGTCTGTGACCGCAGTCTGCCAGGCGCGCTGGACGTTCTGGCGGAACGGCATGTCGATGTGGTGATCGATTTTTCGGCCTACTCATCGCAGTGGGTGGCTGAGGCAGGCGCCAGGTTCGCCGGGCGGATCGGGCGCTACATCTTCATCTCTAGCTGCGCGGTCTATTCGGAGAGTCAGAACTTTCCACTCACCGAGGACAGGCCTGTCGGGCCACCGCACCTGCACGAGGCCTACGCTGCGGAGAAAATTCGATCCGAGCAGCTGTTGGTTGAATTTAGCCAGCGCGGCGCATTCCAGACCGTGGCCTGCCGCTTGCCCTTCGTGCTCGGGCCGGAAAACTACGAGGACCGAGAATCCTTCGTCTTCAGCCGCCTGCATGCCAAGCGGCCCATCCTGCTGACCAATGGCGGCAATGCCCTTTACTCCTTCGTCTACGCCGGCGATGTAGCGCAGGCACTGCTGGCCCTGATGGGTGCCGATGCGAGGGTAGACGGCCAGGCCTTCAACATCGTCCTGCCACAGGCCACGACGGCGCGCGGCTTTGTGGAGGCCTGCGCTGCGGTGGCCGACCAGCCGGCCGACATGCGCACTGTTCCGCTGCCGGAGCTTGGTTATGTGATGCAGGACTTCGACCTTCGTAACCTGAGCTTTCCGTTTCCCCACTTTCATTTCTATGCCAGTGCCGACAAGCTTCGCCGCCTCACCGGCTTCGAAGCCCGCACCAGCCTGCCGGACATGTTGCAGTACTACCACCGCTGGTGGCTGGCTCAGGCCGCGCTGGCACCGAGGCAGTACGCACGCGAGCAGGCGCTGTTGCAGCGGTTGGCAGCGCTTGCTGTTTGACGGAGCACTTCTCATGAACTTCGATATCCAACACCCTGCGACCCGACGAAAGTGGCTCGGTCACAGCGCGGCGCTGCTTGGCGCGTATGGCATAGGTCTAAGGGCCTGGGCGCAGCCATCCGCCGGCGTGCCCATGCGTATCCTGGTGGGTGCCTCACCGGGTGGATCGACCGACACCCTGGCCCGTGCCGTCGGTGTTGAAATGGGCCGGCTGCTCGGGCGCCAAGTGATTGTCGAAAACCGTGCCGGCGCGGGCGGGAACCTCGCGGCCGATCTGGTCGCAAAGGCGCCGCCCGACGGCAACACCCTGCTCATGAGCTTTACCAGTCACGCGATCAATGCGTCGCTCTACCCGTCTTTACCCTTTGACCCGGTCAAAGACTTCACGGCGCTGACCTGCGTGGCGACGCAGCCGTCGGTGCTGGTGGCCCACCCCTCGGTACCGGTCAAGGACGTCAAAGAACTGATCGACTATGCCAAAACCCGGCCTGGGAAACTCAATTTCGCCATCGGGGGCGTGGGTTCATCGCTGCACCTGGCCGGTGACCTGTTCAAGATGCAATCGGGCCTGTTCATTGTGAACATCCCGTATCGGGGCACGGCCCCCGCTGTTCAAGATGTCATCGCTGGCCAGGTTGATCTGATGTTTGCGCCCCTTGTGAACACCCTGCCCAATATCCGTGCCGGTCGGCTCAAGGCCTTGGGCGTCACCAGCAAGCAGCGCCTGCCGCAGTTTCCAGACGTGCCGGCCATTGCCGAGGTCTTGCCTGGTTACGAGTCGAGCGCATGGTTTGGCTTGTTTGCGCCTGGGCGCATGGACCCAACCTTTAGCCGCCGATTGACCGATGCCGCCCGCCAATCCGTCCAGAGCGCCGAAGTGCGCCGAAGGATAGAAGCCGATGGCGCAACCGCTGTGGGTAATCCAGCTGACGAGTTTTCTCGCTTTGTGCAAACAGAGATCGAGCGCTGGGGCAAAGTAGTAAGGTTCTCTGGGGCGAAGCCGGAGTAGAGTTAGGCGGTCTCCGTCAAATCGGTCGAACAAGATGGCTTGGGATTGCCTTCCCTACCTTGTTACTGGTCGCTGTGCCGGACGCGAAGCGTTGCTCCAGGTAGGCCAGCAAGGTGCGGATGGTCTGCGCCTCGCCCCCCACCGG
>CALPLW020000315.1 GCA_943324505.2 Comamonas sp. lk
CGAGCGCAGCACACCGCGCGCCGGGCGCTTCAGGTGCGGCTGCAAATGCTCGGCCACCAGGTCAAAAATTGCCGAGCCGCCAGCGGTCAGCAGCACCTCGTCACATTCAAACAGGTCTTCGCGCTCGCAATCGGCGGCGGTTTCCTGCAGCCGCGCCATCACGGCGGCCACGCCAGCGCGGTCTTCCTCGTGCCGGCAGCTCGCCAGCGAACCTTCGTAGCATTCAATGCCGGCCAAACGCAGCGCAGGGCTCGCCTTGACACGGCGGGCCAGCGCCAGGGCCTGCTCCCGCGTTCGGACGCCGGTGCGCTTGCCGGCCAAGCCATGCTCCAGCAGCACGGAAAACACCACGCTCTGGCCGTGCAACCGGTGCCAGGCTTCGATGGCGTCCACCTGGGCCAGCGAATCCACCAAGAAGTAGGCCTGCAAGCCGGGATAGGTCTGCAAAAGGTTGGCAAGCCCCTGCAAGTCGGCCGCCTGCAGCACCTGGTTGACGATGATCAGCCGCGGTACACCATGCCGAGCGCCCACGGCGGCCTGGTACACCGTGGCAAAGCTGATGCCCCAGGCACCGGCCGCGATCTGGCGCGCGTACAACTCGGGTGACATGGTGGTCTTGCCGTGGGGCGCAATGTCCAACCCACGCTGGGCGCAAAAATCGCGCATCCAGGCCAGGTTGTGCTGCAGTGCAGACTGTTTGAGCACCGCCAGCGGCAGCGGCAAGTCGCCATGCAGCACCCGCCAGCCCTGGGCCGCAACGTCTTTGAGGGCCAAAGGGGCGTGGCCAGTGGGAAAACCCTTGAATTCGTGGTTAAGTTGCATGGCACCCAGTGTAGGGCGTCAGAGGCTCAGCCGTCGGCGTCAGGTCTGCCTTCGGACAGTTTCAGCTCGTTGTCGCGGGCAAAGTTCATGCAGAAATCCCAGGCCATGACGTCATGGTCCTGCAAGTCACGGTGCACCACCACACAGCTCACCCCATTCAGGCTGGTCGGGGTGCACCATGGCGAGTAACCCAGATGGCTGCCCGGCCGTGGCCCACCGGGCCTGAACGAACTCATCACACCGGCCAGCCGCTCCGCCCAGTCGCTCGGCCGAAACGGCTTGCCCTGACAGGTCACCCCATGAATCACGATTTCTTTGGCGGGTGTTGGAACCATCAGGACGGAGTGTGGCGTTGGTCGAGTCGACTTGCTGCAGTGCACAAGAATTCTACTTGCTGTTACAGCAATGGCCCTAGAATTACGCTTCAACGGCCCAACTCACGTTGGGCCGCTTTCATTTGTCGCGAACTTTAGGGAGCCCGAGCCCATGAATGCCACAGCCGCCCACCCAGAGGCCACATCACCCCATGTGATGAACACCTACAACCGAGTGCCCATCGCGCTGTCGCACGGTCAGGGCTGCCGCGTCTGGGATGTCAACGGCAAAGAGTACCTGGATGCTCTGGGCGGCATTGCTGTCAACACACTGGGCCATAACCACGCCAAGCTGGTGCCAGCCCTGCAAGATCAACTGACCAAGCTGATCCACACTTCCAACTACTACCATGTCACCCATCAAGAAACGCTGGCTGCGAAACTGGTTGAATTGTCAGGCATGAGCAATGCGTTTTTCTGTTCCACCGGGTTGGAGGCCAATGAGGCAGCGCTCAAGCTGGCGCGCAAGTTCGGCCATGACAAGGGCATAGAGCGGCCCGAGATCGTGGTGTACGAGAAAGCCTTCCACGGCCGCTCCATTGCCACCCTCAGCGCCACCGGCAACCCCAAGGTGCAGGCCGGCTTTGGCCCGTTGGTGGAGGGCTTTATCCGGGTGCCGCTCAACGATCTGGCGAGTCTGGAGGCGGCCACCGCCGGCAATCCGAACGTGGTGGCGGTATTTTTAGAGGCCATCCAGGGTGAAGGTGGTGTTAACCCCGCGCATATGGACTACCTGCGCCAGGTGCGCACCCTGTGCGATCAGCGCGACTGGCTACTGATGATTGACGAAGTTCAGTGTGGCATGGGCCGCACTGGCAAATGGTTTGCCCACCAGTGGGCCGGCATCCTGCCTGACGTGATGCCGCTCGCCAAGGGCCTGGGCTCGGGCGTGCCCATTGGCGCCGTGGTGGCCGGCCCGAAGGCCGCCAGTATCTTCAAGCCCGGCAACCACGGCACCACCTTTGGTGGCAACCCGCTGGCCATGCGCGCCGGTGTGGAAACCATTCGCATCATGGAAGAAGACGGCCTGCTGGACAACGCCGCCCGCGTTGGCGCCCACCTGGCTGCCGCCCTGCGCCATGCGCTGGCGGCCGAGCTGGCCAATGGTTCAGTGCGTGAGATTCGTGGCATGGGCCTGATGCTGGGCGTGGAACTGGCCAAACCCTGCAGCGCGCTGACGCAACAGTGTGTTGACCAGGGCCTTCTGATCAGCGTAACGGCAGACAACGTGATCCGCCTGGTGCCGCCGCTGATCATGACCACCGCCGAAGCCGACGAGGTGGTAGCCATCCTGTGCCCCCTGGTGAAAAAGATGGTGGCGGCCTGAGCCATGAAGCATTACCTGCAGTTCAGCGACCTGAATGCCGAGGACTATGCCTACCTGTTTGAGCGGGCGGCGCTGATCAAGAAAAAGTTCAAGGCCTATGAGCGGCACCAGCCACTGGCCGACCGCACGCTGGCCATGATTTTCGAGAAGGCCTCCACCCGAACTCGCGTCAGCTTTGAGGCTGGCATGTACCAGCTGGGTGGCAGCGTGGTGCACCTGACCACGGGCGACAGCCAGTTAGGCCGTGCTGAGCCGATAGAGGACAGCGCCCGCGTCATCAGCCGCATGGTGGACCTGGTGATGATCCGTACCTACGAACACACCAAAATTGAGCGCTTTGCGAGTCACTCGCGGGTGCCGGTCATCAATGGTCTGACCAATGAGTTCCACCCCTGCCAGATCCTGGCCGATATCTTCACATTCATTGAGCACCGGGGCTCTATCCAGGGCAAGACGGTGGCCTGGGTAGGAGACGGCAACAACATGGCCAACACCTGGCTGCAGGCCAGCGAGGTTCTGGGCTTTAAGGTGCATGTGAGCACGCCAGGCGGCTACGAGGTGGACCAGTCGGTGGCGGGCTTGCGCTCGGCTGAGAGCTACCAGGTCTACAGCGACCCGCTACAGGCCTGCGCTGGCGCCGACCTGGTCACCACCGATGTCTGGACCAGCATGGGTTACGAGGCCGAGAACGAGGCTCGAAAACTGGCCTTTGCGCGCTGGTGCGTGGACGACGAGATGATGCGTGCTGCCCGGCCTGAGGCCTTGTTCATGCACTGCCTGCCTGCGCACCGCGGTGAGGAGGTGCAAGCCGAGGTGATCGACGGGCCGCAGAGCGTGGTGTGGGACGAGGCGGAGAACCGCTTACATGTGCAAAAAGCCCTGATGGAGTTTTTGCTCTTGGGCCGCTTGTAGTATTTTCTCAAACCGTTGGAAATTACCGACACCATGACCGGTCGCTGCGGTACAGAATCCGGCGAACCATGCCCCGCATCTACGACATTTCGCCACCGGTGGGCCCGGCCAGCCCGGTGTTTCCGGGCGACACCGCCTACCAGCAACTCTGGACTGCCACCTTGGCGCCGGGTTGCCCGGTCAACGTCAGCGCCCTGACCCTGTCGCCCCACCTGGGCGCCCACGCCGATGCGCCGCTGCATTACGACCCGACCGGTGCGGCCGTGGGCGCGCTCGATCTGTTGCCTTACCTGGGCCCCTGCCGCGTCATCCACGCCATAGCACCCGGCCCGCTGATCGAATGGCACCATTTGGCCCACGCGCTCAAAAATTTGCCGCCGCGGCTGCTGGTGCGCACCTACCAGCGCATGCCGGTTGACCAGTGGGACCCGAATTTAAGCGCCTTTGCCCCCGAGACCCTGGAGCGCTTGGCCGATCTGGGTGTGCTGCTGGTGGGCATTGACAGCGCCAGCATCGACCCGGCCGACAGCAAAACCCTGCCCAGCCACCAGGTGATCCGCCAGCGCGGCCTGCGCGTGCTCGAAAACCTGGTGCTTGATGACATCCCCGAGGGCGATTACGAGCTCATCGCCCTGCCCCTCAAACTCATGCTCGCCGACGCGTCGCCGGTGCGGGCCATTCTGCGAGACCTCCCATGACCACGCTTGAACATTGCCAACAACTCGACCAACAAGACCCGCTGCGCAGCCTGCGCGATCAATTTGAGCTGCCACCCGGGCTGATCTACCTGGACGGCAACTCGCTCGGGGTGCTGCCGCTCGCCACCGCAGCACGGTTGGCGCAGGTGGTGAC
>CALPLW020000316.1 GCA_943324505.2 Comamonas sp. lk
CCGCAAGCGCGTCACGAGCACTACCGCAATGGCCGCGCCATTGAACGCGCGCAGCAGGCCGATGACATCACCCCTGCCGTGCTGTTTTTGCTCTCAAAAGGCAGCGGCTACATCACCGGCCAGGTGTTGCCGGTGAACGGCGGCTTTGTCATGTCCTGAACCCTGAACCTAAACCATGAACCTATCCACCCCCGCCGCCAACCAGCCTGTCTTTAATGAGCGCGGCCTGATGGACGCCACTATCCCGTCGGAAGCCGATATCCAGCGCAGCATGCTGCAGCCGGCCGGTCAGGACTTTGCCGCCTGGCTGGAGAGCCGGGTCGCCCGCTTTGCATCCCGCCGCTACGACTGGGATGCGCTCAAGTTCCAGGCGGACTTTGACCCGCGCTACCGCCGCGCCCAGATGCGCTATGTGGGCACAGGCGGCACTGGCGTGGCCAGCGACAACAACACCGTGCCCTCGGCCCACTTCACCTTCTCCACCATGGTGATCCCGGCCGGCCACATCGGCCCCTCGCACATCCACTACGACGTGGAAGAGGTGTTTTTTGTGATGCGCGGGCGCATGAAGATCGTCTGCGAAAAAGACGGCCAGCGCTGGGAGTCCTTGCTCAATGAGCGCGACCTGATCTCGGTACCGCCTGGCGTCTACCGCGAAGAAATCAATGTAGGTGATGAAGACGCGCTGATGTGCGTGATGCTGGGCACGCCCAAGCCCATCACCCCCACTTACCCGCCTGGCAGTGACCTGGCCCGCATCAAGCGCGAGCTGGGGCGCTGAGCCTGCATGGTGACGTCAATGGTCTCCGCCCCTGCCCTGCGCATCAACACGTCGCTGGGCATTGTGGGCTACCGGCAGGCGGGGACGCTGGCACACACGCAACGCGTGCTGTTGCATGGCATCGGCTCTGGCTCGGCTAGTTGGGCCGCGCAACTGGCGGCGGTCGAGCCGCACCAACCGGGCCTCCTCGCCTGGGATGCGCCGGGTTATGGCGAGAGCGACGGCCTTAACCTGGCTGACGCTGCCTGGCCCACGGCCACGCACTACGCCGAGCGGCTCTGGGCCTGGCTGGATGCGCTGGGTCTGACACAGCCGCTGACGCTGGTCGGCCATTCCCTGGGCGCGCTGATGGCGGCGCGTGCCGCCGTGCTGCAACCGCAGCGGGTGGCAGCGCTGGTGTTGCTGGCGCCGGCCCAGGGCCATGCCCGCTTGGACGCAGCCCAGCGCGAGCGCCTGTTGCACGACCGACTGGCCACCTTGGCTAATTTGGGGCCCGCCGGCATGGCGCGGCAGCGCGGCGCGGCCATGCTCACGCCTGATGCTCCTGCCGAAATACTGACTGCCGTACAAACTGTGATGGCACAGGTCCAACCCCGGGGCTACACCCATGCTGCCCGCATGTTGGCCGGCGGTGACTTGTTGACTGACCTGGCACTAGGGCACTGCCCCGTGCAAGTGGCCAGTGGCAGCGCCGACCGCATCACCCCGCCGGCAGGTTGCCAACAGGTGGCGGCCGCTGCTGGTGTGGCCTGGACCGACCTCGGTTCGGTAGGCCATGCCTGCCCCTTGCAGGCCGGCCCTGCCGTCAATGCCTTGCTGGGTCTGCCGGACGTGGGCGGTATGAGCAGCGCCGGGCCGCCCCAAGCTGCGAAGGCCCCCTCGGGGGGCAGCGACGTACACGCAGTGACGAGCGTGGGGGCCACATGACCATGACCAGCGCGGCTGACGAGCGTTACACCGTGCCGGCGCTGCTGCGTGGCTTGGAACTGCTGGGCTGCTTCAGCCGGCAAACGCCTACCCTGAGCGGGGCTGATCTGGCCCGCCAGCTTGATGTGCCAAGGGCCTCGGTGTTTCGCATGCTTCATACCCTGGAGCAGGCTGGCTTTGTCGAGCGTGTGGGTGACAGCAGCCACTACCGGCTGGGCTTGGGCGTGCTGCGTCTGGGTTTTGAGTACTTGGCGTCGATGGAGCTGACCGAGCACGGCCGCCCGGTGATCGAGAAGCTTCGCGACCAGACGGGTTACTCTGCGCATCTGGTGGTGCGCGACGGGCGAGAGGTCGTGTTTGTGGCCAAGGCCGCCGGGCGCAGCGCCATGTTTCAGTCGATCCAGGTGGGGGCACGCTTGCCGGCCCATGCCACGGTGTTGGGGCGCCTGTTGTTGGCTGATCTCAGCCTGGCGGATTTGAGCGCGCTGTACCCAGAGGCCGCCTTGCCGGTCTACACCGCACGAACACCTGACACCGTGGCCGCGCTCAAGACCCTGATTAGCGCCGACCGCACAGCCGGTTACGGCATCAGCCAGGGTGGTTTTGAAACAGGTATTTCCACGCTGGCCGCGCCGGTGTTCAATGACCAGACTGCGGTGGTGGCTGCCGTCAGCATCACAGTACCGGCCCAACAACTCAGCGACGCCCAGGTGGTGCAGCTGTTGCCGCTGGTGCGCGCGGCCGCTGCCCAGCTGACCCAACGCCTCAGCCACCTCCCCACGCGTGGCCAGCAACCCGCTTTTGCCGAAACTCTGTCCGCATGAACTCTTCTGATTCCCATAGCCCCATCCCCATGATCACCGTGGGCGAACTCGTCGCCCGCTTTCTGGAGCAGTGCGGGGTGAAGGTCGCCTTTGGCGTGATCTCCATCCACAACATGCCGATGCTCGATGCCTTGCACCGGCGCGGTCATATCCACTTTGTGCCGGCGCGGGGCGAGGCCGGTGCCTGCAACATGGCCGACGCCGCCGCCCGCGTCAGCGGCGTGCTGGGCGTGTGCGTCACCAGCACCGGCACGGGCGCCGGCAACGCCGCCGGGGCGCTGGTGGAAGCACTCACCGCCGGCACCCCGCTGCTGCACCTGACCGGGCAGATTGAATCCGACTTTATTGATCGCGACCTGGGCTTCATCCACGAGGCGCCGGCCCAGTTGGCCATGCTGCAGGCGGTGGGCAAGGCCGCTTTTCGCATCCGCAATGCCGAGACCGCGTTGGCCACTTTGCGTGAGGCGGTGCGCGTGGCCTTCACGCCGCCCTGCGGCCCGGTCAGCCTCGACATCCCGAGCGACGTACAAGCGCGCCTGCTGCCGCTGCCGGCTGACCTGGCCCCGCTGTGGCCCGCGCCGCTGCAGCCGGCCGCAGCCGAGGTGGAGGCCCTGGCCGCCCTCCTGCTGGACAAGCGCCGCCCGCTGCTGTGGCTGGGCGGTGGGGCGCGCGGCGCTGGCGCTGCGGTGGCGCGCTTTGTGGCCATGGGCTGGGGCGTGGTGACCTCGGTGCAGGGCCGGGGCATCCTGCCCGAAGACCACCCGGCCAGCCTGGGCGCTTACAACCTGCAAAAACCGGCCGAGGCCCTGTACCAGAGCTGCGACGCCATGCTGGTGGTTGGCTCGCGCCTGCGCAGCAACGAGACCCTGCGCTACCAGCTCAAGCTGCCGGCGGCCCTGTACCGCATCGACGCCAACGCGCTGGCGCACAACCGGGGCTACCCCAGCGATTACTTTGTACAGGGCGATGCGCTGGCCACCCTGCACGCCCTGGCCGACCGGCTTGAAGGCCGCATGGCGCCAGACCCGGCGCTGCTGCCCGATGTGCAGCGCGCGCGGCAGCAGGCGGTGGCCCACGTCAATGGTACGCTCGGGCCCTACCAGGCGCTGCAGGACGGGCTGGCGGCGCAGGCCGCGCAAGCCGTACAAAACGGGTCGGGCCTGTGGTGGGTGCGGGACATCACCCTGTCCAACAGCATGTGGGGCAACCGCGCGCCCCAGCTCAACCACCCGCGCGCCGGTGTGCACGCCCTGGGTGGCGGCATCGGCCAGGGCCTGGCCATGGCCATCGGCGCCTCGGTGGCCGACCGGCTGCACGGTCTGGGCCGCAAGACGGTGGCGCTGGTGGGCGATGGCGGCTTCATGCTCAATGTGGGCGAGTTGGCCTGCGCCGCGCAGGAGCGCGCACCTTTTGTGCTGCTGCTGATGAACGACGGCGGCTACGGCGTCATCAAGAACATCCAGGACGACCTGTACGGCAGCCGCCACTGCTATGTGGACCTGCACACCCCCGACTTTGCCCAGCTCTGCACCAGCCTGCAGGTGGCGCACCTGCGCCTGAGTGGCCCCGAGCACTGCGCCGCGGTACTGGCCCAGGCCTGGGCGCTGGACGGCCCGGTGGTGGTGGAAGTAGATATGCGCGCCTGGGGCCCGTTTGCCGCCAAGTTTGCCGGCCCCATTTTGCGCAAGGACTGACCATGCAAGACGTGGTGCTGATCGGGTTTGGGGCCATCGGCCAG
>CALPLW020000317.1 GCA_943324505.2 Comamonas sp. lk
ACGCGCTCGCGGTGGACTGTGCGGTTGGCGGAGCCGTGTTGGCGTGAACGCCGTTACCAAGCGGAGCCTCTGTGGCAACCGCGAGCGCGTAAGCCCGCCGGCATGGCCACCCACTACGCCAGCGAGCGGGTGAGGACGGCGCTGGGGAGTCCGGGCCCCTCTTTTCCCTTGCGCGCCCAATCTTTTCGCAAGCCTGTCGGGTGGCTGTGGCGACAGGCCGGAGCTCATTCGCGGTTGCCACAGAGCGCGTTCGTCGAGGTGGCGTTGATGCAAGGGTCGCGACGCGCCCATCAATTCAACCGCGAGCACGCAGGCCAGGCGCCACGGACGCCCGGCGGGCCAGCCCAGGTGGACCCGTGAGACCAGCGGCTCTGCAAACCAGCAATAAATATACAGAAAATCAGCCTCTAGCCCTTGCTGTATATAGGGTTATAGCTATATAAAAAGTAGCAAAAGACATGGATACCCGCCTGCGCGGGTATGACGACCGGTGGGCTGCGGGGGCGCTGCTTAGGGTTGAGGTGCTTGGCTGGGTGTTGCGGTGCCTGGGGCGTGTTCACAGGCCAGGTCGCAGGGCAGGTGGCAGAGTTTGCCGCCGGTGGCGGGGCAGAGGCGGTTGAAGGTGACCACGTGGTCGACCTGGGCCCGGATGCCGATCCACTCGCCGATGGTGTGGTCGTGGTGGCTGGGCACATGGGCCATCACCGTTTCGCCGCTGGCCAGGCGCAGGGTGTAGAGAAAGTCGGCGCCGCGAAAGGCTTTGCGGGTGATTTGGGCTTTGACCGGGGCGTCGTCGTCGTGCACGATGTCGTCGGCGCGCAGCAGCACATCGCAGGCGCCGCCCACAAACGTGCCCGGCAATGGGCATTCGGCCACGTCGGTCAGGTCGCCCAGCGGGGTGTGCACCACCACATGCTGGTCGATCTCGCGGATGGTGGCGGGCGTAAATACGCCGTGGCCGATGAACTCAGCCACAAAGCGCGAGGCGGGCCGGTGGTACAGCGTGTAGGCGTCGTCCCACTGGTGCAACTGGCCTTGGAGCATCACCCCGATGGTGTCGCCAATGGCAAAGGCTTCCAGCTGGTCGTGCGTCACAAACAGCGCGGTGGTGTTGGCGGCTTTCAGAATGCTGCGGACCTCGTGCGCCAGCCGCTCGCGCAGGTCCACATCCAGGTTGGAGAAGGGCTCGTCCAGCAGCAGCAGCCGTGGCCCGGGCGCCAGCGCGCGCGCCAGTGCGACGCGCTGCTGTTGGCCGCCAGAGAGTTCGTGGGCAAACCGCTGCTGTTGGCCGGCCAGGCCGACCAGCGCCAGAACCTCGGCCACCCGGGCGACGCGTTCGCGGCGGGGCAGGTGGGCGATGCCGAAGCCGACGTTGCCAGCCACGTCCAGGTGCGGGAACAAGGCGTAATCCTGAAACACCATGCCGATTTGGCGGGCTTCGGGGGCCAGCGTCAGACCGGCGCTGCTGACCACCTGGCCGGCCAGCTGGATCTGGCCTTGGGTCACAGGCTCCAGCCCGGCCACGGCTCGCAACAGGGTGGTCTTGCCGCAACCTGAGGGCCCGATCAGAACGCCGA
Organism: Comamonas sp. lk; assembly: GCA_943324505.2. GTDB lineage: Bacteria > Pseudomonadota > Gammaproteobacteria > Burkholderiales > Burkholderiaceae_C > Rhodoferax. The sequence continues at coordinate 1,578 of CALPLW020000317.1, forward strand.
TGTCTCCGGCATGCAGCCCAAATGACACCTGCTGAACCGCCGCCTGGCGGCCGCCTGGGTAAGTTACGCTGAGCTGGGACACCTCTAGGAACATGCGTTTTATTGTAGATGCTTACAATTCTCATTTGCACTTCGCGTGATTGCCCCCGCCATGCCTCTTCGCCCGCTGGGCCGTCTGCGCCAAGCCCTGTTCCTGCTGTTGGTCCTGCTGTTCCTGCTGCCGGTGCTGAGTGTGCTCGCCGCCTGGTGGCCCGGAAGCGACGGCGGCGCTGCGGCGGCGCAAATCCTGCGCGAGATGGCGGCGACCGTCTTGCCCGATTACGCCCTGACCACCCTTTGGCTATGCCTGCTGGTGGGGATTGGGGTGGTGCTGGTCGGCCTGACGGCAGCTGCGGCGGTGACGCTGTTCGAGTTTCCGGGTCGGCGCACCCTGGAATGGGCTTTGCTGCTGCCGCTGGCCATGCCGGCTTATGTGGTGGCTTACGCCTACACCGACGCGCTGCAATTCAGCGGGCCGCTGCAGACCGCCCTGCGCGCCAGCTTGGGGCTGCAGGGCCGTGTGTTCCCTGAAGTGCGTAGCTTGGGCGGGGCCGCCTGGGTCTTTATCTTCACGCTCTACCCCTATGTCTACCTGCTGGCCCGGACCGCGCTGGGCGAACGAGCCTCCCATTTGATGGAGGCAGCACGCCTGCTGGGCGCGCCGCTGCGCCGACGCATTCTGGAAGTGGCCCTGCCCTTGGCACGGCCGGCGGTGGCTGCCGGGGCGGCCCTGGCCCTGATGGAGACCTTGGCTGACTTTGGTGTGGCGAGCTACTTTGGTATTCAGACCTTCAGCGCGGGCATCTACAAGGCCTGGCTGGCCATGGACAACCGGATTGCTGCCGCCCAGCTGGCGACCTTGCTGTTGCTGCTGGTGGCGCTGCTGCTGACGCTGGAGCGCCGCGCGCAAAGCCGCCTGCGTTTTGCCCAGACCCGCGGCGGGCGGCTGGACGTGCTGGATGCCCGCCCGGTGCCACTGCGGGGTGCCGCTCTGGGCCTGGCCTGGCTGGTGTGCGGGCTGCCGGTGCTGATGGGCTTTGTGTTGCCAGTGCTGTTCATGCTGCGTCCCTTGCTGGCCGATGGCGTTGCCCTGCCGTGGGCGCAGTTTGTGGGCTGGTCGCTCAACAGCCTGCGCCTGGGTGCGATCAGCGCGGCGCTGGCGGTGTCGCTGGCGCTGCTGCTGGCTTTCAAGCTGCGCCGCCGTCCTGACCTGCCGGCGCGGCTGGCGGTGCAAATGGTCGGTTTGGGCTACGCCGTGCCGGGGGCGGTGCTGGTGGTGGGGCTGTTGCTGCCCGTGGGCTGGCTGCAGGCCATGGCGCCTGAGAGCGGCGTGGGCTACCTCCTTACGGCCACTTCTTTCGGGCTGGTTTGGGCCTACCTGGTGCGCTTTAGCGCGGTGGCGCTGCAATCGGTGCAGAGTGGTTACGCCCGTATCCCCACCAGCTTTGATGATTCGGCCCGCATGTTGGGAACCCGCGACGCGGCCTTGCTGACGCGGGTCCACTGGCCGCTGCTCAAGCGTTCGGTGGCGGCGGCCACGCTGCTGGTGTTTGTGGATGTGATGAAGGAATTGCCCGCCACGCTGGTGCTACGGCCCTTCAACAGCGACACGCTGGCAGTGGTGGCTTACCAGCTGGCGCGCGACGAGCGCCTGGGCGAGGCGGCCCTGCCGGCGTTGGCGCTGGTGCTGGTGGGGTTGTTGCCGGTGCTCTTGCTCAGCCGCACCCTGCGCCCGGCCAAACCGCGAAACGATAGCAACTGATATGCCTTAGCCGGCGCCGGGGTTGCCATCCAGGCCTGCCACCCGGGGCAGATTGAGCTGGCGTGCCGCGATCCGGCCCTTGGACTTGAGCCAGGGCTCCACCAGATCCCAGATCGGTTTGCCCCCGGTCTGCTTGGCTTCTTCTGACACCGGGGCCCAGCCTGCTACCTTGTAGCTGCGGTCGGCCTCGAGCGCCCGGCCACCCAGGCGCAGGTCGTCAATGCGCCGGCCAGCGGCAGCTTGCGGGTCGCAGCGGTAGCTGAGGCCACCCACCCGCACCATGTCGCCGCCCTGCTGGTAGTAGGGGTCGGGGTTGAACAGGTTGTCCGCCACGTCTTCCAAAATGGTCTTGATGGTGCTGCCGGTCATGCTGGTCAGCGTGGTGTAGGGGTAGGTGATGGCGGTCATGTCCATCAGCCATTCGCGCGTGATGGTCTGGCCCGGCAGCAGGGTGGTGCCCCAGCGAAAGCCGGGCGAGAAGGCGATGTCGGCCCCTTGCACCTCCATCAGGGCGTCGAGCAGCAACTGGTCGCCTGTGCCATTGAAGTTGCCGCGTCGGTACAGCAAGCCTTCATTGACGGCCAGCGGCTCGGCCAGCCGGGCTTCAAAAGGCGCCCGCACGCGCGTGATCAGCGCCTCCATGGCCGGGTCGGCCGGCAGCATGTTGGCAAACACCGGCAGCAGCCGGTAGCGGTAGTCGGCCACGCGGCCGCCGCTCACCTCAAAATCCAGCACGCCCAGAAACTTGCTGTTGGAGCCGGCGTTGGTCACCAGTGTTTTGCCACCGCGGGTGCTGATGACGCTGGCTACCGGCATGCCGTCATGGGTGTGGCCGCCCAGTATGGCGTCGATGCCAGTGACCCGGCCGGCGAGCTTCAGGTCCACATCCA
>CALPLW020000318.1 GCA_943324505.2 Comamonas sp. lk
AGCGTGCTTTCAAACGGGAGATGTGGCATTTCATCTTGGACAAGCCTAGCCACGGCACGCGCTTGGTCAAGGTCGCGTGGTTTTTTGATGGGTTCGCGCGTGAGCAGGCCAGATAACCACGCTTTGTGTAAGGCAAAAGCCCGCGGATCCGGCACCCGCATTGGCACTGGCCAGCCATCCTCGTCGACGGCGACAGCGTCAAGTTTGGGCGAGTTCAACAGCCATTGCAAACCGGGCACTTCAGTGGCAACCAGATCCGATTCGGCAAACGTGATGTTTTCTGTGACAGACATGCCACGAGGTGCGATCACGAGATCCACCATGAACTGGCCGGCATTGGCGGCACGGTAGCCGTTTTCGCGAACACATTCAAACGTCTTGTCGGCTTTTTTGAGTAAACCCAGCAGGCCATTGCCGTCCAGCTTATCCGACACCACCGTCATCCTTTGACGGGTGTCAAAGAGCAAGTCAACATCACCGGATGCAAGCAATTCCAGCAGAAAGTGCGCGCCTGCTGCAGCCTCGTAGCCGTACAAGGCCTGAGTACCAATCACCGTAAAACTGTCATAAAGACCGGCTTCATCAAGTTCACGCAGCACACGAGCCACGACGCGTGGCACCCGATTCAGCCTTAAGGCTTTGTTGAGCCTTGCCTGCTCTTCAATTTTTTCCCTAATCAGGTGCAGACGCTCCTTTGCCGCACCACGTCCGGCAGTAAACGCCGCCAACAAGTCCTCGGTTTGGGCTGATCGAGGCCCAAGGGACGTGCCGTTACCGCGCCGGTCCCGGTCTCTGAACAGGTATTCAGTATTTCGCACTGTCTTCCAACGCATGGCGTAGGTGTAGGACGCGGCATGCGCCAGAGCAGTCCGGTAGTTGTCAAAAAGTTGACCGGTGTTGACCTGGTGCAGTCGTTGCTGATTCGACAAAAGCTTCATGACGTTTCCGGCAATTTATTTGTTTTATGAATTTTGCCGGAAACACCGTCAAGACACAACAGCAGTTTCCGGCAAAAATTAGATAAGTTTCATTTCGCGGGAAAATATGCTGATCTACCTGATCAAGAACAAACCGCCCAGCGTCACGCAGCGCATCAATGCATAGGGGCGGATTAGCTAAGTGATTTTCTTGCATAGAAACCTTATATGTTGACGCTGGCAAAGCCTTTGAGGGTCTCTTCGTTGCGGTCACTGCCAATCAGATGATGTTCGAGCACATAGGCTGTGCTACACGGCGGACCACGCCGACTCAGGCAATCCTGATGCGCACAGACCATCAGCGCCAACTTTGCGAACGGTCGCGCAATGAGAGTAGCCTGCTCGGCTTGGACCATCCACTCCGCGATATCAGCTTCACGGCAAGGAATGAGCGTAAGAGTGACCAGTCAAACCAGCTATTCACAAATGAAATGCGCAAGCTACAAAAAAACAGTTGCTTTATCGTGTCACAGAATTTGCGAGTGCTTTGGGCATCAAGCAACGCACAGGCCAGTTGACCGAATCGCAAGCATAAGTGCATATTTCAGCCCATCGTGGACGGCGTTTCAGGCTGATCGTGGACGCTATTTCAGCGTGATCGTGGACGGCATTTCAAATTGATCGTGGACGCTGTTTCAGCGCGAACGTGGACGATTTGATGGGGGGCTCGCAAGTGATTTCTTTGACCCGGCCTAGGCTCACCGCTTTTTGCGGAAGTAGCCAATGCCAACGAACAGAATCACGATGCGCCAAATTCGAGAGACATTGCGCCTGCACCTGCAGGCAGGGTTGAGCTACGGCGAGGTTGCCCGCGAGCTCAAGATATCCAAGAGCGCGGCCGGCAAGTACGTCTCGCTCGCTCGCGCAGCCGGGGTTGACTGGGCCGTAGCACAGACCCTCAGCGACGCGGAGCTTGAAGCCCGCCTGTTTCGGCCGGCCCTGCCGCGCAGCAGTCATCAACTCGCCCCCGACTTTGCTGTCGTTCACCAGGAGCTCAAACGCGCCGGCGTCACCCTGCAGTTGCTGTGGGAAGAGTACGCCCAAAGCAACAAGCTGGCCTACAAGTACACCAGCTTTTGCGTCAAGTACCGCGAATGGGCGATGGGCCTGAAGCGCTCCATGCGCCAAACCCACGTCGCTGGCGAGAAGCTCTTTGTCGACTACGCCGGTCAGACCGTGCCGATCGTTGACGCCGCCACCGGAGAGATCACCAAGGCACAAATCTTTGTGGCCACATTTGGCGCTTCCAACTACACATATGCCTGTGCCACCGCGCGCCAGACCACGGCCGATTGGATCGGCGCCCAGGTCCAGGCGCTGGAGTTCTTCGCCGGCGTGCCGCGCCTGATCGTGCCGGACCAGACCCGCTCCCTGATTAAGAACCCCGACAGCTACGACCCCCAACCCAACCGCCTGTACGAGGAATTCGCCGCCCACTACGGTTGCGCCTTGCTGGCCGCGCGGCCGGCTCACCCTCGGGATAAACCCAAAGTTGAGAATGCGGTGCTCGTGGTCGAGCGCTGGATTCTGGCCAGACTGCGCAACCGGCGCTTCTTCAGCCTGGGCGAACTCAACCAGGCTATTGCCTTGCTGTTGCTAGATCTGAACCAGCGCGCCTTCAAAAAATTGCCCGGCTGTCGGCGCAGCGCCTTCGATCTTCTGGACGCACCAGCGCTGCAGCCACTGCCAAGCAAGCGGTTCGAGATCTTTAAGTGGAAGTCGGCCAAGGTCAACATCGACTACCACATCGAGTATGAAGGCCACTACTACAGCGTGCCGCACGCGCTGGTGCGCACCACCGTCGAGCTACGCGTCACGGCCAGCCTGGTGGAGTGCTTTTCTTCCAACCAGCGCGTAGCCTGCCACCCCTTGAGCCACCAGCGTGGCCGGCACACTACTGACCCGGAGCACATGCCGGCGTCGCATCGCGCGCACCTGGAATGGACGCCGCAAAAGCTCATCGACTGGGGACTGCGCATCGGCGTGAGCACCGCCGCCGTGGTGACATGGCAGCTTGAACATCGTCCGCACCCCGAGCAGGGCTACCGTGCGTGCCTGGGCATGCAGCGTCTGGCGCGCGAGTACACGCCGGCACGACTGGAGGCGGCCTGCACCCGGGCCTTGGCGATTCGTTCGCCCAACCTCAAGAGCGTGACCTCCATCCTCAAGAGCGGGCTGGACCGCCAGCACAGCTTACCCACCACGACGCCAGGTGCACTGCCTGTGCACGAGAACATCCGCGGCCCTGATTACTTCCACTGACACCCGCTCCGATTCCCCCAACCAACCCCAAAGGAAACCATGAACGAACACACCCTGAATCAATTGCGCATCCTACGCCTGGACGGCATGGTGCGCGCCGTCGAGGAGCAGGCCACCAGCACCGCTGCAGCAGCGCTGGGGTTTGATGAACGACTCTCCCTGCTGGTGCAGCGCGAAGTGGCCTGGCGCGATGACCGCCGTGTCGAGCGATTGCTCAAGGCGGCCAAGCTCAAAGTCAGCGCTGCCTGTGTCGAGGACATCAACTGGCGGCCTAGTCGCGCGCTGGACCAGCCTTTGGTGACGGCGCTGGCCGGCGGCGACTGGATCCGCAATGCGCAGAACTTGCTGATCACGGGCGCCACGGGTTGCGGCAAGACGTGGCTTGGCTGCGCACTGGCGCACCAGGCGGCACGATCGGGCTTCTCGGTGCTTTACACCCGCGCTGGCCGACTCTTTGACGAACTGCATGTGGCGCATGGCGACGGCAGCTTCGCGCGGCGCCTGGCCCAGTTGGCCAAGCTTGATCTGTTGGTCATCGATGACTTTGCAATCTCGCCCATGGGCGCACCCGAGCGAAACGACTTGCTGGAGGTGCTCGATGACCGAGTGGGAACACGCTCGACCTTGCTCACGAGCCAGCTTCCGGTCAATGCCTGGCACACCTACCTGGACGACCCAACGCTTGCCGACGCCATCCTGGACCGCATCGTGCACAGCAGCCACAAGATTGCACTCAAGGGAACCTCGCTTCGCGACCAAAAGGAAGACAAATGAACGCCACCGTATCAGCGCCAACACGACTTACCCACCGCGCCGGCCGGTACGTCGCAAGCGCCGTCCGCCGCCGTGGATAAGTCTGCGCCGTGCAATTCAAGTCCTCGCTTCGCGAACGTGGCTCTCAACCCCGACCGCTGTCTGCGATACATTTAAACCCTCGCTTGCGCGCACCCCAGCGCGTCCACGATGGCGCTGAAACGCCGTCCACGATCACGCTGAAACCAGCGTCCACGATCGCTGAAATACGCAG
>CALPLW020000319.1 GCA_943324505.2 Comamonas sp. lk
ACCTCGCTCAGGGCGCCTTCCAGCCAGAAATAGCGGCCCAGAAAGCTCGGCGTCTGGTCAAACAGCTTTCGCGGGCTTAAGGTGGCATCCAGAACTTTGGGCAGATCGCCCTGTACCGTCTGGCGCAGGCCGGCCACCACCGGCAAAAACTGCGCCGGCAGGTGGGCGGGTAATGCGATTTCCAAGGGCCGGGCCTTGAGCGTTCCATGGGCTTTGCGCAGGACGGTAATCAGGGCGGCAAAGGCGGGCCAGTCGGGCATCTCAGTGCGCTTGGCGGTGGCCAGAAGCAGCGCGGTGCGGATCACAGCCTCGGCGTCGGTACCGGCCTCTTCGAGTTCGCTGGCGTCCAGCCCCAGCTCGCCCGACAGCCAGATGGCAGCATCCAGCACCAGCACCGCCCGGCTGCGCTGCGCCAGCTCGGTCTGGTAATCGGTGAGCGGGCGAAGCGACCATTTGGCCAACAGCGGAATGTGTTCCTTGCTGAAGCCGCCGCGCTCGTTCATGCCAAAGTGGCTGTTCTGCGGCATTGCAATCAGGGCCTTGAGCATCTCCGAGCCGCCCTTGGAGCGCGACAGCAGTGAGTGGTCGCGCAGTGCCTCGGCCGCCAGCCGCAGGTCGCCGCCACTGCTGTGCTCCAGGTAGAGGCTGACAAGGTTGACCAGGCGGGCGCGGGCTTGCTCCAGCTCCGGGCGCAAGAACTCGCTGCCAAAGTAGCGCGCAATCTGCACCATGCCCTTGGGCGCCTCGGCACACAGGGCCTCCAGCCGGGCAGGGGTCAGCAGGCCGTGCGCCACGCCATGGGCCAGCGCCTTCTCAAAGAAGGGGCGAGCGTCAAACAGCGAAACGGTGGACATCAGTCGGCTGCGATTGACTTAGATGGCCGACTCTTCGTCTGACTCGCGTGCGGCCGGCGTGGCGTTGCCGCGGTCGGTTTCGCTGGTGTCGACCTTGCCGTCATCGGCCTCGGCCTCATCCTCAAAACTCAGGCCGGCGTCAAAGGCCCGCGCCTTGGCGCGCAGCACCAGCAACATTTCAATGAACAGGTCTGGGCACTCGTAGCGCAGGATCCAGGCCAGCTCCATCCAGTCCTGGTCGGCCACCTCATCCTGCTCGACCCGGGGCTTGGCATAGGCCGAGGCCAGCAAGGCGGTTTCGGACATCACCTCACCATCGTCTTCCACCGTGTCAAACGTGCCGCTTCGGGCAAAGGCCTCAATGCGGCTGTGCTTCTCAGCAAAGTAGTCGGCCAGCGCCTCGGCGCCGCCGTCCAGGTCGCCCATGGCGTTCATGAAGGCCAGTGGGTCAGCGCCATCACGGAAGATGATCGAATTGAGCATGCCGCGCAGGTGGCTATGGGTCAGGTCTTTGTATTGCTTCTCCAGCACCACGGCGCGGGCAAACTGCTCAGGTGTGACCAGCAGGTTAATGACCGACTCTTTGGAGTTGTCGTACTCGCGGATCACCGCCAGGATGTCTTTGGGCGGCAGCTGAGCCAGCACCACCATCAGGGCCTGGTCGCCCTCAGCGTCTGCCAGCGCCACCAGGGCAGACTCGGCGCCCACGATGTCGCCCGAGGCAATCAGGCTTTGGGTCTTGGTGATCAGGGCAAGGTGGTTCATGGGTGCTTTCGGTACATCAAAGGGTGTGGGCTCAGTCCTTGCGGTCAAAACCCTGCTCGGCCAGCCAGTCTTCACCGGCTTCGTGGCGTGCGTCGCCGTCATGGCTGTCATCGCTGTCACCGTCACTGTCCACGCCGCCGTTGTCCGATTGGTCGCGGTCTGTGCGGTCATCCGAATCCTGATCGTCGCTGTCCGAATCTGACACCGCAGCCTTAGCAGGCTTGCCGTAGAGGTACTCCAGGCCGGCCGCCACGGTCATAAACCAGTCGCCCATGGGCTCTTTCAGGATCTCCAGGCTCAGGGGCCGAGCCCAGGGCTGCAGGGTGACGGCATCCGCCAGGCTGGCCCAGGCCGGCAGCCTTTCCGACGCCTGGCTGACCAGCTGCTCCATGCGCTGCGGCTGCTTGAATTGGAAGCCCTGGTGGAACACCACCGCCACCATCTCCGGGCTCAGCTCAATCATCTGGCGCAAAAACCCGAGCTCGCGGCGTTTGTCAGCCAAGCGCTGGCGCAACACATCGCGGCCCTCGGAGTCAGAGCTCAAGTCGTCCAGTTCAGCCTGATAAGCCGAAGCAAGGTTGTGAAAAAAAGGCGAGGTGCTCACGTGTCTGTGTCCATTCCAATTAACTTCAAAGCATGGTTTTGAAGTAGTTCTGCCAAATCTCGCTGGCGGTTTGCAGCGGATCGTCCAGCAGGTTGCGTCGGCGGTTGTCGTCGTAGGCTTGGCGCCGGTCGGTGTCTGACAGCACCTCATAAGCCGCCTGTACGGCCCGAAAACGAGCCGGCGCTTCGGGTGCACTGTTGCGGTCGGGGTGATGCAGGGCCGCCTGCTGGCGAAAGGCTTTTTTGATGTCAGCCAGCACTGCGTCGCTGGCCAGCCCCAGCACGGCATAGTGGTCTGTCATGGGAACCGGGCGAACATCAATAAAGCGGGGGACAAATCACTTAAATGCATCTGCGCGAGTATCGCACCGTGGGTTGGCCGTCCCGCTTCAGGCTTTGATGTCCAGCCATTCTGCGCCGGTCAGCCGCTGCAACTGGGCTGGGCTCAAGGGAAACACCGAGTAGGGCGTGCCCGCTGCTGCCCAAACCGCGGAGAAACGCTGCAGATCCTCATCCAGCAGGACCCGGCAGGGCTGAGCGTGGCCAAAGGGTGCAACACCGCCAATGACGTAGCCGGTTGCAGCCCGGACAAAGTCTGCGTCCGCGCGGCCCAGACCTTCGCCCACCAAAGCCGCCACCTTGGCCTCGCTGACACGGTTGTCGCCGCTGGCCACCACCATCACCGCCAAGCCGCTGGCCTGACCCCGAAACACGATGGATTTCGCGATCTCGGCCACCGAACAGCCAATGGCCACCGCCGCCTCGGCGCTGGTACGAACCGGCTGCTCGAACTCAACCACGTCGGTCAGGATGTCGGCAAGCCGCAGCAGTTGCGCGTTGCGCAGGGCAGTGGGGTGTTGGGCGGCTTTCATGGGCGTTGCTGGAAAATTGTTATGGTAGCGGTTAAAGCCAAACCTCCGAAAGCCACACCATGCCCCTTTTTCAATCGTCGCAGAACCCACGCGTTCTGCGCGGCGGCGCCGTTCTCACCATGAACGCTGACAACCAGTGCCTTGATGCTGCAGACATTCGAATCGTCGGGCAAAAGATTGATGCCATTGGCCCGGCGAGCACACTGGCCCAGCCGGGCGATGATGTGATCGATTGCACGAACACGCTGGTTATCCCCGGTCTGGTCAACACCCACACCCACGCCTGTGCCGGCATGTTCCGTGGCTTGACCGAAGACCTGCCCAGAGACTACTGGCGCAATGCCTACGGCGTGCCGAACCAAGAGCGCTTTGCACAAGAAGACTATCTGCTGTCAACCCGCGCGTCCTGTCTGGAGCTTCTGCTCAATGGCGTGACCTGTATTGCCGACCGCTGGGGCGACATGGCGGCCATCAGCCCCGTGATCGATGCCTCAGGCATGCGCGCGGTCGTCGGGCACACGCTAACTGACTCGATGCGCCCGGCAGAATGGTCTGCTGTCGATGGCTTGATTGAACGCTGGGGCACGGCTGCGTCCAACCGCATCTCTGTTGGCCTGGCGCCGCACGCCCCCGACACCTGCTCGGACGCCCTGTTGCGTGAATGTGCGGACAGAGCCCAGGCTCTGGGCTGCCGGGTGTTCATTCATCTGGCGCAAAGTGGTTTTGAAGTTGCAAAGCTTCGCGACCGAGGTTACGACGGCGTGGTGGCCTGCATGCAGCAAAACGGGCTGGCCAATCCCCAGACAGTCGCAGCGCACTGTATTTACCTGTCACCCGAAGAGATTAATAGCTGGGGGCAGCACCGCATGTCCATCGCCCACTGCCCGGCCAGCAACCTGAAGATCGAGGCGCGTACCGTGCCAATCCATCGCCTGCTGGGCCACGCCGCGATAGGACTGGGGACCGACTGGGCGGCCAGCGACAACGCCATGGATATGTTGGCCGAGGCCCGCTTGGCCGCGCTGATCGGCAAGCACCTAGCCGACGACCCCAGCGCCCTCCCGGTCCACACCATGCTCCGAATGGCCACCATCGAGGGCGCTCGCGCGCTCGGGCTCGATGGCACGATAGGCAGCGTCGAGGTCGGCAAGCACGCTGAC
>CALPLW020000320.1 GCA_943324505.2 Comamonas sp. lk
CCATCAGAGCCGCCGAGCGACACCTGGTACCACTCGCGCCCGTCCTTGTCCACGCCCAAAATGCCGATGTGGCCGCTGTGGTGGTGGCCGCAAGAGTTGATGCAGCCGCTGATGTGCAGGTCAATCTCCCCCAGATCGTGCAGCTCGTCCATGTCTTGGTAGCGTTCGGTGATGGCTTCGGCGATCGGGATTGAGCGGGCGTTAGCCAAAGCGCAAAAATCGCCACCGGGGCAGGCGATCATGTCGGTTAAGAGCCGGATGTTGGAGCGGGCAAAACCGTGCTGACGTGCCGCGCGCCACAGCTCGGGCAGCTGGTCGCAGCGCACCCAGGGAAGCAGCAGGTTTTGGTCGTGCGTGACACGGACTTCACCAGCTGAAAACTGGTCGGCCAGGTCGGCGGCGCGATCGAGCTGGTTGGCGGTGGCGTCACCCGGGGCCTGGCCCAGGCGTTTGAGCGACAGGGTCACAGCGCGCAGGTCGGGGTTTTTGTGGGGGGCCACGTTTTGCTGAAGCCAGCGACCAAATTCAACATCGTCTTCAGCGGCAGCGCGCAGGATGTCGGCCATCTTGTGCGCGTTGTCCGGACGGCCGGCGTGCACCGCAGGCGGCACAAATGAGGCTGACACCCGGTCCAGCTCAGCCTGGGTGATAGTGTGCGGCGCGACGTCATGCGTCAGAATCTGCTGGTACTCCGCTTCCACCTCGTCAGTAAAGCGCTGGCCTTCGGCCTTGACCAGGATCTTGATGCGCGCCTTGTAGATGTTGTCACGCCGACCCCAGCGGTTGTAAACCCGCACCACCGCTTCAAGGTAGTTCAGGATCTGGTTCCATGGCAAAAACGCCCGGATGGTGCTGGCAATCACCGGCGTGCGGCCCATGCCACCGCCCACCAGCACCTTGAAGCCGACCTCGCCCTGCGCGCTGCGCAGCACGTGCAGGCCGACGTCGTGCCAGGCGGTGGCGGCGCGGTCTTCGTGGGCGCCTGACACCGCGATCTTGAACTTGCGCGGCAAAAAGGCAAATTCGGGGTGCAGAGTGCTCCACTGGCGCAAGATCTCGCAAAAAGGCCGCGGGTCGACGATCTCGTCCACCGCAATGCCGGCGCGTTCGTCGCTGGTGATGTTGCGGATGCAGTTGCCACTGGTCTGGATGCCATGCATGTCCACACTGGCTAGCAGGTCCATCACGTCAGCGCTTTTGGTCAGTGGGATCCAGTTGAACTGGGCGTTTTGCCGGGTGGTGAAGTGGGCATAGCCGGTGGGCAGGTGCGCTGTGCCCAGCTTGCCCTGGGTCTGGCTGGCAGTTTGGTACACCTGCGCTTGGGGTTGGTCGTAGTCGCGCGCGATGGTGGCCAGCACCCGCAACTGGGCGCTGGACAACTCGCCGTAGGGCACCGCCACCCGCAGCATGGGCGCGTAGCGCTGCACATACCAGCCGTTTTGCAGGCGCAGCGGTTTGAAATCATCGTCACTCAGCTTGCCGGCTAAGTTGCGCTGCAACTGGTCTCGGTATTGGGCAGCGCGCTGGCGCACAAATTGGCGGTCAAAGTCGGTGTACTGGTACATGGGCCGCGACTGTAGGCGGCCCCGCTCAGATACCAAACTACATTTTTACAATTTCAATATGCGCCCGCGTTATATGTAGGCGCGGTTCACGCGGTTCAGCTGGCTTGGCCGCGCAATTCGAGCATGCGCTCGTCAAAATAGCTGCCCACGGTGTAGCGCTCTGACAACAGGACTTCGCGGCGCGGGTGCAGAAACAGCGGCAGCGAGATGCGTGGCTTGGCTTTTGCCACTCCCACCGGGTTGAGCACCCGGTGCACCGTGGACGGGTAATAGTTGCCCGAGGCCTCGGCCAGCATGTCGCCGATGTTGACGATCAAATAACTGAAGTCGCAAGGAACGTCGTGCCAACCGCCGTCCTGGCCCAGCACTTGCAGACCCGGCTCGGTGGCTGCTGGCAACAGGGTCAGCAGGTTGATGTCGCCATGCGCTGCGGCGCGCAGGGCGCCAGCCGGTTCGTCGCCGGTTAGCGGCGGGTAGTGCAGCACGCGCAGGAGGGTGTGGTCGCTGCCGTCTAGCATGGCGGGCAGCGGCATCGAATAGCGGGCGCGAACCTCGGGGGGCGAATGCGCCTCGACCCAGCCCAGCAGGGTTTGTGCCAGCGCGTTGCCCTGGGCGTAGTAGCGCCGGGCACCGTCCGACACCTCGGCCGGGTAACGGCCCCAGGGGTAGATGTGAAAAAATTCTTTCAGGTCGCGTTGCGTGTGGCCCTTGGCGGTTTCTGACACCGCCGGTGAAAAATAGCCGTCGTGCCGCACCGCGTCATGGGCATAGGCGTGCTTGGCCTCGCTCTGAAAAAACTGCAGCCATTCGGCATAGATGCCTTCCACCAGGGTTTGCTGCAGCGGGTGGCGCGTCAGCACCGCAAAACCGGTGCTGTGCAGGCTCTGGCAAAACGCCGGCGCTGCGTCCGGGCTTCGGAAATCAATCACGGGCAAGTGCATGGCGTGGCCTTGTGCAGAGCGGGGGAGCCGATCAGGCGGGCAGCCAGTCGCGCAGCAGCGTGGCCATGAACAGTTCGCTGCACTCGGAAGCGTCCACCGCCATGCACACGGTGCTGGTGGGCACGGCGGCGTCCCAACCGGCTTGCGGGTAGTCGATGCCGGCCTGGCGCTTCAGGATGGTCTGGCCTTGCGCCAGGCCGTCGGTGGCCACCCGAATCTGCCCGGCCTGGGTCTGGAACAAATGGGGCGCCACCAGGTAAATGAAGGCCAGCACATCATGGCCAAAGCAGCCATGCACCGCCGCCACATGCTCAAAGCGGCTGCCGTAAAAATGGGCATAAAAGTCCACCGCAGTGTGCAGTGTGTCGGTGGCGCGATGGCGCTGGTGCGTGGCAATCTGCTGAAACATCGTCACCGGCAGCACCAGCCGGTGCGTCACATCCAGCCCCACCATGGTCAGCGGCCAGCCGGCGGTGAACACCTGGTCGGCGGCGTGCGGGTCGTTCCAGATGTTGGCCTCAGCCACCGGTGACACATTGCCCGGCTCCAGCACGGTGCCGCCCATCAAGATCACCTGCTTGAGCAGGCGCGGCAGCTCGGGCTCCAGCCGCAGCGCCAAGCTCAGGTTGCCCAGCGGCCCCACCGCCACCAGTGTGATCTGTCCTGGTTGGGCCCGCGCCATGTCCACAATGAACTGGGCCGATGAGCGCGGGTCAAGCGTGTCGGTCACCGCGATGCGCTGGAGCAGGTTGCCCAGGCCGTCGGCACCGTGGATGTAGGCGGGCGGTGCCTCCCCGGCCTTCACCCAGGGCCGCGCCACGCCCTGCGTGACCGGAATCTGCCGCCCGGCCAGGGCGCACAGGTACAGCGCGTTGGTGGCGGCCTGCTGCACCGTCACATTGCCAAAGGTGGTGGTAATGCCCAGCACCTCGATGTCGGGGTGTGCCAGGGCAAAGTACAGCGCCATGGCGTCATCCACGCCGGGGTCGGTATCGAAAATGACTTTGTGCGGCAGGGTTGGGCTCATGGGGTTGGCGTCGGGTTGGGGTTGGTTTGGGCCAGGAATTCGGCCACCTCGGCCGCGGTGGGGATGGACGACTGTGCGCCCATCTTGGTGCAGGCGAGGGCGGCGGCGGCGCTGGCTTGGCGCAGCGCCTCAGCCAGCGTCAGGCCGCGGCTCAGGGCAGCCACCAGAGTGCCGCAAAAGGTGTCGCCGGCGCCGGTGGTGTCCACCGGGGTCACGGCAAAGGCCGGCTGGCTCAGCCGCTGCTGGCCGCTGCGCGCCAGGCAGCCGCGCCCGCCCAGCGTCACCACCACGGTGGGCACGGCAATGCGTGCCAGTTGCGCGTCCAGGTCGCCGGTGGGGCCGGCCAATGCCGCCAACTCGCCTTCGTTCACGATCAGGATGTCGATGTCAGCCAGCAGCTCGGCCGGCAAGGCTTGCGCCGGCGCGGCGTTCAGCACCACTGTCACGCCCTGGGCATGGGCTGCATGGGCAAAGGCTGCCACGGTGCCCAAGGGGGTTTCGAGTGGCATCAGCAAGTGGCCAAAACTTGCAAGTGGAGGCAGGCCGGTGGATGTCAGGTGCGCCGGTGTCAGGCACTGGTTAGCACCGGGTGCGACGGTGATGGCGTTTTCGGCGTCGTCCGACACACAAATGAAGGCCGTTCCGGTAGCCTGGTCCGCCACACGCACTGCATGCAGCACCACCCCAGCGGCCGCCAG
>CALPLW020000321.1 GCA_943324505.2 Comamonas sp. lk
GGGGGGTTGGCCGCTGCTTTGTCGACCGCCGACGGCCTGTTGCTGACTATCGGCAACGCCCTCGCGCATGACTGTTTCTATGAGGGGGAGTCCAGCCGATCGGGCGCAGTCCGCCGTGTGATGCTGCCCAAATTTGCTTTGCTCATTGTGGCCTTGATGGCCGCCTACGTGGCGGCTCAGCGGCCTGCTGACATACTGTATTTGGTATCGGCTTCGTTCTCATTGGCCGGCGCTGCCTTCGTGCCCGCCATGGTGCTTGGAATCTTCTGGCGGCAAACCACCCGTCAAGCCGCCATCGCCGGCATGCTTGTCGGCTTGGGTCTGACGGTCTATTACATGGTGGCCAATGCGCCGGCTGTCAGGTCGGTCTTGGGACTGAGCGGGAGTGGTCTGTGGTTTGGTATTCATCCCGTGTCGGCCGGGGTTTTTGGTGTGTCCGCAGGGCTGGCCGTTATTGTTCTGCTGAGTCTGTTGTCACGCCGGCAGAGGCCCGAAGCCCTTTAACAGTCCGCACTCCAAGGATCGAGGGCTTTGCCACGAAGGTTGGGGCCCACAGAATGTTGGGGCGCTCCGCCAGTGGCATATAATCATGGGCTCGCCTTTCCACACCCCAATTAGACGCTGGGGGTGGTTTATCCGCCCGAATTGGGGCTATCCACAAGGAGTATCAATGCGTCATTACGAAATCATCCTCATGATCCATCCGGATCAGAGCGAACAAGTGCCGGCCATGCTGGAGCGCTACAAAGGCATGATCACGGCCGGCGGTGGCAAAGTGCACCGGGTCGAAGACTGGGGTCGGCGCCAGTTGGTGTACATGATCAACAAGCTGGCCAAGGCCCACTACCTGTGCGTCAACATTGAGGCTGATCAGGCAGTCATGGCTGAACTCGAGCACGCGTTTAAATTCAATGACGCCGTGTTGCGCCACCTGACCGTGCTGAAGAAGAAGGCTGACACCGGCCCATCTTCCATGATGCGTACTGTGGAGCGTGAAGACGCTCGCAAGACCCAGCAGGCTGAGTACCAGGCCTGATAGGCTTGTTGCCATTAAGGAAAGAAACCCCGATTGCCAACCAGCTCTTGCTGACGGCCAGTGTTGTGGCGCTTGATGCGCTGCGCTACACCCCGGCCGGTCTGCCAGCGCTGAATGTGAAGCTTGAGCACGAATCCAATTTGATGGAAGCGGGTCAAGCCAGGGCAGTCAAGGCAGCCATCAAGGCGGTGGCGTTCGGAACGGTGGCGGAGCGGCTTGCTAAGCAAGCCACCGGCAGCGTCTGGAGTTTCAGTGGCTTTCTGGCTACGCCGCTCAATGGCAAACACGTGGTGTATCACCTGCAAGATTTCAGCTAGATCAACGAATTCGTCAATATTTAAGGAGTCCATCATGGCCGGACCAAAACGTTTCAACAACAAAGACAAGCGCCCCAAGCGCCCAGCCCAAAACCTGCTCTTCAAACGCAAGCGCTTTTGCCGTTTCACGGTGACCGGCGTAGAAGAGATCGACTACAAAGACATCGACACCCTGCGTGATTTCATTGCCGAAAATGGCAAGATCATCCCGGCACGACTGACCGGTACCCGGGCTATTTTCCAGCGACAGCTCAACACCGCGATCAAGCGTGCGCGCTTTCTTGCCATGTTGCCGTACAGCGACCAGCACAAAATCTAAGGAACGCGATCATGCAAATCATTCTGCTCGACAAGGTCGTGAACCTTGGTAATCTTGGTGAAATCGTGCGTGTGAAAGACGGTTACGCCCGCAATTTCCTGATCCCCACCGGCCGCGCCCGTCGCGCTACTGCCGCGGCTAAACAGGAGTTTGAAGCCCGCCGCGTAGAGCTTGAAAAGGCTGCCGGTGTCAAACTGGCGGAGGCGCAAGCTGTTGGTGAAAAGCTGGCCGGCTCGACCTGCAAGCTAACGCAAAAAGCGGGTGTCGATGGCCGTTTATTTGGTTCCGTCACTAACGCTGATGTCGCTGAAGAGCTTACAAAATCCGGCTACAAGGTTGCTAAAGCGCAAATCCGAATGCCCAATGGCCCGATCAAGGTTGTTGGCGAAAGCACTGTCAGCGTCGCATTGCACACCGATGTGGTGGTCGACATCACAGTGTCTGTATACGGCGAAACGGCCTGATTCAATTCAGTTAGCCTGTCAAGCCGAAGCCGCCGGGGTGCAAGCCCGGGCGGCTTTTTTAATGAGCGCCGCTTTAAAGGGTCTTTCCACATGTTGTGCACAGCTTGTCACCGGCTTGTGCCCAGCTTGTCACTCGACGCCGCGCCACGCCTGGCGTAGCATGCAAGGCCACTAGGAAAAACAATGTCAGCCGTAATTTCTGCAGTCGATGATGACTACGGCCTGGATCGCCAGGTCGCGCAATTGCGCATTCCGCCCCACTCCACGGAGGCAGAGTCCAGCGTGCTTGGCGGGTTGCTGCTGGATAACGGGGCCTGGGACCGCGTCGGAGACTTGTTGACGGAGAGCGATTTTTACCGTTTTGAACATCGCATGGTGTTTGGCGCCATCGGCGCACTGGTGAATGCATCTAAGCCCGCGGATGTGATCACGGTGTTTGAGCAATTGTTGAGCCAAGGCAAGGCAGAGGAAATCGGTGGATTGTCTTACCTGAACTCCCTGGCCCAGTACGTCCCTAGCGCCGGTAATATCCGGCGTTATGCCGAGATCGTGCGAGAGAGGGCCATACTGCGTAAGCTGGTGAGCGCGAGCGATGAGATCGCCACCAACGCTTTCAATCCGCGGGGTCGCCCGGTTGCGACTATTTTGGACGAGGCCGAGCAGAAAATCTTCAATATCGGGGAGGAGGGGGCCCGCACCAAGCAGGGCTTTCAGGCCATGGAGTCCTTGGTGGTCAAGCTGCTCGACCGAGTTCAGGAGATGGCCGACAACCCAAATGATGTGACCGGCGTGCCGAGCGGTTTCTATGACCTCGATCGCATGACAGCGGGCTTTCAGGCGGGTGACCTGATCGTTTTGGCGGCGCGGCCCTCGATGGGGAAGACCGCCTTGGCGATCAATATTGCTGAGCACGTGGCCCTGAATGAAGGCTTGCCGGTGGCTGTGTTCTCGATGGAAATGGGTGCCGCCCAGTTGGCGGTGCGGATTGTGGGCTCGATCGGTCGCATCGACCAAAGCCACCTGCGAACTGGCAAGCTCACCGACGATGAATGGCCTCGCCTGACTGAGGCGATCGAAAAACTGCGCACGATCTCTTTGCACATTGACGAATCAGCCGGGCTGACGTCAAGCGAGTTGCGCGCCAATGCGCGCCGACTGTCGCGTCAGTGCGGCAAGTTAGGCTTGATTGTGGTCGATTACTTGCAACTCATGAGCGGCTCGAGCAATGAGGGTGAGAACCGCGCCACCGAATTAGGTGAAATTTCGCGGGGTTTGAAAATGCTGGCCAAGGAGCTACAGTGCCCGGTGATTGCCCTGTCGCAGCTGAACCGCAGCGTCGAAACTCGTCCTGACAAACGACCGATGATGAGCGACTTGCGCGAATCAGGCGCCATTGAGCAGGACGCGGACATCATCATGTTCATCTACCGCGATGAGTACTACACCAAGGAGGCGTGCAAGGAGCCCGGTGTGGCCGAAGTGATAATCGCCAAGCAGCGTAATGGCCCGACCGGAACGGTGAAACTGGCCTTCCTCAAGCCGATCACCAAGTTTGAGAGCTTGGCATCGGGTGGAAGTGGCGATTTTTAGAAAAAAGCGCTTAGGCCTTAATCAACTATAAAACCTCGCTGGCAAAGTCTGCCAGTCGCGAACGCTCTCCCCGGGCGAGTGTGATATGCCCGCCGTGTGGCCAGCCTTTGAATTTGTCAACTGCGAAGGTCAGGCCCGACGAGCCCTCGGTCAGGTACGGGGTGTCAATTTGGGCCAGATTGCCCATGCAAATGATCTTGGTACCTGGCCCGGCCCGGGTGATCAGGGTTTTCATTTGTTTGGGTGTTAGATTCTGGGCTTCGTCAATGATGACGTACTTGTTCAGAAAAGTCCGTCCTCGCATGAAATTCATACTCTTGATTTTGATGCGGCTGCGGATGAGTTCGCTGGTCGCGGCCCGTCCCCATTCGCCGGCACTGGTATCGGTTTTGCCCAAAACTTCGAGGTTGTCATCCAGCGCACC
>CALPLW020000322.1 GCA_943324505.2 Comamonas sp. lk
GGCTGACATCATCATGCACTCGGGCACCAAGTACCTGGACGGCCAGGGCCGCGTTATGGCGGGTGCCCTGTGCGCCAGCCAGGCCATGGTCACCGAGAAGTTTTTGCCGGTGCTCAAAAGCGGCGGCATGTCGCTGGCGCCGTTCAACGCCTGGGTGGTGCTCAAGGGCCTGGAAACCCTGGACCTGCGCATGCGCGCCCAGTCTGACCAGGCGCTGGCGCTGGCGCAGTGGCTGCAAGACCACCCCGCCGTGAGCCGGGTGCACTACCCCGGGCTGGCCAGCCACCCGCAGCACGCGCTGGCCATGGCGCAGCAGTCGGGCGTGGGCGGCGCGGTGTTGTCGTTTGACGTGAAAGCCGCCAACCCCGAGCAGGCCCGCGCGCGTGCCTTTGCCGTGCTCGACGCCATGCAGGTGCTGTCGCTGTCTACCAACCTGGGCGACACCAAAACCCTGGCCGCCCACCCGGCCAGCACCTCGCATGGCCGCCTGACCGAACCCCAGCGTCAGGACGCCGGCATCGGCCAGGGCCTGATCCGCGTGGCGGTAGGGCTGGAACACCTGGACGACATCAAGGCCGACCTGGCCCTTGGCCTGGATACTTTGTCATGAGCAAAACCCGCACCCGCTTCGCCCCGTCGCCCACCGGCTTCATCCACCTGGGCAACATCCGCTCGGCGCTCTACCCCTGGGCCTTTGCCCGCGCCACCGGCGGCGACTTTATTCTGCGCATTGAAGACACCGACCTGGACCGCTCCACCCAGGCCGCGGTGGACGTCATCATCGAAGGCATGGCCTGGCTGGGGTTGAACTATGACGAAGGCCCGTTCTACCAAATGCAGCGCATGGACCGCTACAAGGCGGTGCTGGCCGAACTGCAGGCCGCCGGTCATGTGTACCCCTGTTACATGAGCGTGGCCGAGCTGGACGCCTTGCGTGAGGGCCAGATGGCCGCCAAACAAAAGCCCCGCTACGACGGCACCTGGCGGCCCGAGCCCGGCAAAACCCTGCCGCCGGTGCCGGCTGGTGTGGCGCCAGTGCTGCGCTTTAAAAACCCGCTGCACGGCGTGGTGGCCTGGGACGACAAGGTCAAGGGCCGCATCGAGATCAGCAACGACGAGCTTGACGACCTGGTCATCGCCCGGCCAGCCGGCCCCGGCGAGCCGGTGGGCACGCCGACCTACAACTTTTGTGTAGTGGTGGACGACATCGACATGGCCATCACCCATGTGATCCGGGGTGACGACCACGTCAACAACACGCCGCGCCAGATCAATATCTTTGAGGCTCTAGGCCATGTGCCGCCGGTGTACGCGCACCTGCCCACCGTGCTCAATGAGCAGGGCGAGAAGATGAGCAAGCGCAACGGCGCCAAGCCCGTCACCCAGTACCGCGACGAAGGCTACCTGCCTGACGCCATGGTGAACTACCTGGCCCGCCTGGGCTGGAGCCATGGCGACGATGAAATCTTCAGCCGCGAGCAATTCTTGCAGTGGTTCAACCTGGACCACCTGGGCCGCAGCGCCGCCCAGTTTGACGAAGCCAAGCTGCGCTGGGTCAATGCCCAGCACCTCAAGGCCACGGCGGATGAGGTGCTGGCCCCGCTGGTGGCGCAGCAGCTGCAGCGCCGCGCCGTGCCGGTGGACGAGCGGCTGCCCCGTATCTGCGCCCTATTTAAAGACCGCTGCGACACCCTGCTGGTGCTGGCCGACTGGGCCCAGGCCTTTTATGCCGATGTGCGGCCATCGCCCGAAGAGGTCGCGCAGCATGTGACTGATGCCGTGCGCCCGGCGCTGGCGCTGCTGGCGGACAAGCTGGCCAGCTGCGACTGGCAGCGCGCCGCCATTGCCGCCGCCATCAAAGAGGTGCTGGCCGCCTGCGCCTTGAAGATGCCGCAACTGGCCATGCCGGTGCGTGTGCTGGTAATGGGCACGGCCCAGACGCCATCGCTGGATGCGGTGCTTGAACTGTGCGACCGAGAAAAAGTCCTTCAGCGGCTCCAAGCCGCCTGAAAATTGACGCTATAATCTGAGGCTCGGAAAACGGGATTGCCAGGGTGACTCAGGTTACAGGTAGCTCGGGTAGAAGGGGGTATAGCTCAGCTGGGAGAGCGCTTGCATGGCATGCAAGAGGTCAGCGGTTCGATCCCGCTTACCTCCACCACCATTTTTCGGGAAACAGCTGCAAAGCTGTGTGTTGAGACGGAAGTCCAAAGGTTTTGACCCCATCGTCTAGAGGCCTAGGACATCACCCTTTCACGGTGAGTACCGGGGTTCGAATCCCCGTGGGGTCGCCAGGTTTCATCGCAAGATGAGCAGGGCGCAAGCCGGTAACAGCCGGTCCGCAAGGGCTGGTGGCTTGGCTCGAAAGAGCAAAGGTTGCCGCTACCAGGAGTGGTAGTTCAGTTGGTTAGAATACCGGCCTGTCACGCCGGGGGTCGCGGGTTCGAGTCCCGTCCACTCCGCCAAGTATTGAGGAAAAACGGGGCCTAGCGCCCCGTTTTCTTTTTTACGCACCAATTTACCCACCATTGAATTCAAGGCTGGGCTTGAGGCAGTTTCACTTCCCGCACCCCTTGCACAACTCCCCCGATAGACAAACCTTTACGACGAGTAGGGCGAAACCTCATTGTCGTCCCGCGTCAGCAAGCGCATCAGCTTGGGATGAATAAATAGCTTGTCACGGCCGACGGTTCGTTCTTCCAGCACCCCAATTTCAACGAGTTGCTTGAGATAGCGCGATGCTGCTTGGCGACCGGCGATGTTTCTCTCTACGAGATTTTGGATTCGGCAGTAGGGCAGGTCGAAGATCAAATCAACCAGCTCACGGCTATAAATTTTCGGCGCGGCCTGCTTTACATGGCTGATGGTCAATACCGACAGATTGCGGATCGCTGAAATCTTGGCCGTCGTCCAACGTGCCGTATCTTCAATGCCCACAAGCAAATAGATAATCCATGGCTCCCATGCTTGGCTGCGGGTGATGTCCAGCAGCAGTCGGTAGTATTCGGCCTTGTTCTTGATGATGTGGCGGCTGAGATAAAGAATCGGTAGCGTCAGCAAGTCTTCCTGAATCAGAAACAGGCTGTTCAGAATGCGCCCGGTGCGACCGTTGCCATCGGTGAAGGGGTGGATCGCCTCAAACTGGTAGTGGCCAACCGCCATTCGGATCAATGGATCGATATCGCGCTGTTCATGAAGATACCGTTCCCAGTTGGCGAGTTTTGTCCTCAGCAAATCTTCACCGACAGGCGGGGTGTAGATCACTTCTCCGGTTGCTTGGTTGGCGAGAGCCGTTCCCGGTACGCGCCTGACCTGCATCTCGATGCCCTTGATGCGTGTGCAAACCTGTTCAGCCATGCGGGTGTTCAGTGGGAATTGCTTGAGTGCCCGGTAGCCTTCCAGCAGTGCGCTGCTGTGACGCAATGCTTCGCGGGTGGCTGGGTCGGCATGCTCGCCGGCGCTCTGGTACTGAAAAAGTCGGTCTGTCGTGGTGACGATGTTTTCGATTTCCGAACTGGCTTGTGCTTCCAGGAGTGGCAGCGCATTGATCAAAACCCCTTGATTGGGAATTAACTCTGCTGCTTGCTTGAGTTCCGCCAATGCTGCGCGCGCGGCAATGCACTGCTTGAGCACCGGGCGGGTCTCTACCTCTGCAGCGGGTGGCAAGGGTGGCAAGTCGTTGTAGGGTTGGTCTGCGCGCCAATCGGTCATGGTTTAATTATTTAAATTTTGCGACACGTTATCAGTTTATGTCGCTGGCGGCGACAGGTCAATCAAATATGTTGCGGTTCTTCTGAAAGCACAACATAGCGTGCCCCACCCCGGCAGCACCGTGGATCGGGTAAGGTTGGCATCTTCCCTTGGAGTACCACATGCCCACAAACATATTCCCCAGCGGCCGGGCTGCCGCGGTGCCGGCTACGTACACCCTGTCGCCAAGGCAGTGAGCTGCACAGCAGGCAACATCACAGCCCCCACCGCCAAGCTGGCGGCATTGGCAGCCGCAAGCAAGGTGTCCTGGCTCAGGTGCGCGTAACGCTGGGTTGTTTTGACCTGCGTGTGCCCCAGGATGTGCTGCACCTCGTACAGCGTGCGGCCTGAGTTGATCAGCAGGCTGGCAAACGAATGCCTTAGGTCGTGCATCCTCAC
>CALPLW020000323.1 GCA_943324505.2 Comamonas sp. lk
AAAGAGGTGGCCGGCCGCTCGCCCTCCAAAGGCCAGTTGCCCTTCTCCACCGACTGGTTTCTGACCTGGCAGCCGAATATTCACGCTTCACTGTTTCTGAACATCTATGAGTACCTGAGCAAGGTGAGCGCGCTGGAGGACATTGATGCCATCATGAAGGCCTACAAGCTCTACAGCGAGCAGATCGCGGTGTGCGGGGTAGAGCCCTTGCTGTCGATCACCCGCGCCTGGCGCCTGGTGAAGTTTATTGACAACAACATGCTGGGCACCACCAAATGCAGCAAGTGCGGCGGCCATTTTGTGACAGAGGCCTATGAAAATGCCCGCCATTACGAGTGCGGCCTGTGCATGCCACCGGCCCGCGCGGGCAAGGGAGCCAGCAACGGGGGCATCCTGCTGCATTGAGCAGGCCTTGCGGCGCAAGCCTGCAAATGGGGCTCCTTCGGGGGCCTTTTTTCATTAACGGGCTGGCTGCTGATCTCTAAAATAAAGTATCGCGCGTTATAGTGCCAATTTCTCCCATCGACCTTTCGTCATCATGCTTCACCTCGGGTTTCCACGCTCATGATCGTGATTGTGGGGTACGTGGTGTCCATGGGCTGCATCTTTGGCGTGTATGTGTTCCACGGCGGCAACATCCAGGTGATCCTCACGGCCCTACCGTTTGAGCTGGTCACTATTTTTGGTGGTGCGCTGGGCGCCTTTGCGGTCAACAACCAGCCCAAGGTACTCAAGGCCACCATCAAGCTGATTCCGCAAGCGCTCAAGGGCTCCAAGTACACCAAGGCGCGTTTCATGGAGCTACTGGCGCTGATGTATGACATTTTGCAAAAGGCGCGCAAAGAAGGTCTGATGGCGATCGAAAAAGACGTGGAAGAGCCGCACGAATCGCCTATTTTCAACAAGTACCCGAACGTCGGCCATGACCACCATGTGGTGGAGTTCATCACCGATTACCTTCGCATGATGGTCTCAGGCAACCTGAACTCGCATGAGATCGAGAGCCTGATGGACAGCGAGATCGACACCCACCACGCTGAGGCCCACGCGCCGGTGGCCGCCATTGCCAGGCTGGCGGGCGCCCTGCCCGCCTTTGGCATTGTGGCGGCGGTGCTGGGGGTGGTGAACACCATGGGCTCGGTGGGGCAACCCCCCGCGGTGCTTGGCGGCATGATCGCCTCCGCACTGGTGGGGACCTTTTTGGGCATCTTGCTGGCCTACGGCGTGGTGGAGCCGCTGGGCGGCCTGCTGGAGCAAAAGTCTGAAGACAGCGCTAAAGAATTGCAGTGCATCAAATCCACACTGCTGGCCGAATTCGATGGCAGGGGTACAACCCGTCCACTGCCATCGAATTCGGCCGCAAGGTGCTGTTTTCGACCGAACGCCCGACGTTTCTTGAGCTTGAAAACCATGTTCGCAAGAAATAGGTCAGGGGCGCGCTGACATGGCGACCGATCCAGCCAAGCTACAGCCGATCATCGTCAAGAAGATCAAGAAAGGCGGCCACGGGGTGCACGGCGGCGCCTGGAAGATTGCCTACGCCGACTTCGTGACCGCCATGATGGCGTTTTTCCTGCTGATGTGGCTGCTGGGCTCCACCACAGAAGGCGACAAAAAAGGCCTGTCCGATTATTTTGCATCGCCACTCAAGGTGGCCATGATGGGTGGCGCCGGTGCCGGCCAGAGCAACAGCGTGATCACCGGTGGCGGCAAGGACCTGACGCAGCAGAGTGGTCAGACCTTGCGCGCCGACAGCAACAACCCGATCGAGAAGAAAGCGGCTCTGGAGGCCATCAAGGCAGAAATTGCCAAGCAGGACGCCAAAAAACTGGACTCTTTGAGCGAAAAGATCAGTGCATTGATTGCCAGCAACCCAAAGTTATCCGAGTTCAGTTCACAGATCCGTATCGACAGCACGCCCGATGGGCTGCAAATCCAGATTGTTGACGACCAGAAGCGCCCCATGTTCGACAGCGGCAGCGCGGTCGTCAAGCCCTATATGCGCGATATCCTGCGTGAAATCGGTGGCGCCCTGAACGGGGTGGACAACAAAATCGGGCTCGATGGGCACACCGACCGCACACCCTTTGGCGGTGGCGACCGTGGTTACAGCAATTGGGAACTGTCGGCAGACCGGGCCAACGCCTCTCGGCGCGAACTGAGCCTGGCGGGTCTGCCCGAAGAGCGCATGGGGCGCATCATGGGCCTGGCCTCAAGCAATTTGCTGGACGAGGACAACCCGTTCAACCCGATCAACCGCCGCATCAGCATTCTGGTCATGTCGCGCGAGGCCGAGGCCCGCCTGTCTGGCGCAGGACGCACGCCCCTGACGCCCAGAGCCACCAAAGCAGCGCCAGCGCCTGAAAAGCCATGATTCAATCGGCAGACATCCACCACGTTTGGTTCGAAGACTTGACCCCCGGACCACTGCATCACTTCACTGAAAGGGCCCTTCATGGCCTCTGATCTCCGTTTTTTGGTGGTGGACGATTTCTCCACCATGCGCCGCATTGTCCGTAACCTGCTCAAGGAGATCGGCTTCACCAATTCGGAAGAAGCCGAGGATGGGGGGGTGGCATTGCAGAAGCTGCAAAACAGCAATTTCGACTTTGTCATCAGCGACATCAACATGCCCAACATGAATGGTTTTCAGTTGCTGTCCGAGATCCAGAAAATCGACAAGCTCAAACGGTTGCCCGTGCTGATGGTGACCGCGGAAGCGCGCAAGGAAGACATTGTGCTGGCAGCTCAAAAAGGTGCTGCCGGCTTTATCGTCAAGCCTTTCACGAAGGCGACACTTGAGGACAAGATCAATCTGATTTTGACCAAATACGGCATGAGGTAAGGCGGACCATGCAGACTGCTGACCCGGCCGCTGAAGCCGACCCTAACGCCACCCAATACGCCACTCAATACGCCACCCAGGACCCCGCTGCTGGCGTGAACCCGGACATCCACCACAGCATTGGGGCGCTCACACGCCAGTTGCACAACGCCTTGCAGGCACTGGGCTTGACCGACAAGTTCAAGGGCCTGGCGGGCGAAATGCCCGATGCCAAGAGCCGTCTGTCCTACATCTCCCGGCTCACAGGCGAGGCAGCCGAAAAAGTACTCAACCGGGTCGACCTGGCCAAAGCCGACCATGACCTGATCTTGGCACAAACTCGCGCCATGAGCCAACGCCTTGACGCGGCGCCGGCGACCATGCCCTCGCCCACTGAGTTACTGGCTTTTCTGGCCAGTGTCGAAGGCACCACCCGCCGAGCTGATGGGCATCTGACCGAGATCATGATGGCCCAGGATTTTCACGACCTGACAGGCCAGGTGATTGCCAAGGTGGTGACGCTGGCCGCCAATGTGGAAGAGCAATTGGTGCAACTGTTGATCCAGACGGCGCCGCACGATGCGGTCACGAAGCCAGCGCAATCCGCTGCGGCCATTGAGGCGCCTGCGCCCTACCGGCCCGCGCTGTCGGGACCGGTCATGAAGCCGCAAGACAACCCCGACGTGGTGTCAGGCCAATCTGAGGTTGACGACCTGCTCGCCAGCCTGGGTTTCTAAGACTTTATGGTTGAAGGGTGCGCACGGCGAAGTGCCCCCTGAAATGCCCGCTTTTCGGGCTTTAGTTGACGCAGTGCGTCACGACAATGGCGCCAACTTCACAGTTTGGCCACCATGGAATCCAGCAGTCAGGACCGCAATTTACCCGCCTCAGAGCGAAAGCTCGAGAAGGCCCGCGAAGACGGTCAGGTCACGCGCTCGCGGGAGTTGTCCAACCTGGCGGTGCTGGGCGTCGGCGCGATTAGCGTGCTGGCGCTGTCGCCACTGTTGTTTGGCCAGCTCAAGACCCAACTCGTCCAGCAACTGTCGTTTGATGCCCGCGTCATGGCAGACCAGGCCAGCATGCTGCAGCGCCTGAGTGACATGGTCAGCATCGGGCTGCTGGGCTGCGTGGTGTTCGCGCTGATCGTCAGTGCCGCCGCCGTCTTGAGTACCGTGGCTGCTGGAGGCTGGGTGACCAGCCTCAAACCCATCATGCCGGACTTCAGCCGTGTCAACCCGCTCACCGGCCTAGGTAACATGTTCACCAAGGACAAGCTGTCCGAGGTGGTGAAGATGACGTTCATCACGGCAGTGGTCATCACACT
>CALPLW020000324.1 GCA_943324505.2 Comamonas sp. lk
GTGTCACTGACCGCCGTATTGGAGCCACCGATGTTCGGCGTAATGGAGCCACAAACAGGTAGTTAAAACGACACCGCGAAGGGGTTAAACAATGGTGGATTTTGCCTCTTTTTGGGTGACGGTTTTGCCTGATTTCGGCAACAACTGTGGTGCCCGAAACGACGGACCATCGAGCTCCAGGCAATAGGCGTTGTGACGCAGCCTATCCAGCGTGGCAGAACCCAGTAGACGGTTGACTGCAAAGGCCTGATCCCACTCCTCGAAGTCCAGATTACTGGTCACCACCGTCGTGGTGCGCTCATAGCGCTCGGAGATCAGGTCGTGCAAATCCTCATCAAACGGCGCACGCAGTGGTTTGAGACCAAAGTCATCAATGATCAGCAAAGGCACCTTCGCCAGGCTTGCCAGCTTGCGCTCATAGGCCCCGGTGGCCCGCCCAGCATTGAGGCTTTGCGTGAGTGATGCACAGGTGGCAAACACCACATCTACCCCCTGACGCACAGCACAGTGCCCCAGTGCCTGTGCCAGATGGCTCTTGCCGGTGCCGCACGGCCCCACGATCAACACCGGGGCCTTCTCCTGTAAATAGCGTCCGGTGGCCAGGTCATGGACCAAGGCGCGGTTCAGATGGGGTAGCCGGGCAAAGTCAAACTGCTCGATCGTCTTGGTGGTTCTGAACTGCGCCCGGCGCAGCCGGGTGCCAAACTTCTTCTGGTCCCGGCGGGCCACCTCGTCAGAGATCAGCAGAGCCAGGAACTCGGTATAGGCCAACTTGGACTCAATGGCCTGGCGGTTGCGGGAATCCAGCGAATCCATGATGCCGGAGAGGCGCAGGGATTTGAGTTGGTGGGCTAATTCAGGTGCAGGGTTCATCAGGGGTTTCTCCTTTGGGGTGGTTAATGCAGCAAATCGAGCTGCGGGTTGGGGTGAGCAAACAAGGTGGAGGCATCGCGCGCAAAGCGTGGATTGGCATAGGCTGCTGGTGTGAATGGTTCGGCAACTGGTGTCTTGTCCGCGCCGGTAGACAGAATGGTCTTGACGGTGCGGTAGAACGGACTGTCATGGGCCAACGCCCGTGCACAGGCCGCCTCCAGGCGGGCATTTCCATACGTCTTGCCCAGGCCGATCACGCCCTGGGCGGCACGCAGTCGCTCCAGAATCTTGTCGGCCAGCAGCCGCTCAATCAATTGCGCACAGGATGTGCCGACGAGCAGTGCCTGCATTCCAAGCCACTCCCGGTCACGGGCAAAGAAGGCTTGTGCTTTGGGCGGCAGATGGTCGCGAATGGTTTTGCGCTCCCCCGGTTTGAGCCCTCTGGCGTGGGTGGCAACGTGGCGGAACTCGTCATACAGCGCCACCGCGCCATCCGTAGCACGCAGCCACAGCACTTTGCCCACCAAGGCAAAGGGGGCCGAGTACAGCCGGTAGTCAAACTTGACGTGGCAATCCCGGTGCAGCGTGACCTGATGCCAAGTACCCAGGTCTGGCGCAATGGCAGGCAGCGCCTGCATCAGGGGGCGCTCGGTTGCAAACAGGGCCAGTGGTGCCTGGCGGGTAGTGCCGTGGATGCGAACTCCGGCGACATTGGTGACCCACGCTCGGGCCTGCTCGTTGAGATCGCTGAGGTTGCGGAACTCACGCAACGCCAGGAAGTTGCCTTTGACGTACTTGACCCCGGACTCGACGATGCCTTTCTTCTGCGGGTCATAGGGTGGACAGGGGTCAATCTTGAAACCGTAGCCTTCTGCACATTCGGCGTAGGCGCGCTGCACGGTGGGGTCTTTGGCGCACGCTTTGGTGATGGCACACTTGGCGTTGTCGATGGTGACGCGCAGCGGGACGGCGCCAAACCACTCGAAAGCGCGGCGGTGGCAGCCCAGCCAGGTGGCTGCACTTTGGTCCCAGACGAACTCGACGTACTGGTGGCGTGAGAAGCACAGGGTCATCACAAACGCCCAGGTCCGGCGCAGTTTGTCATCCGGGTGCATGAGCACGGGGCCGGCTCCAAAGTCCACTTGAACTGCCTCACCCGGTGCGAAGTCCAGGCGACAACTGGTCTCTGGTGGCTCGGCACTTCGGATGTCGGCCAGGATGCGGCGCACCGCTGAATAACTTCCGCTCCAGCCCTGCTCGCGCTGCAGAGCGGCGAAGATGGCGACACCGCTGACGCCTTGCTCGGCCCAGCCCTGAATGCGCTCTCGCTGCGCCGCCAAACTGGAGACGGTGGTGCTGGCACGTTTGGGCTGGCCCAGTGCGGCGGCTATCGCCTCGTCCGCAGGCATGGAGCCAGCAACGTCAAGCCAATGGTGTTCTGTGCCCAGCTCACGCAGCCGCGCCGCCGTGCGCCTGCCCATGATGCGCGCCGCTGCGATCTGGCGGTCTGAGTCGCCTTGGCGCATGCGCACCAAAGCCTGTCGGTACTGAAACATCTCGAATCTCCTGCGTGCCATCTCGTCTTCCTTTGGGTAAAAGGCCCAAAGGGTAGAGATGACACAGGGTTCGGGATATCGCTCAAGCGCCCTGTCAGTGGCTCCAATACGCCGACTATGAAATGGATCCTATACGGCGATCACAAAATGGATCCATTACGCCGGTCACAGAATGGATCCTATACGGCGATCATGGAATGGATCCTATACGCCGGTCACAGAATGGAGCCTATACGGCGATCATGGAATGGATCCTATACGCCGGTCGGTGACACCGAGTGGACAACTGGTCGGTCGTTGCCGTTGGCTACCGTTTCGATGGCGGCATCCAGCATGGTGTTCACGAGTACTGCGTCGGGACGGGTTCCTATGGTCCAACTGACGACCAATCCATCGAAGCAGTCGATCATGGGCGAGAGGTATACCTTGCCAGCGGGGATCTGGAACTCCGTGATGTCAGTGAGCCACTTCTCATTTGGTGCTGAAGCCTGGAAGTCGCGGTTGATGAGGTTTTCTGGCGCAGGACTGATTTCTCCGAGGTAGGAGCCGTACCGACGCCGCCTGGGAGTTACCACGATCAGGCCTTCCTGCCTCATCAAGCGCTGCACGACTTTTTCCGAAAGGCAGAGCTGCTGCCTGCCAAGAGAGGCCCGTAGCCGGCGGTATCCGTAGCAGCTGTGATTGCGTTTGAAGACTTCTGTGATGGCCAGGCGCGCCTGCGCATACTTATCAGCGCCCAGCAACTGGGCGCGATGATAGAAGTAAGAACTGCGGGCCAGGCCAAGTTCGGCAAAGAGATCCACCAGCGCATACGTCTCTCTTAGGGCGTCAACCAGCAATGTCTTCTCCCGATTGCTCAGGAGTGGCAGGTTGACGCCCAGGCCTTTTTTTAGCAGTTCGTTCGCCTTCTTCAATAAATCGTGTTCAAGCTGCAATTGCCAGACGTCACGTCGAAGCGTTTCGATTTGTTGCTCCAAGGCCAAACGCTGAGGATCGGGCGGTGAATCGCTGATGAATTTCATGGATGTGGGCACCTCCCTGCCCAGTAGCTGATTCTTCCACTTGTACAGTGTTGGCCTGCTTACAGCGAGCTTTTGGGCAACGGCTTGAGCACTTGACTGCCGAGTGCACAACTCAATAACTGCCGCCTGCTTGACCTCTGGGTCGTACAGCGCACCGCCTGCTTTGCCGACAACGTGGTGGCTCGCCTCGGGGTGCAGGTCTTTGATCCAAGCCGCTAGCGTATCCCTGCATGGATATCCCAGTGCCTTGATGGCTCCAGTAATGCAGCGATCATGATTGAGGAAATGCTCGACCGAAATCCGTTTCTGTTCGTCAGAGTACTTCTGCCATGAGCGCACCCGCTCAGCAGGCAAGTCCTGGTGATCTTCGAATTCACGATGCCAGCTCTTGAGCGCATTCTTTGTCGGATAGCCCAACTGCCTCAGGGTGACTCCAACGCGCAGCCCAAGCTTGATATAGAGCCGGACTGCTCGAATTCTTTCTTCGTAAGAAGTGGCTCCGGTTGTTTGAACAACAAACCCCGACTTTTAAGTGGACTCCGAGCGGATTGCAAGAGGTACAGAGTTATCCCTATGGGGTAACTCGGGGCGCACCGAGGATTCCATTCTACGCAGCCGCTGCCTGTTTTGGCAGCAAC
>CALPLW020000325.1 GCA_943324505.2 Comamonas sp. lk
AACCGCCTGATAGACTGACCCGGCATGACCGACACCCCAGCCCCAGCACCGCCGCCGGTTCCGCAGGAACCGCCCTACGCCTGGGTGGTGGTCTGGGCCTGCTTCGGCAGCCTGGCGCTGATCTTTGGCGTGTCGTACTCCTTTGCCGCCTTCTTTGCCTCATTTGCCGCCGAGTTTGCCGCGCAGCGGGCTGATGTGGCCCTGGTCTTTGGCCTGTGCGGGCTGATTTACTTTGTGCTGGGTGTGGGCGGCGGCATGCTGGCGGACCGGTTTGGCCCGCGCGCCGTTTGCATGACCGGCATGGCCTGCATTGCGGCTGGTCTGCTGGGCACCAGTCTGGCGCAATCCATGGGCACGGTGTACCTGTGCTACGGCGCAGGCATCGGTATTGGCATTGCGCTGGTGTACACGCCGTCCATCGCCTGCGTGCAGCCCTGGTTCACCCGCCGGCGCGGCCTGGCGGCGGGCATTGCCAGCGCCGGCATCGGTGCCGGCACACTGGTGGTGCCGCTGTTGGCCTCTGGCGCTGTTGCCTGGCTGCATTGGCGCGATGCGCTACGGCTGCTGGCGCTGGCGGTCCTTGTGCTGGGCATGGGCTGTGCCGCCTTGATGCGGCGTGCCCCGGTGGCCAAGGCCAACAGCGGTAGCACCAACCTGCCGCTACCCGGCCACACCCTGCGCGAGGCGCTGCACAGCCGCACTTTCTGGTGGCTGTACCTGGGCGCGGTGCTGGCAGCGCCCTCGATGTTTGTGCCCTTTGCCCATGTGTCTGCGGCGGCACGTGACGCCGACATCAATACAGCACAGGCGGTGGGGCTGGTAGGCTTGATCGGCATCGGCAGCCTGGTTGGTCGTCTTGTCATCGGCGCCCTGGCCGACCGGCTGGGCCGCACCCTCACGCTGGTGCTGATGCAGGGCGCCATGGGCGCCTCTTTTCTGTTGTGGGCGGGGGCGGCCAGCTACCCCCTGTTTGCACTGTTCGCCCTGTGCTTTGGCCTGAGCTATGGCGGTATCGTGTCGTTGCTGCCGGCCCTGTGCATGGATTTTTTTGGCGCTCGCGCGGTGGCCAGCATCATCGGCATGCTCTACAGCGGCGCCGCCTTGGGTAACCTGCTTGGCCCGGTGCTGGCCGGTCTGGTGTTTGACCACACCGGCAGTTACAGCCTGGTGATCTGGGCCTGCCTGGCGCTGTCGGCTTTGGCCACAGGGGTATCGGCGCGTTTGGTGGTTGGCAAAGTCAACTGACCACAGCGGGTTGACGCTTGATTCTTTTTGCCAACTTCATTGGCGAAACAACCCTCACTTGAGTCCGTACCAAACTCCGCGCCCGCTGCCTTGCTGATTCAAGTGGCCACGTTCGACCAACTGTCGGAAGTGTTGCTTGAGCGTATTTCGACTGACGCCCGTCAATTTGATGGCATCGCCGATCGTGATGCGTCCATGCTCACGAGTGAATTCGACGATCTGCAGCGACAGGTCTGGCAAAGTGGCCAAAACGATTCTTTCGCGTTCGACCTTCTTTTTAAGTCGCCTGACTTGCTCAGCCATTGAGCGCAGGAAGAAAGCCAACCAAGGTTGCCAGTTGGGTGCATCCGATCGGATTGAGCCCTGCGTCTGCCGCAAGGCCAGGTAATAGGCTTCTTTGTTGAGCTCAATCACGCTTTCAAGCGAGCTGTATGGCACATAGGTATAACCCGCCTGGATCAACAGCAAGGTCGTCAAAATACGACTCAGGCGGCCATTGCCATCCTGGAATGGATGTATCTCGAGGAACACCACGACGAAAATGGCGATGATCAGCAACGGGTGCAAAAGTGCTTTGTCGCGCTCATCATTGACCCAGGTCAGCAGTTCTCCCATCAGGCGAGGCGTGTCAAAAGGACTTGCCGTCTCGAACACAATGCCTATCTGCACACCGTCTTCGTCAAATGCTGCCACACTGTTTGAGTTGGTCTTGTACTGTCCCCGGTGCCGCGAGTCTTTTTCACTGTGGCGCAACAAGATATGGTGCAACTGCTTGACGTGGTTCTCATTGAACGGGATGTCTTGCCACGAGCTGTACACCAAGTCCATCAATTCTGCGTAGCCAGCCACTTCCTGCTCATCCCGGGTTTCAAACGACTGGATGGCGAGGTTTGAGAGTAGCTTGTCTACTTCCCGATCGGTCAGTTTGCTGCCTTCTATACGAGTGGACGAACCAATGCTTTCGATGGTTGCCACCCTTCGCAAGGCTGAAAGACGTTCGGGCGCAAGAGTACCCATGGCTCGCCAAGCGCCTTTGAACTCGTCAATCCGAGCGATCAGGCTGAGTGTCTCAGGAGTGATGTGGAGAGAGTCGGTACGAAACATAAAACCAATACTACACCCAATTACATCCAATTAAATACTTTTGAGAATACTGGCTTTCCACCGCCGATGCGGCGTACATCAGCAATGCTAAGCGCCTGAGCGGCCAGGGGCTTTGCGGCAGTACCTTTGGCGCCGGCTGCGGTGCTGCTGGCACCCGGTTTGGGGCGTTTTGTCGCATCGGGCTGGTGCCCGGCCCGCGTCGCTTAGACACTGCGGCTCCCAACCCTAACGGAGCCTTTTATGTCCTTATCTTCAACGCCTTCAACGCCTTCAACGCCTTCAACCCGACGCCCGACCCTGGCGGCCTGCCTGTTTCTCGCCACCTGCGCCGGTTGGCTGAGCGTGGTGCCGGCGCAGGCCGCTGACCTGACGGTGGTGGTCAGCAACATCACCTCCAACGCCGGCAATGTCATGGTGGGCCTGTTCGACAGCGCGGCGGCCTTCCCCAAAACAGTGACACAGGGTGTCTTGGCTGCTGCAGCCGGACGCGACGCCACCGGCCGGGTGACACTGGTGCTGCGCGACCTGACCCCTGGCACCTACGCCGTGTCGGCCTACCACGACCTCAATGGCAATGGCCAGCTCGACAGCAACCTGATGGGCCTGCCGACCGAGCCCTACGGTTTTTCCAACAACGCTCGCGGCAGTTTTGGGCCGCCCAGCTTTCAGGCCGCCAGCGTCGCCCTGCCGACCCAGGGGTTGGCGATTGAGCTCAAAGTTCAATAAGGGGGCCGCAACATGACCATCCACGCTGCATCTCCCCTGACGCGCCGCCACCTGCTGCAAGGCCTGGCCTTAGGTAGCCTGGCCAGCCTGACCCCGGCCGGCTTTGCCGCCGGCGCCAACTCTGACAACCCCGCCGCGATGGCCTTTGGCCAAAGCTACGCCCCATTTGACGGCCCGTTGACTGCACCCGGCGCTGGTTTCAGCGGCACGCTGGAGACGGCAGACATCCCGCTGCGCGGGCGACTGCCCGAGGGTTTGCGCGGCACCCTGTACCGCAACGGTCCGGCTCGCTTCAAGCTGGGTACCACGCGCTACCAGCACTGGTTTGACGGTGACGGCATGGTGCAGGCCTTTCGCATTGGCAACGGCAAGGCCAGCCACCGCGGCGTGCTGCTGCGCACGCCCAAGCTGCTGCAAGAAGAAGCCGCCGGGCGCTTTTTGTACCCAGCCTTTGGCACGCCGCTGACCGGCGGCCTGCCGGTGAGCGATGCCGACGCTGTGAACGTTGCCAACATCAACCTGCTGCCCATGGCCGGTGGGCGCGAGCTGTACGCGCTGTGGGAGGGTGGCTCGGCCCTGCAAATCGACCCGAAAACCCTGGCAGCCGGTACCTTCAAGGCCTGGTCGCCGCAGACGCGCGGCGCCTCGTTTTCTGCGCACCCGCGCGTTGCGCCTGACGGCACGGTGTGGAATTTTGGCTACGCCGGGCACAGCGGTAAGCTGCTGATTTATGAGATTGAGGCTGGCGGTGCGCCC
Organism: Comamonas sp. lk; assembly: GCA_943324505.2. Taxonomy (GTDB): domain Bacteria; phylum Pseudomonadota; class Gammaproteobacteria; order Burkholderiales; family Burkholderiaceae_C; genus Rhodoferax. The sequence goes on from CALPLW020000325.1 coordinate 3,832, forward strand.
AAGCGTCAGGCGCTGATCGAGACGCCGCAGGCCGACATGGTGCATGACTTTGCCATCACGGCGCGTCATTTGGTGTTTTTGCTGATGCCGCTGCATCTGAAACCTGACGCGCCGCAGGTCGGCAGCCTGGACCGATTTGAGTGGCGGGCGCAGGCGCCGCTGATCGCCCTGGTGGTGAGCCGTGCCGATTTCAGCGTACAGCGCTTTGAGCTGCCCAATGGCGGCGTGTTCCACCTGGGCAACGCCTGGG
>CALPLW020000326.1 GCA_943324505.2 Comamonas sp. lk
CCTGGTGCATCTACCCGATGTACACCTTTGCCCACCCCATCGAAGACGCGCTGGAGCAGATCACGCACAGCATCTGCACGCTGGAGTTTGAAGACCAGCGCCCGTTTTACGACTGGCTGCTGGCGCAGCTGTGCCAGGGCGGCCTGCTGGGCGCACCGCCGCCGCACCAGTACGAGTTTGCCCGGCTCAACCTCACCTACGTGATCACCAGCAAGCGCAAGCTGGCCCAACTGGTGTACGACCACAAGGTGAGCGGCTGGGACGACCCGCGCATGCCAACCATCGTGGGGCTGCGCCGGCGCGGCTACACGGCGCAGAGCCTGCAGCTGTTTGCCGAGCGCATTGGCGTGACCAAGAGCGACAGCTGGATCGACTACAGCACGCTGGAAGGCTGCCTGCGCGAAACCCTGGACCACAGCGCCCCGCGCGCCATGGCCGTGCTGGACCCGATCAAACTGGTGCTCACCAACTGGGACGAGGTGATGGGCGCCGGTACCCTGGACGATTGCAGCGCCCCGGTGCACCCGCACCACCCCGAGCTGGGCCAGCGCCACTTCAAGATGGGCCAAGAGGTGTGGATCGAGCGCGGCGACTATGAAGAAACGCCGCCCAAGGGTTTCTTCAGGCTGTTCCCAGGCAACAAAGTGCGGCTGAAGTACGGCCACGTGATCGAATGCACCGGCGCTATCAAAGATGAAGCAGGAAACCCAAGCACGGTGATGGCCCGGCTGCTGCCAGACACCAAAAGCGGCACCCCTGGCAGCGACAGCGTCAAGGTCAAAGGCGTGATCACCTGGGTGGGCGTGGCTGACGCCAGCGCCGCCGAAGTGCGCCTGTACGACCGCCTGTTCACCGACCCCCAGCCCGACGCCGGCGGCAAAGACTTTATTGAGAGCCTGAACCCCAGCAGCCTGAAAGTGGTAACCGCCATGGTAGAGCCCTCACTGGCCAGCGCCCAACCTGACCAGAAGTTTCAGTTTGAGCGGCACGGCTACTTTGTGGCCGACCGCGTGGATCATGTGCCGGGGCAGCGGGCGGTGTTTAATTTGGCGGTGGGGTTGCGGGATGGGTGGGGGAAGTAGGCAGGGCCTCTGACTGGCTGCAGTTCGCCAAATTGGGCTAATGCCCCATCTCCGTCATCAACCCCGGCCGCCCGCCCAGCCCCATCGAGGCATCCAGCACGGCGCCGTGCAGCACGCGGCTGTGGGGGGTGAGCAAAAAGGCGATCAGTTCGGCAATTTCGGGCGGCTGAATCAGCCTTTGTTTCGGTAGGCGGGCCACAAAGGCCGCTCGCTCGGCGTCGCTCATGGCGTTCAGGGTGCTGGCCTGGAACATGCCGGTGTTGGTGGCGCCGGGGCAGATGGCAAACACGTCCAGCGGGGTGTGCACATGCTCGGCGGCGATCTGGCGGGTCATGAAGGCCACGGCGGCCTTGCTCATACCGTCGGCCAACCGAAAATGCGGAAAAGCCGCCATGCCGCCACCCACCGAGCTGATGCTCACAAGCTTGGCCTCAGGCAGCTCTGCCAGAGCCAGGTCGCCCCACTGGCGGCGTAACTGGGCCACAAACAGCTGCGTTAAGGTCAGCGTGCCGGCGGCGTTGATGTGCAGCAGCAGCTCGTCTTGCTGGGTGCTCTCGCTGGCGTAGTCGGCCACGGTGGCGGTGCCCACGGCCGCGTTGTTGACCAGCGCATCCAGCCGGCCCCAGGCAGCCAGCACTTCGGCAAAAAACGCACGAATGGACGCGCTGTGCGCCAGGTTCAAGGGGTGCAGGCTGATGCGGTCGCCAAATTCGCCATCTTCGCCAAGTTCAGCCTTCAGGGCCATCGCCTGCTCTGGCGTTTCAACCCCCTGCGCATAGCTGGCGGCCACGGCCCAGCCGTCTTGCAGCAGCCGGCGCACCGTGGCGCGGCCGATGCCGCCCAGGGCACCGGTGACGATGGCGACTTGGCGGGCGGGGAGGGACATGTCAGGTGGTGTTTGCGATAGCCAATTCAGTGGCTGTGCAGCTTTTCCTGCAGCCACACCTTGATGAGGGACTGGTAGGGCACGTCGCGCGCGTTGGCCGCGATCTTGATGGCGTCCAGTAAATGCTGCGGCAGGCGCAGTGAAATCGTCTTGGTGGTCGGCTTCAAATTCGGCATCGTTGCCTTCTTGGCCTTGGTCCAATCCAGGTGGTCCACGGAATCATGTGATTCCCAATAGGCTCGCTCCTGGGCTTCATTGGCAAATGTCGGAATGGGCTTAGTGGCTTTGTTCATAAACTGCTCGCTCCTTTCGGTGCATGTCCCTGGCGGAAATCACGCGAATCAACTGACCAGACCGTCTCAGGGTCAACGTGATGTGCAATAGTCGTTCTTCGTCGGACTTACCCAGGGCATGAAGTCTGGGCTCCAGCTGGCTGTGGCTGCCATCCTCCAGCAGCAACAAGGGCGCATTGAAAAAAATCTGTTCCGCCTCAGCCATGGATACACCATGCTTGTCATTCTTCCGAGCATTGCCGTCGTCCCAGTCGAACCCAACAATTTTGCCGAAATCGATCATTTTTGTATATTACCATGATGTACATAAATAACACCCGCTGCCATCAGGTTAAGCCAACCATTTGCTGCGGAAGGCCAGCCATGAACCCAACCCTTCACCTCTGCCTCACCCTGCTGTTGCCCTGGGTTGCTGCCCACGCGCTGCCCCAGCAGGCCGTGTCGCTGCAGCGGCAAGACCAGACATCATCGCTGCGCTGGCTTATGCGCCCAAGGCTGGCGCTTGCCGGGGTGCGGCCGTCGTCTCGCCCGGTGCCGGGGGTTCAGAGACCGGGCCTTTGGCGCCTACACCGCCCTGTCGCCGCCCGGATGCAAGTGGCTGGCCGCGATCGACGGCGCCAAACACGAATCGAAGTGAGGGGCTGGTCTGCGCTGAATTTGCTATATTTGTGATAGCTAATGATTCAATAGTGACGGGGGTTAACGGCTCATTTGACATAGGACTGCCTCTAACCCTTAAGCTACCGAGCATGCATCCCGCCATCGCCCAACACCGCGCCGACATCTCTGCCATATGCAAGCGTTACCGCATTCGTCGCCTGGAGGTGTTTGGCTCTGCCGCTCGGACGGATGATTTCGACGTGGAACACAGCGACGCCGATTTTTTGGTGCAATACGAAACCCCTATGTGCTGGCCAGCATCAACCGACACCGGGAATCCGTTTATGCAGCGCTTTTTTAGCTGATCCGCCTAAGGCCTCAACGCCAAGCCACCATGCAGATGCCGCACCGTGGTGTGGCCCTGGCTGTGCAGCCACTGCGCCACCTGCTGGCTGCGGTTGCCGCTGCGGCACACCAGCACCACGGGGGCAGTGCCGGCGCCAAACCACAGCGCGTCGTGGCGTGGCAGTTCGCTCACCGGGGCGCTGACGGCGGTACGGTGGCCGTGGCGCAGGCCACCGCCTGCCTGTTGCTCGGCCACTTCACGCAGGTCCACCAGTTGGGCTGCCGGGTGGGCGTTCAAAAAGGCGTCCAGTTCATGCCAATGCAGGGTGCCGGCGGCCAATGCGGTGGCGTCTGCCGGGCTTGAAAGGATGGGGACGGTCCAACCTGGCTCAATTTCCGCTTCAAGTGCCGCCAGCGCTTGACCGCAACGCGCAATAGCGTCGCAGGCGGCAGTAACTTGCGCTTCGGTGCTCAGAAGCCCGATGGACAGCCGCACCGCCGACTTGCAGCGCCAGGCCGGCAGGCCCATGGCCACCAGCACATGGCTGGGCTCGGCCTTGCCGGCACTGCAGGCGCTGCCCGCACTCACCCGCAGGCCGGCGGCGTCAAACACGTCCAGCACCCGCTTGCTGGGCAGGCCAGGCACCGAAAAATTGAGCGTTGTGGGCAAACTGTATTCGAGCGGGGTGTTGAACACGATGGCCGGGAACGCGCTTCGCAGGGCGTGTTCCAGCTGGTCACGCAGAGTCTTTAGCGTCGCGTGGCTGGCAAATATGCCGCCACGCTGCAGGGCCTGCAGCACCGCGCCCAGGGCAGCGATGCCGGGCATGTTCTCGGTACCGCTACGCAGGCCGCCTTCCTGCCCGCCACCCAC
>CALPLW020000327.1 GCA_943324505.2 Comamonas sp. lk
GACGGCAAAATCTGGATGGACGGCCAGATGGTGGACTGGCGCGACGCCAAGATCCACGTGCTGACCCACACCCTGCACTATGGCTGCGGCGCCTTTGAGGGCGTGCGCGCCTATGACACGGTCGATGGCACGGCGATTTTCAGGCTCGCAGAGCACACCGAGCGCCTGTTCAACAGCGCCAAGATTCTGCGCATGAAGCTGCCCTTCAGCAAAGAAGAGGTGATGGAAGCGCAGAAGGCCGTGGTGCGCGAGAACAAGCTGGCCTCCTGCTACCTGCGCCCACTGACCTGGATCGGCGACAAAAAACTGGGCGTCAGCCCCAAAGGCAACACTATCCACCTGATGGTCGCGGCCTGGGCCTGGGGCGCTTACCTCGGCGAAGAGGGCCTCAAGCGCGGCATCCGGGTCAAGACCTCGAGTTACACCCGCCATCACGTCAACATCACCATGACGCAAGCCAAGGCAGTGAGCAATTACACCAACTCGATCCTTGCCAATATGGAAGCCACTGACGAGGGTTACGACGAGGCCCTGTTGCTAGACCCCTCGGGCTTTGTAGCTGAAGGCGCCGGCGAGAACCTGTTTGTGGTCAAAGACGGCGTGGTTTACACCCCCGACCTGTCAGCCGGCGCGCTCAACGGCATCACCCGAAACACGGTGTTCCACATCTGCAAAGACCTGGGGCTGGAAGTGGTTCAAAAGCGCATCACCCGCGACGAGGTGTACATCAGCGACGAGGCCTTTTTCACCGGTACTGCGGCCGAGGTGACGCCGATCCGTGAGCTAGACCGCATCGAGCTTGGCGCCGGGAGCCGTGGGCCGATCACCGAAAAAATCCAGAGCGCCTTCTTTGACATCGTCAATGGTCGGAACCCGAAATACGCGCACTGGCTTAGCCAGGTCTGAGCTGGCGCCACAAAGAACGCCATGAGCCAACCCCCCATTGAACTGCTTGCCAAAGACCTGAACGCCCAGGGGGGCGTGTATTGCCCCAGCCCACTGGCCGACATGAAAATCTGGAACAGCCACCCCAAGGTGTACCTGGACGTGGCCCACAGCGGCCAGGCCAAGTGCCCCTACTGCGGGACCGTCTACAAGCTCAAGGACGGCGAGCATTTCAGCGCCCACCACTGAGTCGCTGGTCATCGCGCCCCAATGGATCGGGGACGCGGTGATGACCGAGCCGCTGCTGCGCCGGCTGCACGCGCGCGGCGAGCGTCTGACGGTTGGCGCCCTGCCCTGGGTGGCGCCGGTCTACCGTCTGATGCCCCAGGTGGCCAGAGTGATCGAGTTCCCCTTTGCCCACGGCGGACTGCAGTTCAAGGCCCGACGCAGCTTGGCGCGCGAGCTGAGTGGCCGGTTCGACACAGCCTACATCTGCCCCAACTCGCTCAAAAGTGCGCTGCTGCCGTTTCTGGCCAGCATTCCTAAACGCGTGGGTTACCTGGGTGAGGCGCGCATCGGCCTGTTGACCCACCGCCTGAAAAACCCGGCCAAGGACAAGCGCCCGCCGATGGTGTCGTTTTACTCGGCCCTCAGCGGCGAGGCCGGTATCGCCGCCGACCAGCCGCGGCTGAAGGTGGACGACACAACCCTGGCGGCCGACCTGGCCAGCCTGGGCCTGCAAGCCGGTGCCTTTAGCGTATTGGCACCGGGCTCAGAATACGGCCCGGCCAAACGCTGGCCAGCCGGCCACTTTGCTGAGCTGGCACGGCAATTGGATGGCCCGGTGCTGCTGCTGGGCTCGGCCAAAGAGGCTGAACTGTGCGACGCCATTGCCACGGAAGTCAACACCCAGACTCCCGGAAAGTGCCAGAACTTAGCAGGAAAAACGGCTCTAGGCCTTGCCCTGTCTATCATTTATGCTACAAAATTAATAGTAAGTAATGATTCGGGCCTGATGCATGTGGCGGCGGCACTGGGCGCGCGCCAAGTGGCGCTGTTCGGCTCCAGTAGCCCGCACCACACCCCGCCGCTGAACTCGCTGGCCAGCGTGCTCTGGCTCAAGGACGACCCGGCCTACCAGCCGCCGCTGGACTGCGCGCCCTGTTTCGAGCGCAGCTGCCCGCTGGGCCACACCCGCTGCCTGAATGACCTGAGCCCGGCCGCGGTGCTGGCGCGGCTGGGTGCTTGAGGTTTGGGCCTGGGCCTTGATCCGCCCAGGCCCTGACTCACTGTCACACCACCAGCGCGCCACTTGGCGCCCCGGTTCCAACGATTCTTGACGCAAAGCCAGGGCAATCGATACACTTGGTTCAGTTCGCAGTAATACTGCGCATCCTTTCATCACCACCTCCATGGCAACCAGTACCCTTCGAGCGTCCTACACGTTCTCCGCCCCTGTCCTGCAGCGCTTCAACGCTGTGGTGCCACACGGCGAGCGCAGCCGTGTGATGGAGGAGTTGATGAAGCAGGCCCTGGCAGTCCGTGAAGCCGAACTCGAGCGCTTGGCCGACGCCTTTATGACCGACCCAGCCTTCGCCGAATGCCGCGACGACGCAATGCTGTGGGAAGCCACATCCGCAGATGGCTTGGACAACCCGGCCTGATCGCCCTCGTTCATGGACTACAAGCGCGGCCAGATCTATCGGGTTAACTTGGAGCCCACAAGGGGTAGCGAGCAGCAAGGCATCGCGCGGCCCTGTCTGATTTTTTCAATTACCCCCCTGAACGCCAAATTGCGCCAAGTGGGTGTCGTGCCTCTGTCCACCTCTGCCAAAGTATTGCCGCCGGTCGTGGTTGGCGTGCCGTCAGCCGGTCCGGACTCTGTGGCGCTGTGCCACCAGGTGCGTACCATCGACAAGCTGCGCATTGGCAAATACCTAGGGGAAATCTCGGCGACTGACATGACGGCCATCGAAGGGGCGGTCCGGCAGGTCTATGGGCTTTGAGGTCTCACCGCCTGGCTCGTGTACTGAACCCAAAAATCTCCTCTTGAATCTAAAAACCGCAGCCCTACTCGGGTATAGGGCTTCCACCAAGAACCACAGACAGCTGATTTGGCACGGCAATTGGATGGCCCGGTGCTGCTGCTGGGCTCGGCCAAAGAAGCCGAACTGCGCGAAACCATTGCCACGGAAGTCAACACCCAGACTCCCGGAAAGTGCCAGAACTTAGCAGGAAAAACGGCTCTAGGCCTTGCCCTATCTATCATTTATGCTACAAAATTGATAGCAATCAATGATTCGGGCCTGATGCATGTGGCGGCGGCACTGGGTGTGCGGCAGCCGCCGCTGGACTGCGCGCCCTGCTTCGAGCGCAGCTGCCCGCTGGGCCACACCCGCTGCCTGAATGACCTGAGCCCGGCCGCGGTGCTGGCGCGGCTGGGCGCCTGACGCCAAAGACTACCGCCAACTGGCTCAGTCATGCGCCTGCGATTTGAGCTCAAGTTTGCTGGCGAGGAAAACGCCGCGGCTGTCTTGGACGCCCTTCACTTCAACATACACGCCATTGGCCAGACCGGCAGCGCCAATATGCTCAAAGCGTGCCCGCGAGGCATCCACCTGCAAGCCATTGAGCTGGAAGTCAGCCATGGAGACAAAGCCTGACACGGGCCCGAACTGCTCGTAACTGACACCATTGGCCGTGGCTGCTGATTTCAACTCGACCTTGTTGGCCTGCAAGACGTTGCCAAGCAGATTGCCTTTGATTTCCACATAACTGCCAACCGCGACCTGAGCCAGGCTACCGTGCTCAAACCGTCCACGGGCCAAGTCCACTATGACACCATTGACCACCGCCATGCTGCCGTTCAGGCTGCTGATCGCGCCGTACAGTTCATGACGACCGCCCACCTGGCTTTCCCGATAGCCTTCAAGCTCAATGTCGGTGGCCTGCAAGAGGGTGCCATTCCAGAGCCCTTTGACTTCCATGACCTGCCCAGCAACTATGCTGGTGGCACCACCGCTGGACTTGATCTGCGCCTGTGATAGGTCCACCGTGGTACCGGAAATCTGGAACTGACCATTGACTGGCGCCGCCAAGGCGATGCCCTTGACCTTCATCCGTGTGCCTGCGCGGACCGTGCTGCCATCTATGACACCCACAGCAGAACTGTGC
>CALPLW020000328.1 GCA_943324505.2 Comamonas sp. lk
AACCTGACCCCCTGGCTGCAGCGCCGCGTGATCCCGATCGGCAGCTACATGATCGCCACCGACCCGCTGCCCGACGGCCTGATGGACCGGCTGATCCCGAAAAACCGCATCGTCAGCGACACGCGCAAGGTGGTGTTTTACTACCGCGCCTCGCCCGACCGGCGCCGCATCCTGTTTGGCGGCCGCGTGTCGCACCAGGAAACCAACCCGCGCATCAGCGGCCCCAAGCTGCACGCCGACATGGCCGCCATTTTTCCTGAGCTGGCCGAGGTGCCGATCAGCCACTCATGGTGCGGGTTTGTCGCCTACACCTTTGATGAGCTGATGCACCTGGGCAAGCACGAGGGCATGCACTACGCCATGGGCTACTGTGGCGCCGGCGTGGGCACCTCCAGCTACTTTGGCATGCGCATCGGGCAGCAGGTGCTGGGCCTCAAAGAAGGCCAGACCGCACTGAACGGGCTGCCTTTTGAAACCCGGCCTCTCTACAGCGGCAACCCCTGGTTCCTGGCGCCGTCCATCGGCTACTACCGGCTGCGCGACCGCCTGCCCATCTGATCGGCCCCCATGCAGGCCCCCCACATCATCTACATCGTGGCCGACGACCTGGGCTACGCCGACTTGGGCTGCTACGGCGGCCGCCCAGCCCGGTTCGGGCCTGTGTCGCCCGTGCTCGATCAACTGGCTGGCAACGGCCTGAAGTTCACCCAGGGCTATGCCAACTCGCCGGTCTGCTCACCCACCCGGTTTGCGCTGATGACCGGGCGCTACCAGTACCGGCTGCGTGGCGCCGCCGAGGAACCGATCAACAGCAAAAGCCGGGGCAGCAGCACGCTGGGTCTGCCGCCCGAGCACCCTACCCTGCCTTCACTGTTGCGCGGCGCTGGCTACCACACGGCGCTGATGGGCAAGTGGCATCTGGGCTACCCACCCCACTTCAGCCCCTTGAAAAGTGGCTACAACGAGTTCTTTGGGCCGATGTCGGGCGGGGTCGACTATTTCACACACTGCAACTCCACCGGCCAGCATGACCTGTACCTGGGCGACCAGGAGCAGCGCCAGTCTGGCTACCTGACCGACCTGATCACTGACCACGCGGTCGACTTTATCGAACGCGTGGGCCCCACCGGTCAGCCGCTGTTTTTGAGCCTGCACTACACCGCGCCGCACTGGCCCTGGGAGACCCGCGACGACGAAACCCTGGCCGCGACACTGGGCAATGGCATCGTGCACCTCAATGGCGGCAACATCCACACCTACCAGCGGATGATCCACCACATGGACGAAGGCATTGGCCGGGTGCTGGCCACGCTGCAGCTGCTCGGTCTGGCCGACAACACCGTGCTCGTGTTCACCAGCGACAACGGCGGCGAGCGCTTCTCCGACAACTGGCCGCTGGTGGGCGGCAAGATGGACCTGACCGAAGGCGGCATCCGCGTGCCCTGGATTGCACACTGGCCGGGCCGCATCGCCCCGGGGCAGGTCAGCACGCAGCACTGCATGACCATGGACTGGACGGCCACCCTGCTCGATGCCGCAGGCGTACTGCCACACCCCGATTACCCGCTGGACGGCGTGTCACTGCTGCCGCTGCTGCACGAGCCCACCCACACGCTGCCGCGACCCATGCACTGGCGCATGAGCCACCGGCAACAACGCGCGCTGCGGGACGGCGACTGGAAATACCTGTCGGTCGACGGCCATGAGTACCTGTTTGACCTGTCGGCCGACGAGCGCGAGCGCGCCAACCGCGCGGGCGACGAGCCGGCGCGGTTGATCGCCATGCGCAGCCAATGGGAAACCTGGAACGACAGCATGCCGGCCGTGCCGGCCGACGCCACCGTCAGCCTGGTTTACTCTGCCAAAAACATGCCCTGAGCGGAGCAGGCAGACCGATAGACCAATCAGGCTGGCGAGGGCTCAACTGGGTGCGTGCTTGCCCGGTCCCCAGTCGGTCGCGCCGGCCGTCTGAGCGGCCTGAGTGGCCACTGCCGTTGGCACGGCCTCCAGCGTGGTGGCCATGCTGTCGTTCCAGCGGTTTAAAAAACCAAACATCGCCACCACCCCCAAGATCTCCACGATCTGGCCCTCGGTCCAGTGGCGCTGCAGTTCAGCAAAGATCGCGTCGTCCACGGCATTGGGCTGGCTGGCCGCCGCCAGGGCAAAGTCCAGCGCAGCCCGCTCAGCGGCTGTGTAGAGCGGGCTGCTGGCGTAGTGCCATACCGCAGCCAACTTCTCGTCGGTCACCCCAAAATTGTGGGCACCCAGCAGGGTGTGCGCCTGGCAGTACAGGCAACCGCTGGCCTTGCTGGCCAGGTGGCCGATCAGGCGGCGCAGCCCCAGATCCACCTCGCCGGCCGGGTCCATCACCGCCGCGTTGAGCTGGGCAAAAGCCTGCACCAGGCGCGGCCGGCGCTGCATGGTCAGCACGCTGTTGGGTGTGAAGCCGAGCGTGCCCAGAAAAAAATCAAAGTGGCTTTTGAGCTCCGGCGTGGTGTCCGGGCTCAGGGGTTGCAAACGGGGCATCAGGTATCCTTCGCGGTAGAGGGGTCAGGTGATCACTCATCTTACAAGGAGCGCTCTGCCATGAACCGCAAACACATCCTGCACAGCCTGGCGGCCGCCAGCCTGAGCCTGGCCATGCTGCCACTTTGGGCGCAAGGCCAACCTATCAAAATATTGGTGGGGTTTCCAGCAGGTGGCTCGGCTGACATCACGGCCCGCGTGCTGGCCGACAAAATGAAAGACAGCCTGGGCGTGCCGGTGCTCGTGGAAAACCGGGCCGGCGCCGGTGGGCGCATTGCGGCTCAAGCCGTCAAAGACGCTGCGCCTGACGGCAACACCCTGATGCTGGCGCCCTTTGCGGTGATGGTGGTTCAGCCACTGGTGTTCAAGAGCATCAAGTACGACACCAGCAAAGACTTCACGGCCGTTGGCAACACAGTCACCTTTCCGCTGGCGCTGGCCGCCGGGCCTGCGACGCCGGCCAAAAACATGCGCGAGCTGATTGACTGGTTTCGGGCCAACCCGGCTCAGGCCAACTATGGCTCGCCAGCCGCCGGCTCCATGCCGCACTTTTTGGGTGAAATGCTGGCCGCCAACGCCAAGCTGTCGCTGACCCATGTGCCGTTTCAGGGTGGCGCACCCATGGTGCAAAACCTGCTGGGTGGACAGATCGCCATTGGCTTTGACACTCCGGCCGAGTTTGCAGAACAGTACCGGGCTGGCAAGCTGCGGCTGCTGGCAGTCTCCAGCAGCCAGCGCACACCGCAGTTTCCAGATGTTCCCACCTTCAAGGAGCAGGGCATTGCGGTTGATGCCAGCGCCTGGTTTGGCCTGTTCGGGCCGGCCGGCATGCCGGGTACCGTCACCAACCGCATCAACGCCGCGCTGCAAGCGGCGCTGCGCCTGCCTGATGTGGTGGACCGGCTCGACAAACTTGGTTTGACCAGCAGCCCCAACTCGGCCGACGACATGACGCGTAGGCTGGCCGACGACAAGGCGATCTGGGGGCCACCCATCAAGGCCTCGGGCTTCCAAGCTGACTGACCCACCACCAAGACTGACCGGGCCTGACCTGGCCTGGCCTGGCCTGGCCTGGCCTGGCCTAACCTGACCTGACCTGGCCTATACCGACGAATTTTTATAGTAAAAAGTGCCTCTAGGCCCCGTATTCATTGGGTTTATTGCTATTTATTAAGTAGCAAAAAGCCTAAGTGGACCCAGGCCCACTGGGCGGCAAGAACAAGGCCTGCAGGTCGTTAAGAAAATCAAAACCACGCACGCTGGGCCGCACGCGGCCCAGGTCGCGCTCAATCAGCCCACGGCGCTCGGCTTGCTCCAGCGCCTGCGCAATGGCCGTTACGGGCAGGCCGGTGCGCTCGGTGAACTGGGGCAAGGCAAAACCGTCTTTGAGGCGCAGGGCATTGAGCATGTACTCAAACGCCAAGTCAGCGCGGCTGACCTCGGTGTTTTGGGCCAGGGCATTGCCCGCCAACGCCCGGTCCATATAAAGGCGGGGCTCGCGAAACCGCACC
>CALPLW020000329.1 GCA_943324505.2 Comamonas sp. lk
ACTGTCAGGTCAGGTTGGCGAATCAAATTGGCCTCCAACCCTTGTCGCGCCTGCACTTGTTGCTCTAAATATGAGAGCATTTCGAAATCAAAACCACGCCCGCCGCCCTGGTAAGCAAAGCTTGCGTCGGTGAATCGGTCGCAAAGCACCACTTCGCCGCGCGCCAGTGCTGGCTCAATACAGGTTTGCAGGTGGTCGCGTCGGGCTGCAAACACCAACAGCGCCTCGGTCATGGCGTCCATCGGGTCGTGCAAGAGCAGCAGGCGCAGTTTCTCTGCCAGTGGCGTGCCACCGGGCTCGCGTGTGAGGGTGAGTGTGCGGCCTTGGGCCCGAAAGGCCTGCGCCAAAGCCTCGATATGGGTCGATTTGCCGGCCCCATCGATGCCCTCAAAACTGATCAAGATGCCTGTCTTGCCTGTCGTCGCTGTAGCCATCCGGTCACTGTCCCCGCTGGTATTTGTTCACCGCCCGATTGTGCTCTTCCAGGCTGGCGCTGAAGGCGCTGCTGCCGTCACCGCGCGCCACAAAATACAGCGCCTGCGTGCTGGCCGGCTGCACTGCCGCCTGCAAGGAGCCCCAGCCCGGCATGGCGATCGGTGTAGGCGGCAGGCCGCGGCGGGTGTAGGTGTTCCAGGGCGTGTCGGCTAGCAGGTCGCGACGGCGCAAATTGCCGTCAAAGGCCTCACCCATGCCATAAATCACCGTCGGGTCAGTTTGCAGCGGCATGCCAATGCTCAGCCGGTTGTTGAAGACGCCGCTGATCATCGGCCGGTCGCTGGCGCGGCCGGTTTCCTTTTCGATGATGCTGGCCAGCACCAGCAACTCCTGAGGCGTACGCAGCGGTGAATCCGGCGTGCGGCGTTGCCAGGCCGCGGCCAGCTTGCGGTCCATGGCGTGCACCGCGCGCTTGAGCAGGGCCAGATCGCTGCTGCCGCGGGCGTAACTGTAGGTGTCGGGGTAGAAACGGCCCTCAGCCGGCACCCCGGGCAGGCCCAGGGCTTCCATGATCTTTTCTGGCGCCAGCCCTTGTGTATCGGGCCTGAGCAGCTCTTCTTTTTGTAGCGCGGCACGCACCTGGCGCAGCGTCCAGCCTTCCACCAGCGTCACACTGCGCAGCGATTCTTCGCCGCGCACCAGCTTGCGCAGCAGGCTGCGCGGCGTACTGCCCGGCTCAATCTCGTAGTTGCCGGCGCGGATCTGGCGTGATTGCCCGGACAGCCTGAACCAGCCGTACAGCAGCAGCGGGTTGACCCGGGCACCGGCATCTTGCACCGCCTGCGCCACACCGCGCGGGGCGGTGCCGGGGTCGACCGCCAATTCGAGTGGCTGCGAGCCCGGCTGCAGGTCATGGTTCAGCCACCACAGCGCCGCGCCACCCAGCAGGGCGGCCAGAACGCCCAGCACGGTTAAAAATCGACGCACAGCCCTAAAGCCCCCGTTGTCATCAGGCCCGCATGATAATTCAGCCCATGAACACCCCCCTGCATGGCGTTGCCCCCCTGCCCCAGTATGGCGTGATCCGGGCCGAAGGTCAGGACGCCGCCAGTTTCCTGCACGGCCAGCTCACACAAGACGTCGCCCTGCTCGGCCTGAGCGAGGCGCGGCTGGCAGCCTTCTGCTCAGCCAAGGGCCGGATGCAGGCCAGTTTTGTGGTCTTCAAACGCAGCCCGACCGAGCTGCTGATGGTCTGCCCCCAAGACATCCTGGCGCCCACGCTCAAGCGCCTGTCCATGTTTGTGCTGCGCGCCAAGGCCAAACTGACGGACGCCAGTGCAGATTTTTCAGTGACGGGCCTGGCCGGCAGCGCTATGGATTCCATCATGAAGAATGACCACCCCACCTGGGCCAAGCTCGATTTTGATGCTGCGTCCCTGGTGGTGTTGTACCCGGCAGACGGTGTCCGGCGCGGCCTGTGGGTGGCGCCAGTGGGCACGCCGGCGCCTGAGGGCCCGGCGCTGGACGCGGCCGTGTGGGCCTGGGGCGAGGTACGCAGCGGCATCGCCATGGTCAGCCCGCCGGTGGTGGACGCCTTTGTGCCGCAAATGCTCAATTACGAGTCGGTCGGCGGCGTCAACTTCAAAAAAGGCTGCTACCCGGGCCAGGAGGTGGTGGCACGCAGCCAGTTTCGTGGCACGCTCAAGCGCCGCGCCTTTTTGGCGCATGCTGATGCTGCAATGCAGGCCGGAACTGAGATTTTCCAGGCGAGCGAGCCGGAGCAGCCTTGCGGCACCGTGGCGCAGGCGGCCGCCGTGCCAGCAGAAGTGGGCGATGGCTGGGGCGCCATCGTGTCGCTGCAGCTCAGCGCAGTCGAGGCTGGCGATCTGCACCTGGGCAGCGCCATCGGCCCCAATCTGACGCTGAGCCCGCCGCCCTACCCGTTGCTGGCTGATATTTAGGCAGGGTGCGATGGATCCCCGATCACGTCGGGGATGACGATGACAGGGCGTGGCGTAGCGTGGTGCAGACCACGCCATCCACCTCAAACGGCTCACCGGTGGCTGCAAAACCCTGGCGCTCGAAAAAGCCGCGGCTGCCGCGTGGCGTATGAACCTGTACGCTCAAGTCGCCCCGGTCGGTGGCGGCTTTCAGCAGGGCCATCAACACCGTGCGACCATAGTGAGAGCCGCGCAACACGCGGTACACGCCCAACCGGTCGATGGTGGACACCCCCGCCACCGCCGGCAGCAGGCGGCCGCAGGCAACCGGGAGACCGAGCCGGTTGCGCAGCAGCACATGCACGGCGGCTGCGTCCTGTGCGTTCGCGGCCGCTGCCACACCCGCCTCCTGCCGAAGCGCTTGCAGTTCCTGATGCAGAACCGACCACGAGCCGACCTCTGCATGGGTCATGGGTTCGCAGGCCTCATAGCCGAGCATGATCTCGCGCAAACGCGGCGGTACCGGCACCGACACCTGGGCGATGGGGTCAGCAAACACATAGACCAGTTCGCTGCTGATTAGCAACTGCTCGTCTCTAAAAATGCCGCCCACAAACCCCATGGACGAGGTACCGATGCGCGCGCATTTGAGGCCCACCTCAAGCTGGTCGTCCAGCCGGGCCGAGGCGTGAAACTCCACCGTGGCCTTACGCACGAAGGGCTCACCGCCCAGGCCGGGCATGCTGGCCTCGTAGGGAATGGCCATGGCGCGCCAGTAATCGGTGATGCCGATGTCAAAGTAGGTGAGGTAGTGGGCGTTGAACACCACTTTTTGCTGGTCTACTTCAGACCAGCGCACCCGCAGCGGGTTGATAAAACGAAAGTCTTCGCGGCGCGGTGTGGTCATGGCTGGGTAGGTTGTCGGCCACACGGGCCGGGTGCTTGTTGTTACAGTTCAGTTTTCAGATCGTACACCGCAACACCATGGCCTTCATCAACTACATCACCCAGATCCAGTTCGACTTTGGCGCAATCTCGCTGCTCAGGCAAGAGTGCGAACGCGTTGGTATCAGCCGCCCGCTGGTCGTCACCGACGCCGGTGTCAAGGCCGCCGGCCTGCTGCAACGCGCGCTCGATGTGCTGCCGGGCTGGCCGGTGGCGGTGTTTGACCAGACCCCGTCCAACCCGACCGAGGCCGCTGTGCGCGCCGCCGCTGCCGTGTACCGTGCCCAGGGTTGTGACGGCCTGATCGCGCTCGGTGGCGGTAGCGCCATCGACTGCGCCAAGGGCGTGGCCATTGCAGCCTCGCACGAGGGACCACTGACCCACTACGCCACCATCGAAGGCGGCTCGGCCCGCATCAGCGAGCGGGTGGCGCCCATCATTGCCGTGCCCACCACCAGCGGTACCGGCAGCGAGGTCGCGCGGGGCGCCATTTTGATCGTGGACGACGGGCGCAAGCTGGGCTTCCACTCCTGGCACCTGGTGCCCAAGGCCGCCATTTGCGACCCCGAGCTCACACTGGGCCTGCCGCCGCAGCTGACCGCCGCCACCGGCATGGACGCCATCGCCCACTGCATGGAGACCTTCATGGCGCCGGCCTTCAACCCGCCGGCCGACGGCATCGCGCTCGATGGCCTGGCACGCGGC
>CALPLW020000330.1 GCA_943324505.2 Comamonas sp. lk
GGTATTTCGCCCAGCGACTTTGCCGGGTTAGAGAAAACCTTCACGCCTCGCCTGGCCGCCTGCGGCACCAATTGCGGGACGGGCGCGTCTGAGTTGGTGGCCTGCATCCATAACCTGGCCGAGGCCATGGGACCTGAGGTGGTGTTAGTTGCCAAAGGCAACTGCGGCATACCGCAGTACGTGGACGGTGCGATCTGCTACAACGGCACGCCCGAGCTGATGTCCGTGTACGCAAAAATGGCGCTCGATGCAGGTGCTCGCATCATCGGCGGCTGCTGTGGAACCACTGCAAAACATCTTCGTGCGATGCGCGAGGCGCTTGATGGCCATACGCGTGGCAGCAGCCCAGCGCTGGAAGCCATTGTGAGCCAGTTGGGTGATGTTTCAACAGGCGCACGAGCGCAATGGGGCGGTGAGCAAAGTCGCCTGGGTGGCGCGGCGCCAGGTGCCAACCTCGCCCGCGGGCGAGGTCGGCGATCGGGCGGGGCTTGAGCTAAAGCAAGCTGCGCCTGATTTTTTTGTCCCATTCGCGTACCAAGACTTTTTTGTCGCCTTCGTAGGCTTCGAGCCGACCCGTGACATGCCAATGGGTGGCCGTGGCGGTCATGGTGGAGTAAGTCTCTGTTCGCACCTTCCAATCGCCACGTGAGGTCTCGGTGGACCAATGGCACTCCTGCCGAGCAGACAAAGGATCAGCGGGCAGTATGCTGTACGTCTCACGGCCACAGCCCCAGGTGCACAGACCGTGCTCGTCAATCACGCTTCGGCCAAAGTCATCAACGATGCTCATGCGGCGCTCGCCGGTGCGCTGGTCCACCAACAATTCTCTTTTGTTCCAGGGCTTGTTCAGTACCGTCAGTTTGACGGCTGGAGCGGCCTCTGCCGGGGCAAAAACGGGCGCCTTTTCATTACGGCTTGGTTTGCGGACTGGCACATCGATGTAGCTCGCCCCGGTCTGCACGGTCAGCGTCACCGGTTCGGCGGCTGGCCAGATCAACGGCCAGTAACTGGTTGAAATCGAGACCCGCAGGCGGTGGCCCTTGGGAATGCGGTAGGCCACGTCATCGAGTTGGATTTTCAGCGTGTAGGTTTTGCCTGGCTCGAGGGCTTCAGGGTGTTCGTGACTGTCGCGATGGCACAGATTAGCCACGGCGTAAGTCAGGCGGGACACTGCGCCATCTGGCCACACTGAGTTCAGTCTTACGGCTGCCACTGCCACTGGCCGGTTGGCGCTGACTCGCAGGTTCAAAACCGGCGCTCCGACCAAGTCAATATCCCTCGCCAAGGGCGCCGCATCAAAAGTCAGCGAGCCAGCGTCGTCCTGCCGCTGGTCCCCCGGGAACTCCGGGCCCATCCAGATGATGCAGTACTCACCGCTGTCAGCGCCGGTATGTTGCGGCGAGCTGATGGGTCGTTTGATTTTGGCGCCGGCGTCGCGGTTCAGACCGTCTGGGTTCAGGTGCCAGCGCTGCAGTTCATGCCGGTCGGCTGGCCACACCTGGTCGCTGACCCAGCGTCCGGGGATATGTGCCACAGAGGCGCCGGGCCGGCCCAGGTCCATGATGTAAGTGCGAAAGGCTGGGTCTTGCTCGACCCCGGTCGGCTGGTCTTTAAGCCAACGGTCCCACCAGCGCAGCGCTTCCTGCAAAAAGCCGATGCGCGGCTCAGGCACAGCGAAATGGGGGTACTTGTGCGCCCAAGGGCCAATGATGCCTTTGACGGGCGCCTGAATGCTGCTCACCAGACGTGGTACGGCATTGGTGTAGGCGTCGTTCCAGCCGCCAATGGCCAGCACGGCGGCATCAATGGTGCCGATGTCTTCGCACACTGAGCCATGTTTCCAGTAGGCATCACGGTGTGGGTGTTCCAGCCAGGGGATGGCCAGCAAGGGCTCGGCCTGGAGTCGCGCCATCCACATGTCTCGCCAGCGGTCGCCGACCAGCGCTGGGTCTGGCGGGCGTGAAGAGTAAGCAAACATAGTGGCCGACCAGCCCAGGTTCTCGTTGAGCAGGCAGCCGCCCTTGTAGTGGATGTCGTCGCTGTAGCGGTCGTCGGTGGAGCACAGGGTGATGATGGCCTTGAGGCCAGGTGGTCGGCGCGCCGCAACCTGCAGACCATTAAAGCCACCCCAAGAGATGCCCATCATGCCAACCTTGCCCGTGCACCAGGGTTGCTGCACCAGCCAGGCGATCACGGCCTCGGCGTCGGCCAGCTCCTGTTCGGCGTACTCGTCAAGCATGATGCCGTCCGAGTCGCCGTTACCGCGCATGTCCACCCGCACGCAGGCATAGCCATGACCTGCCAAGTAGGGGTGGGTCAAGGCATCGCGCACGATGGTGCCGTCGCGCTTGCGATAGGGCAGGTATTCAAGCACTGCCGGCACCGGGTTTTTATCGGCATCTTTTGGCAGCCACAGCCTTGCTCCAAGTTGGGTACCGTCGGGCAGGGGAATCAGGATGTGGGGGATCTCGCGGACCTTGCGCGGAAACGATTTGACTGTCTTCATGGTGCCGGTGCCTTTTTTGTTGTGTGCCTCATCGGTCTGAGCATAAGTGAATCACAGGTCTGAATCAAGACGTGACAGGATGCGATGATTGGCCCCATCTCATCCCCGAATAACCCACCATGACCGTTCACGCAAGTAATCAATCCCCGTCGTCGTCCTACCTGGTGGGGGTGGACACCGGTGGCACCTACACAGACGCGGTCATCATTGACGCTGCCAGTCACCGCGTCATTGCGTCTGCCAAGGCCATCACGACCAAGGGTGACCTGGCTATTGGCGTTGCTGAGGCGATCACCCGGGCTGTCGGCTTGTTGCCGCAAGGCCTGCAGCCGCAAGATATCTCGCTGGTGTCGGTATCGACCACCCTGGCCACCAATGCGGTGGTGGAAGGTCATGGCAGTGCCGTCGGCGTGGTGTTGATCGGTTTTGACCCAGCCATGGTCACGCGCACCGGTATCGCCCAAGCCTTCCCTGGCATGCCAATCGAGTCGGTGGCTGGAGGGCACGACCACAACGGCGACGCCCGCGTGCCGCTGGATCTGGAGGCGTTGGAGGCTGCGCTTTCACGGATGGCTGACAAAGTGGACGCCTTCGCCGTGGCGGGAGCCTTTGCCGTTCGCAATGCGGCACATGAGCACGCAGCACGTGAGCTGATTGTGGCTCGCACGGGCAAGCCGGTGACCTTATCTACCGAACTGTCTTCCTCGCTCGATGCGCCGCGCCGGGCCCTGACGGCGGCCCTCAATGCCCGGTTGATCTCCCGGGTGAGCAATATGATTGAGGCTGTGCAAAGGGCCATGGCGCAGCTGCAAATTCGTTGCCCGCTGATGATCGTCAAGGGCGACGGCACCCTGGCGCTGGCCGAATCCGTGGTCACCCGACCCATCGAAACCGTGTTGTCTGGGCCCGCCGCCAGCCTGGTTGGTGCCCAATGGCTGTCGGGGCTGGACAGCTTCATCATGTCAGACATGGGAGGCACCACCACGGACCTGGGTGTTCTGCTCAATGGGCGACCACGCGTCGCATTGGATGGCGCCGAGGTCGGAGGCTGGCGCACCATGGTGCGGGCGATTGATGTTCGCACCATTGGCTTGGGCGGCGACAGCGAAGTGTTGCTTGGGCCACAGGGCAAGCTCAGCATCAGCACACAGCGCATCGTACCGGTGGCGCTGATAGGCCAGCGCTACCCCGAGGTGCTGGCCATGCTAGAGGCGGACTTGGCCGACGTCGATGGCGGCAATTCCATGCAGGGGCGGTTCGTGCTGTTGCCTTTCGGCGCCCGTGCTGATGCACCCACAGGTGAGTTGACCGCACGCGAGCGGGAGGTCCTGGACCAGATTGGCGAACGTCCGCAAGCCTTGCGCAGGGTGGCATCTTCACTGTCTGCGCAGCGTGCGATCAGCTCGCTGAGGCGCAAAGGATTGGTCCAGCTCAGCGGTTTCACACCGTCGGATGCTGCGCATGTCCTGGGTTTGCA
>CALPLW020000331.1 GCA_943324505.2 Comamonas sp. lk
AAGGGTCCATTCGAGGCCAAGACGTGCTGATGTCTTGATGGCAAGGCCGCCTGGCTGATTGGTTGGGTCGGAAGTATCGATCCGCAGAAGGCGGTCGCGATGGCCCGACGCCATCAGGCAAAGTAGCCGAACGCCCCACGGCCGATCACGAATGATCGAGGGGAGCCGGTCCCCATAATCGCCATCCTCGTCTGGCAGCTCATCTGCCTCAAAGCGGATAGTCTGACGTTCTTCCGCTTGCCCAGGCTTCACTTTGAACTGTGCTGTCGGCCCGAGCAACGCTGCAAGTACCGCCGCCGCGTCCGGCGAGAGCGCGAGGCTCGACTTTTGTGCCGCGCTGGCGCCGCCACCCCCACGCCCGTTGCGTCTGGGTAACGTGGCACCCACGGGCGCCGTCAGAGGTTCGCAATTGGCCGCCATCACCGAGGCGGTGCCATTGGCCATCACGCGCACGGACACGACGCGGTGGTCGCGTGCGAGACCGCGCCGTGAGCGGTAGTGCTCGAATGCCTTCTTTTGCCCGCGGTCCGATGCCAAGGAGGCGACCAGCCTCATGTACCTCGCCGACGGGGCCGCGGCCGGCACGCTGGTGCCATTCGTCTCACCAGCCGTGGCATACCCATACGCTAGGGGATCACCCGCTTCCCCACCGACGCCGCTTGCGTGCGTGGGAATCGTGCGCGCCACCGCCACCTGGAAGTCGATCGTCTCGGTTGTCAGCTGCAGCAGCGGCGCGATCCGCGTTCGGGCTTCGTCGGCACATTCGACGTGCACCCACGCGATCAGCTCTTCGCTTGAGCCCTGTCCAGGGAACATGATGAACACAAATTGCGGCGCCAGCCAAGGCACGAGCATGCCCTCGATAACGTTGTCGAGGGCATCCAGCGAGGGCCCTGGCAGGCGCGCATATGCGGCCTGGATCACATCGCAGCAGCGCATGACCGACACCCATCGCAACGGGCGCGGGAGTAGTGCCTCGAGCGTCGCTTTTGGCACCACGGCGCCCAAATGGACGCTCGCGCCGCCGCCGTCGGCTGTCTGCACCGAAATGTCAGGGTCCTCACCATCGCCGCCGTCACTGCCGCCAACAGCTTGACGAAGCACACGCTTGGGCAGAGCACCGGGTGCTCAGCGGGCGGGCCGTCGACATGCCGGCGTAGCACGGCGCGGATGCGCGCCAGCAGCTCACGCGGCTCAAAGGGCTTGGGCAGGTAGTCGTCGGCGCCAATTTCCAAGCCGATGATGCGGTCCATCGGGTCGCCCTTGGCGGTCAGCATCAGCACCGGGGTGCGCGCCAATGCGCCGGGCAGCGCCCGGATGCGGCGGCACACCTCCAGACCATCCATGTCAGGCAGCATCAGGTCCAGAATCACCAGCTCAGGCGCATTGGCCTGCACCGCCGCCAGGCCCTGCTGCCCGTCACCCGCGATACTGACGCCAAAGCCCGATTGACCCAGGTAATCGGCCACCATACGGGCCAGGCGCGCGTCGTCCTCGATCATCAACAGTTGGTGGCTCATGGGGACAGTCTAGGCCCGCCAGCAGTCTGCAGCCTAAAGTGGCAGTAAAGTTAAGTAAACCCGCCAGCCCGTGCGGCCGTTAGCGCAGCCGGATGCGCGAGGCCAGCCACACCAGCAGCAGCACCGGCACCCCAAGCAGCGCCGTGGCGATGAAGAAGTTGGGGTAACCAAAGGCATCCACATAGCGGCCAGAGTAGCCAGCCAGAAACTTGGGCAGCAGCAGCATCATGGAGCTGAACAGCGCGTATTGGGTGGCCGAGTAACTGATGTTGGTCAGGCTCGACAGGTAGGCAATGAAGGCCGCCGAGGCGATGCCGCTCGCCAGGTTGTCGGCCGAGATCACCCAAATCAGGCCAGTGAGGTCGTGCCCGCGCGTGCTGAGCAGGGCAAACAGAAGGTTACTGGCGGCGCTCAACACCGCGCCCAGCATCAGCACCCGCATCACCCCCAGCCGCATGGCCAACGCCCCACCGACAAAGGCACCCACCAGCGTCATGATCACGCCATAGATCTTGGTGACGGCCGCCACTTCGGCCTTGGTGTATCCCATGTCCACGTAAAAAGGGTTGGCCATGATGCCCATGACCACGTCGCTGATGCGGTAAACGGCGATCAGCGCCAGGATGAGTGCCGCCTGCCATTGGTAGCGGCGCAAAAAATCAGCAAAAGGCTCGACCAGCGCACTGCGCAACCAGTCACCCAGGTTGCGAGCTACCGGCATCGGTGCATGCACGGGTTCGGGCGACAGCAGCACGGTGAGCGCGCCCACCGCCATGCTGGCCGCCATCACCAGGTAGGCGGTTTGCCAGGCGGCAAACTGGTAATTAGCGGCCTGCGCCACCTCGGCTCGCGCGGCAATCCACAGCACGCCGGCGCCGGCCCAGATCATGGCCAGCCGGTAACCCGTCTGGTAGGCCGCAGCCAGGGCGGCTTGCCGGTCGGTGTCGGCGGATTCGATGCGGTAGGCGTCCAGCGCAATGTCTTGCGTGGCCGAGCCAAAAGCCACCGCCAGCGCCCCCCATACCACCGGCTGCAAGGCCTGCTGCGGGTCATTGAAGGACATGGCCACCAGCCCGGCCATGATGGCCAACTGCGAAAACAGCAACCAACTGCGCCGCCGCCCGAGCAACCGGGTAAGCAGCGGAATCGGCAGCCGGTCGACCAGCGGCGCCCACACCCACTTGAAGGCGTAGGCCAGTCCGACCCAGCTCAGGTAACCTATGGTGGTGCGGTCAACGCCCGCCTCACGCAGCCAGAAACTCAGAGTGCCCAGTACCAGCAGCAAGGGCAGCCCGGCTGAAAAGCCCAGCGCCAGCATGCGCAGCGTGGGTGGCTCGAGGTAGACCCTGAAGGTGGCGAGCCAAGTGGGCTTGATTTGGCTGGCGGTGGCGGCATCTGATGACATTAGAGAATAATACGCGCTGACTTATGAAATTTGTGCTTTTCACTAAACCTACTGTGTCAAACCCGTCCTGTCACGCCAGGCCTTGGCGGGTTGCGTCTGCGCCCACCCTCGCACTTGCTCTGGCCCTCTTCACAGGACTTCCGGCCACAGCTCAGACGCGCGAAGGCGTAGATGTTGGCAGAAATTCGGCCTTCAGCAACCTGGTGCCGGCCGACAGCGTGGAGCGATCGTCGGCGGAGCAGTACCAGCAAATGCTGCAGCAAGCCAATGAAAAAAAGGCCTTGGCGGGGAAAGACCACCCCCAGTTGATGCGCCTGCGCGCCATTGCCGCCAAGATCATCCCGCACGCGCTGCAATGGAACCCGCGCGCCGCCAACTGGCAGTGGGAGGTGAACTTGATCGGCAGCAAGCAGATCAATGCTTTTTGCATGCCCGGCGGCAAGATTGCTTTCTACACCGGCATTCTGGACCAGCTCAAGTTGACCGATGACGAGGTGGCGATGGTGATGGGCCATGAAGTGGCCCATGCCCTGCGGGAGCACGCACGCGAACGCATGGGCAAGAGCACGGCCACCAACATCGGCGCCAGCCTGCTGACGCAACTGCTTGGGCTGGGTCAGATCGGGCAAACGGTGACCAACTACGGCGCGCAATTGCTCAGCTTGCAATTCAGCCGCGACAACGAGTCCGAGGCCGACCTGGTCGGCATGGAGCTGGCAGCCCGTGCCGGCTACGACCCACGCGCCGGCGTGACACTTTGGCAAAAAATGAGCGCAGCCAACAAAGGCGCGCCGCCACAGTGGCTGTCCACCCACCCGTCCGGCACCACCCGTATCGGTGACATCGAGGCCAACCTGCCCAAGGTGATGCCGCTGTACGAGCGCGTCAAGACTGACTGACGCATCGGCTCAGGTGCCGCCCACGTAGGGGTTGGTCTTGCGCTCGCGGCCAAAGCTGCTCTCCGGCCCGTGGCCGGGAATGAACACGGTGGCGTCGCCCATCGGCCACAGGCGCTGCACGATGCTGTTGATCAGGGTGTCGTGGTCGCCCTGCGG
>CALPLW020000332.1 GCA_943324505.2 Comamonas sp. lk
GGCTTGGCGCCCTCCTCGCCCAGGCGGCGCTTCTTGTCAGCCTCGTACTCCTGGTAGTTGCCGTCGTAAAAGGTCCACTGGCTGTCGCCTTCGCAGGCCAGGATGTGGGTGGCAATCCGGTCCAGAAACCAGCGGTCGTGGCTGATCACCATCAGTGAGCCGGCAAACTCCAGCAGCGCGTCTTCCAGGGCGCGCAGGGTTTCCACGTCAAGGTCGTTCGACGGTTCGTCCAGCATCAGCACATTGCCACCGGCAATCAGGGTCTTGGCCAAATGCAACCGGCCGCGCTCACCACCTGACAGGGTACCCACCCGCTTTTGTTGGTCAGCACCATTGAAGTTGAAGCGGCCGCAGTAGGCGCGGCTGGCCATCTGAAACTTGCCGATGTTCAGCATGTCAAGCCCGCCCGACACATCTTCCCAGACCGTTTTCTCATTGGCCAGGTCGTCGCGGTTCTGGTCAACAAAGGCCATCTTGACGGTGGAGCCGATCTTGACCGTGCCTGAGTCAGGTTGCTGCTGGCCTGAGATCATGCGGAATAGGGTAGATTTGCCGGCACCGTTGGGGCCGATGATGCCCACAATGGCGCCGGGTGGCACCTTGAAGCTCAGGTTGTCGATCAGCACTCTGTCGCCAAACGACTTGGTGACGTTCACGAACTCAATCACCTCCTGGCCCAGCCGGTCAGCCACCGGGATGAAGATCTCGTTGGTCTCGTTGCGCTTCTGGTACTCAAAGTCGGACAGTTCCTCAAAACGCGCCAACCGCGCTTTGCTCTTGGCTTGGCGGGCCTTGGGGTTCTGGCGGGACCACTCCAGCTCTTTCTTCAGGGCCTTGGCCCGGGCTTCCTCGCCCTTTTGCTCCGCCTCCAGGCGCGCCTGTTTCTGGCTCAGCCAGTCGCTGTAGTTGCCCTTGTAGGGGATGCCAGAGCCACGGTCCAGCTCCAGAATCCACTCAGCGGCGTTGTCCAGAAAGTAGCGGTCGTGGGTGATGGCAACCACGGTCCCGGGGTAGCGCTGCAAAAACTGCTCCAGCCAGTCCACCGATTCGGCGTCCAGGTGGTTGGTGGGCTCGTCCAGCAGCAGCATGTCGGGCTTGGACAGCAGCAACTGGCACAGCGCCACGCGGCGCTTCTCGCCACCCGAGAGCAGCCCAATCTTGGCGTCCCAGGGCGGCAGGCGCAGGGCGTCGGCCGCGATTTCAAGCTGGTGCTCAGAGTCAGTGCCGGCGCTGGAAATGATGGCCTCCATCTCGGCCTGCTCGGTGGCCAGCTTGTCAAAATCGGCGTCTTCTTCAGCGTAGGCGGCGTAAATTTCTTCCAGCCGGGCTTTGGCGGCGTACAGGCTGCCCATGCCGGCCTCCACACTTTCACGCACGGTTTGCTCGGGGTCCAGCTTGGGCTCCTGCGGCAGGTAACCGATGTTCAGACCCGCCATCGGGGTGGCTTCGCCCTCGATCTCCTTGTCCACACCCGCCATGATTTTGAGCAAGGTGGACTTGCCGGAGCCATTGGTGCCCAGCACGCCGATCTTGGCACCTGGAAAGAAACTGAGCGAAATGTCTTTGAGAATATGCCGCTTGGGCGGCACGATCTTGCCGACGCGGTTCATGGAGAAAACGTATTGAGCCATTTGACTTGGGGTGTGAGGGAAAGGGAAAAACCGTCATTATCAGCGCTTGCCTGTCGCGTGCCCAAGACCGTGCGACAATCCCGCCTGTTGCGGCGTATCAGTTGCCCGCGACGCCGGCACCTTGCCGGGAACCAAGCCTTGCGCAGCGGTTCCACTTTTGTATCCCATCTGCCTTTGACTGACGCGGTGCCACAGGCACCAAGACAGGCCGATGCCATAGCGCCCAGGATTGGCGCCAAACTATGAACTTTGAAGAACTCAACCTGGCCCCGGCCATTCTTAAGGCCGTGCTCGAAGAGGGCTACGTCACACCCACAGCCATCCAGGCTCAGGCCATTCCGGCCGTACTGGCCGGGCAAGACCTGCTCGGCGGGGCCCAAACCGGCACCGGCAAGACGGCCGCCTTTGTGCTGCCCATCCTCCACAAACTCATTGCGGCTCCCGCACCGCGAAACAAATTCGGCGGCCTGGGCATCCGGGTCCTGATCCTGACACCCACCCGCGAACTCGCAGCGCAAATTGAAGAGTCGGTGCAGACCTACGGCAAATACGTGGAAGTCTCCTCGACCGTGGTGTTTGGCGGGGTCGGCATGAACCCGCAGATTTCACGCGTCAAAAAGGGCGTGGACATCCTGGTGGCCACGCCGGGTCGACTGCTCGACCTGCTGCAACAGGGCGTGCTGGACCTGGGCCAGGTCCAGATTCTGGTGCTGGACGAAGCCGACCGCATGCTCGACATGGGCTTCATCCATGATGTCAAAAAAGTGCTTGCCGTGGTACCCAAGGACAAGCAAAGCCTGCTGTTCTCGGCCACCTTCAGTGACGAGATCCGCGAACTCGCGGCCACGCTGCTTAAAAACCCGCAAAGCATCCAGGTGACACCGCGTAACACCACGGTGCAGCGCATCACGCAGCTGATTCACCCGGTGGGCCGCGGCAAGAAAAAAGCGCTGCTGGCGCACATCATCCAGGAGCACAACTGGAGCCAGGTGCTGGTCTTCACCCGCACCAAGTTTGGCGCCAACAACGTGGCTGAATTTCTGACCAAGAACGGCATCCACGCCATGGCCCTGCATGGCAACAAGAGCCAGGCCGCCCGCACGCAGGCGCTGGCTGGCTTCAAGAGCGGAGACATCCGGGCCCTGGTGGCCACCGACATCGCCGCGCGGGGCATCGACATCGACGACCTGCCACATGTGGTCAATTACGAGATCCCCAACGTCTGCGAAGACTATGTGCACCGCATCGGCCGCACCGGCCGGGCCGGCGCCGACGGCACCGCGGTGAACCTGGTGTGCCTGGACGAAGAAGGCTTTATGCAAGACATCGAGCGCTTCACCAAGCAAGACATCCCGGTGCAGGTGGTGGAGGGCTTCATGCCCGAGCCCGGCGAGAAAGCCGAACCTATTGCCATGGGGCGCCAGACCATTTGGGGTGGCGCCGGCAAACCGCCGAGCCGCGACGTGATGCAGGCCGCAGCCCGCAACGCCCGCACCGAGATGCTGCAGCGCGTGCGTGACAACAAAGGCCCACAAGGCGCTTCGGCAGACCGGGGCCCCCGTAGCGGTAACGGTGGTGGTGGCCGGGGTGGCCATTCCGGCGGTGGCGGTGGCGGTGGTGGAGGTGGCGGCGGTGCCCGCCAGCCCAACCCCTTGGGTGACGGCGCCAGCCGTGGACCGCGTGCAGCGCAGGGCCGTGGCGGTTACGGTGGTGGTGGTGGCTATGGTGGGGGCGGCGGCGGCGGTGGCGGCAACAGCGCCGGCGCGCCCAGAGCAGCCCAGGGTCAGCCTGACCCCATGCGCACCAGTGTGGACATGATGGCCGAGCGCGGTGCGCGCCGGGGCGGTGGTGGCGGTGGTGGCTATGGCGGTGGCGGTGGCGGCCGCAGTGGTGGTGGCGGGGGTTATGGTGGTGGTGGTGGCGGCAACCGGGGCCCAGCCGGGCCACGCGGCTCGTTCAACCGCTGAGCCAGCGCATCCCTACTATTAAATATATAGCTAACAACCCAAGCAGGACAAGGGAATGAGCCCGATTTCTTCTAAAGTTTCATTTGGTTTGACCGGTCGCGTCTGCCTGGTCACAGGTGGCGCGCAGGGCATTGGCGAAGCCTGTGCGCGCCGTTTTGTACACGACGGCGCGCGGGCCGTGCTGGTGGATGTGGACGACGCGCAGGGCCAAGCCCTGGCCGCAGAGCTGGGCGCTACTTTCATCCACTGCGACGTGGGCGACAAGGCCCAGGTGGACGCCATGGTGGCGCGCTGCATGGCTGATTTTGGCCGTATCGACGTGCTGGTGAATAACGCTGGCATCTTCAAGGCAGCTGACTTTCTGGAGGTGA
>CALPLW020000333.1 GCA_943324505.2 Comamonas sp. lk
AGAGGGTCTGAATCTGGTCAACTCAACCCGCAACAACCTCGCCAGTCACAAAAAAGTGTCCGCCAGCGACATGGTGAATCGTGCGCAAATCACGGGGGCCATCTTCAAAGTTCCAGCGGCCATCGCGGAACACACGCTCGTCTGCCCATGCGCCAAGCACCTCGCCGATGAACAAGTCGTAGGTTTGCTGGTTGTGCGGCTCTGGCATCAGCCTGCAGGCCAGCCATGCGACGCAACCCTCGACCAGCGGCAATTCAAAGCCCGGCGCTGCAAAGGTCTTGGCGCCCAGCTTTTCAAGTTTGTTGGGGACGTCATGGGCGCTTTCACTTCCCAATGCATGGGTGAGTTTCGCCATGGCCATGGTGGGGAGCTGGAGTGCGAAATAGCCACTGGCTTCGACCAGCCCTCGGGTGAAGGTTGACTTGTCGAGAACCACAGTGACTTTGGTCGATTGGCCATAGTCCAGCACGCAGGCCCATGCGGCGGCCATGGCGTTTTGGGCGCCGGCATGCTGTGCCGACACCAGCACGGTGGGGCCATGGTTCATGAGGCGCGAAGACTTTTCAAGCGGGACAGGGGTGAAATGCGGGTGTGACATGGGGCACAGTTTTGGGCAGTTGTCACGGTGAATTTTGCCTGACACCCGCTTGCTTGGTGAAGCCCAATGAAAGGCTGTTGACACTAGACCGACTGGTCTATAGAATAAAGCATCATGACCAAAGAAACTGCTCCCTCTGGTACCCGGGATCGCTTGATTTCAGCCATGGTCGATGCCCTCAGAAACAGGGGCTACCACGGGGTTGGCATCAGCGATTTGCTTGCAAGCGCTCAAACGCCAAAGGGCGTGCTTTACCACCACTTTCCGGGCGGCAAATCTGAACTGGCAGTCAAAGCCATTGAGGCGGTTGCGGAGCAACTGGGCAGCAGCCTGGAAAAGCTCATTCAGCGGACGGCGGACCCGGTGGACGCTATGACACTGTGGATGGGCTCGGCCCAAAAGATGCTGGAAAAAAGTAATTTTCAAGCAGGTTGTCCACTGGCGACCATTGCCTTGGAGTCAACGGGTGAAGACGCGGAAATCCGGGCCGCCTTGAACAACGCGTTCACCTTGCTGCGCGCCAAAATATCGCAGGTTCTTGGCGTAGCCGGCATGTCTGATCCCGCCGCGCGCGCCACCGCATCCCTCATCGTGTCTGCCTATGAAGGGGCGCTGCTGCAGTCCCGTGTTGCCGAGAGCGGGGACATCATGCGTGAAACCACCGAAGCGTTGATCGGTCTTATTCGGGCGGGTCTTTTGAAGCACGATATCGCAGGCGGTCGCGCATGACTGCAGCGGTGGATAAATGCCCAACAGGCCCGACGCCTGTTAGTTTGAAGACCGGCGACGGATACGCCATCAGCGCGCTACTTTATCGATGCCATGGGCCAGCACGCGCACGGCTGATCGTTGCAGGCGCCACGGGCGTGCCACAGATGTTTTACCAAGCCTTTGCGCAGTTTGCCGCATCACAAGGGTACGAGACCTTGACGCTGGACTACCGTGGCGTCGGGCTTTCCAAACCGGCAACCCTCAGAGGGTTCAGGATGGCCTATCTGGACTGGGCTTATCAGGACCTTGCAGCGGCTGTTGACCACATGCACACAGAGGCCATGCCTCTTTATATGCTCGGCCACTCGTTTGGCGGGCACGCGTTCGGCCTTTTGCCAAACCACCACAAAGTCGCCAAGTTTTACACCTTCGCCACAGGCGCCGGGTGGCACGGCTGGATGCCCAAAGCAGAGCAGATCAAGGTGCTGATCTTGTGGAACTTCATCGGGCCATTGCTGGTGCGCTGGAAGGGCTACCTCGCATGGTCCAAGCTGGGCATGGGGGTCGACCTTCCACTGGGGGTGTTTCGCGACTGGAAACACTGGTGTCAATTCCCGCGGTATTTTTTTGACGACCCGGCGATGCCCGATCTGCAGGAGAAGTTCGGGTCTGTCAGCACGCCCATCATGGCGGCCAACGCCATCGATGACCTGTGGGCCCTGCCTGTTTCACGCGATGCATTCATGTCCGGCTATCCGGCAGGCATTTGGCATGGTGTCAACATTGATCCCGCCTCTTTGGGGCTTAAGCGCATCGGCCACATGGGTTACTTCCGGCGCCAGGCGCAACCCTTGTGGCGCGACGCCTTGGCTTGGTTTGAAAAAAGCCAAGGCCATTGAGCACCCAGCCCTACTGCCAGATCCGATGCCATGAATGAACCCATGTCCACTCCCGCCGAAAACCTGTCGCAATTGATTCGCACGCGCCGCAGCGTCCGGGATTTTTTGCCCCAGACCATCCCTGAAACCGTGCTGAATGAAGTCATGGCAGATGCCAATTGGTCGCCGAGTTGGTCAAATACCCAACCCTATCGGATCGCCATCGCCTCAGGCGATGTGCGCGTCAGGCTGTCCAGGGCGCTTTGTACGCTATTTGATCTTGGCATGGCAGCCCAGAACGCTGGCGTTCTGGGCAAGCTGCGGCTCTTATTGACCCGTCGGGGATTGCCAGACGGTGACTTCTCAACCCAGTTTTCCTACCCGGATGATTTGCAAGCCCAACGGCGGGCAACAGGCGCCGGGCTGTACGATGTGCTGGGCATTGGACGCAAAGACAGGGCAGCACGCGACCGCCAGATGCGGCGTAATTTTGAATTTTTTGGCGCTCCCACGGCCATCTTTGTGTTTGCACACAAAGGACTCCGCGAGTTTTCCATTTTGGATACGGGCATATTTTTGAACACGCTGATGCTTTCAGCGCATGCTCACGGCCTCGCCACTTGTGCCCAAGGCGCACTTGCTACATGGGCAGGCCCCATCCGGGCCGAATTCAAGATTCCGGCGCCATACCAATTGATTTGCGGGCTCTCAATGGGCTATGCGGCTGACGCCGCTGTGAATCAATTCAACCCGGGGCGCAATGACGCGAAAGCGCTGCAGCTCGTACCACATGGACAATCCGGTGAATGAACACATCGCTCCAAGAGCTTGAGGCCCATAGATTGAAGTCGCTTCCCAAGGCAGAAGTTCACCTGCATCTGGAAGGCTGTTTTGAGGCGGCAACCATCGCGCAATGGGCCAAGACCGAAGGCCTTGCACTGCCCAGACCGCAAGAAGACTTGTTCAAGTTTTCAGGGCTGGCTGACTTTCTTGGCTTTCTTGACCTGGCGTGCGGTTTGGCCTGCACCACCGAGCGGCTGGTGGCGCTGAGCTATGGCCTGTGCCAGCGACTGGCTGACAACGGCACCGGTTATGCCGATGTCATCTTCAACCCGACGCACTGGCATGCTTGGCATGGGCGGCTGGGCGCCATGCTTGATGCGATGGACGCGGGTTTCAGAGCGGCCGAGCAGGATGGGCTGCCCAGCGTGGGTGTGTGCGTCAGCTTGTTGCGAACCCAGTCGGCCGATGAAGCCATCGAACTGGTTGATGCATTGCGCGCCCTGCGCCATCCTCGGGTCGTGGCCTTGTCGGTGGATGGTAACGAGGCCACGGCCGGCCGAACCGGCCCCCGATTTGCCGAAGCGTTTCGGCGCGCTGGAGACGCTGGCCTGCGCCGCACCGTCCACGCCTGCGAGTCCAGCGGGCCCGAGGGTGTCTGGGATGCAGTGAACTTGCTGGGCGCTGACCGGATAGACCATGGGGTCAGAGCCATTGAAGATGCCGCGCTGGTCAGGATGCTTGCTGATCGACAAATTCCCCTTGGCATTTGCCCCACATCAAACCTGGTGCTGGGTGTCTACCCGTCCATTCGTGAACACCCCATAGAGAAGCTTAGATCAGCGGGTGTGCGCGTGTCCGTCAACACGGATGACCCGGCCTTGCTGGGCGCGAGCCTGATCGGGGAATATGCCTTGTGCCGCCGCACATTCGGCTGGACGGATGCGATGACCAAGTCAGTCGCGCAAACGTCCATCGACGCCAGTTTCGCAAAC
>CALPLW020000334.1 GCA_943324505.2 Comamonas sp. lk
AACCTGTTGCAGGACTATGGCCGCCGCTTCGTCAAGGTGTTGCTGGCCCACGGCGGCCACCCCATGCTGGTGATGCGCAAGGTGGGCGGCTACGTGGATGCCTGGAACACCCCGCCCGACCCGGGCTGGCATGTGGTCGGTGCCATGCGTTACCGTAGCCGGCGCGACATGATGAAGTTGGCCATCAACCCGTCGCTGCGTGAGGTACACCCGCTCAAGACGGCCGGTACTGCCATGACCTTTTCTTTCCCGGCGCAGGTGTTGATGAGCTTTGCCCTGCGCCCGCGCAGCTGGGTGGCGCTGGTGCTGGCGCTATTGGCCGCTTTGGTGCACCTGGGCAGCCTACTCGCCCTGCTGGCCAAGTAAGCCGGGCACACTGGGATGACCAAGCCCCCCTTGCTGCTCAGCGGTGTTCCGGGCTCGCCCTACACGCGCAAGATGGTGGCGCTGCTACGCTACCGCCGCATCGCCTACCGGCTGGTGCAATCTGGCACGGGGGTGCCGAGCCTGCCGATGGCCAAACCGCACCTGCTGCCCACCTTTTACCTGCCGGGCCCCGATGGCGCGCTGCAAGCCGTCACCGACTCCACACCGCTGATACGCCGCTTTGAGACCGAGCACGCGGGGCGCCAGGTGCCGCCCGCCGACCCCGCCCTGGCGTTTGTCGATGCCTTGCTGGAAGACTTTGCCGACGAGTGGCTGACCAAGGCGATGTTCCATTACCGCTGGACCTACGCCGCCGACATCCAAAAAGCCAAAGATGTTCTGGCCAGTTGGCTAAGCCAGCCACTCGATGACGCTGCGCTGCAACAGTACGCCGAGAAGGTGGCTGATCGCCAGATCCCGCGCCTGCGTTACGTGGGCTCCAACCCCACCACCCAACCCGTCATCGAGGCGGGTTATCTGCGCGTGCTGACGCTGCTGGAAGACCACTTGCGAACCCATCGCTTTCTGATGGGTCACCGGCCGGGTGCCTCGGATTTTGGCTTTTACGGTCAACTCACGCAGCTGGTTCAGTTTGACCCCACACCGATGGCGGTCGCGGTGGCGCACGCGCCCCGGGTCTGCGGCTGGGTGGCTGTGACTGAAGACCTGTCTGGCTTGGAACCGACCGATGGCAACTGGCTGGCCGCCGATACCCTGTCCGATAGCCTGCCCGACTCCCTGCGCGCTCTGCTGGCCGAGGTGGGCCAGCTGTACGTGCCCCTGCTGCTGGCCAATGCCCGGGCCCTGGCGGCTGGTCAAACCGAATTGCAAACGCACATCAAGGGCACAATCTGGGTGCAGCAGACCTTTGCCTACCAGGCCAAGTGCCTGGCCTGGTTGCGGCGCGATTACGCCGCCTTACCGGCGCCGGCCCGGGCCACGGTGGACCGCATTCTGGCCGGCACCGGCTGCGAAGCCCTATTTGGAGACCTGCCATGATGACTTTATATGACTGTGCCACCGCCCCCAACCCGCGCCGCGCCCGCATTCTGCTCGCCGAAAAAAGCGTGCTGCACGCCACGGTACAGGTTGACCTGGCCAAAGGCGAGCAACTGGGCGAGGCCTACCGCGCCATCAACCCCAAATGCACCGTGCCGGCGCTGCGGCTGGAGGACGGTACCCTGCTCACCGACAACGCAGGGATAGCCGCCTATCTGGAGGCCCGTTTCCCCAACCCGCCGATGCTGGGTAGCACCCCACTGGCCCAGGCACAGATTGCCAGCTGGCACTGGCGCGCCGAATTTGAGGGTCTGATGGCGATTGCCGAGGCCCTGCGCAACAGCTCGCCGGCCATGGTCAACCGGGCCCTGCCCGGCCCGGTTGCCTATGCCCAGATCCCGGCGCTGGCCGAGCGCGGTCTGGCCCGGCTGCGGCAGTTTTTTGACGAACTCGATGCCCACCTGGCCGGGCGCGACGCCATTGCGGACAGCGGATTCAGCATCGCCGACATCACCGCCGTGGTAGCGGTGGACTTTGCCCGTGTGGTGCGGGTGCGGCCTGGTGAGCAGCATGCCAACCTGCGGCGCTGGCGCGAGGCCATGGCCCTGCGCCCGTCGATGCAATGAGCACCAGCGGGGCTGGCCAACCTACAAATAACGAAAGAAGCGCACAAATGATCAAACGATTGGCTTGGGGGGCAGTGGCCTTGGCCGTGCTGGCAGCCGCCGGCTTTTACGCCATCGGCGGGCGCACGGGCGCCCTGCTGCTGTATGTCAAATACGTGATGCGCCAAGAGTACGCCCCCAGCCGCGAAGTGACCTGGCAACAAGGGCCAGCGGTGGCCGCCGCAGGCCAGGCCAAACGACCACCCAATGTGGTGCTGATCGTGGCCGACGATCTGGGCTTTAACGACATCACCCACTATGGCGGTGGCATTGCCGGCGGCAAGGTGCCCACGCCCAACATCGACAGCATCGCCAGTGATGGCGTTAATTTCCGTAACGGTTATTCAGGCAACGCCACCTGTGCACCGTCTCGCGCGGCCATGATGACCGGGCGCTACCCCACGCGCTTCGGGTTTGAGTTCACGCCGACACCCAAACAGTTCATGAAGGCCATCACCGGCATGGCCACCACGGGGCAACTGCGCCCGCCCATCTACCACGTGGAACGCGAATCCAACCTGATCCCCTACGAGGACATGGGCCTGCCCACCACCGAGATCACCATCGCTAAATTGTTGCAAGGCGCGGGGTACCACACTGTGCAGGTGGGCAAGTGGCATCTGGGTGACAACCCGCAGTTCCGACCCTATTCGCATGGCTTTAACGAATCGCTGTCGCATCTGCATGCCGCCTCCATGTTCCTGCCGCCCAAGCACCCCAATGTGGTGAACGCCAGACAAGACTTCGACCCGATCGACAAGTTCCTCTGGGCTGCTGAGCCCTGGGTGGTGCGCTTCAAGGACCAGGAGCCTTTCCAGCCACCCAAGTACATGACCGACTACCTCACCGACGAGGCCGTCAAGGTGGTGGCCGCCAATAAAAACCGTCCGTTCTTCATGTACCTGGCCTACAACGCGCCGCACACGCCGCTGCAGGCCACGCGTGAAGACTACGATGCGCTGAGCTTTATCCCCGACCACACCATGCGGGTGTATGCCGCCATGATCCGCTCGCTGGACCGCAACATCGGCCGCGTGCTGCAATCGCTCAAAGACCAGGGGCTGGACGACAACACCCTGGTCATCTTCACCAGCGACAACGGCGGCGCCCACTACATTGGCCTGGACGGCCTGAACTCGCCCTACCGGGGCTGGAAAGCGACCTTTTTTGAAGGCGGCATCCATGTGCCGTTTTTCATGCGCTGGCCGGGTGTGATCCCGAAAGGAAGCACGGTGCAATCCCCTGTCAGCCATTTCGACATCTTCGCCACGGCCGCAGCGGCGGCGGGCCGTCCGGTGCCGACCGACCGGCCGATCGATGG
This sequence comes from Comamonas sp. lk, assembly GCA_943324505.2. Taxonomy (GTDB): domain Bacteria; phylum Pseudomonadota; class Gammaproteobacteria; order Burkholderiales; family Burkholderiaceae_C; genus Rhodoferax. Next base: position 3,412 of record CALPLW020000334.1, read on the forward strand.
CGTCAATCTGCTGCCCTTCATCTCGCAGGCCTCAACCGGTCGTCCGCACGAGACCCTTTTCTGGCGCACCGACACCTACCGTGTGGTGCGCGATGGCGACTGGAAGCTGCAGGTGAGCGAGCGGCCTAAAAAAGAGTGGCTTTATGACCTGGCCGCCGACCCGACCGAAAAAGTCAACCTCGCCACCCGCGAACCCGAACGCCTGGCCGCCTTAAAGGCCAAGCTGGCCACTTGGGACAAGGCCCAACGCAAGCCGCTGTGGCCCTCGCTAGGCGAGGGAGCGATTGCGATCGACAAAAACCTCAAGCAGACCGCGGCTGCAGACGACGAGCACATCTACTACGCCAACTGAATACTGACCTATGCGGTTGAACAAAAAAGACCGGGGTTGCGGGTCTTTTTATCCTAAATCCGGCAGTTACCCTGCCGCTGTAAGTTGGGCTGACGGTAGCCAAGGTGGCAGTGGGCGGGTGATTTTGGCCACCACATAATCCAGAAATGTCTTCCATCGATCCGTAAATGGCAACTGCTCCGCAACATCCCTTACA
>CALPLW020000335.1 GCA_943324505.2 Comamonas sp. lk
ACTGCTCGCGCAGCCCGGGCTTGGCGCCGGGCCGGCACAGCTGGCTGCCATCGAGGCGCAGTTGACCTCCCTGGTACACCTGGATCGGTGGGACCTGCGGGCTGGAAAACACCAGGGCGTCCAGCGTCTGGGCGCCGGGCACGCCCAGCAGCGCCGGAGACTGGGCGTCCAGCACCAGAAAATCAGCGCGTTTGCCCAGATCGATTGGGCCCAGCGCCAGCCCACTGGCGGCTTGGCCGCCGGCCAACGCGCCCTCATACAGCGCCGCCGCCGAACTACCGCCAGGCTTGGCCGCCACATTGCGCCGGCGCAGCGCCAGCCGCTGGGAATACTCCAGCAGGCACAGCTCCTGTGGCCAGCTGCGCGCGACGTGGCTGTCCGAGCCGATCGACCAGTTGCCACCGGCGGCGGCATAAGCCGGGTAATCGAACACGCCATCACCCAGATTGGCCTCGGTACTGGGGCAGATCACGATGGCCGCACCGCGTTGGGCCACCGCTTGCAACTCCGACGGGCTGGCGTGGGTGGCGTGCACCAGGTTCCACTGGGCGTTGACCGGCAGGTTATTGAGCAGCCATTCGATCGGGCGCTGCCCGGTGTGGGCCAGGCAGTCTTGCACCTCCTGGGTCTGCTCGGCGATGTGGATGTGCATCGGCAGTTGCTGCGCGCCGGCCCAGGCTGCCAGCTCCTGCATGGCTGGCAAGCCGGCTGCGCGCAGGGAGTGGATGGCCAAGCCCAGGTTGACGCCTGGCAGATCTCTGCAAGCGGCTTGCACCTCGCCGACGAGCCGCACCAAGGTGTCGGGCGAGGAGGCGAAGCGGCGCTGGTCCTCGCGCAGGCCGGTCGCGCCAAAGCCGGAGCGCATGTACAAGGTGGGCAGCAGGGTCAGGCCCATGCCGACTCGTTCGGCCGCGCGCACCAGCGCCATGGACATGTCCAGCGGGTCGCCGCCAGCGGCGTCTGCAGGCTGGTGCAGGTAATGGAATTCACAGACCTGGGTGTAGCCACCGGCCAGCAGCTCGGCATACAGCCAGGCCGCGATGTGCTCCATTTGGCTCGGCGTGATGCGCCTGGCGGCCGAATACATGCGGTCGCGCCAGCTCCAGAAGTCGTCGCTGCTGCCGGCCGCGCCGGCACGCTCGGTCAGACCGGCAATGGCGCGCTGAAAGGCATGGCTGTGGGCGTTGACCAGACCAGGCAGCACCGGCCCGGCCAGACGCGTCGCTCCTTGCGCTTGGGCGGCCGAGGCATTGGGCTGCAGGCCGCACCAGCACCCATCTGCACCCACCGACAGCAGCACATCCTGCGCCCAACCGCCATCCAGCCAGACCTGAGGGGCAAAGAAGCGTTCAGTCATAGAGCTTGGCGCAGCTTTGCATCGCAGTGTCCAGCAGGGTGCGCAGCAGTGGCCGGATTGCGGCGGCACGGGCGGCGTCAAAAGCGTAGGGGCTGTGCTCCTGCATGTACAGGTCTTGGCACATCTCCAGTTGCACGGCGTGCACGCCTTGCGCTGGGGCGCCATAGCGTCGGGTGATGTAACCGCCCTTGAAGCGGCCATTGAGCACGTAGCTGACAGCCGTCTGGCCGGCGCAGGCCTGCACCAGGGCGTCTTCAATCGTGACGTCGGCGCTGGCGCCATTAGCCGTGCCCAGGTTGAGCCCGGGCAAGCGCCCCTCAAACAGCCAGGGAATCTGCGAGCGGATGCTGTGCGCGTCCCACAGAAGCACATGGCCATGCAAGGCCTGCAGGCGCTGCAACTCGGTGGCCAGGGCCTGGTGGTAGGGCTGCCAATAGGCCTCGCGCCGGCGCAGGCGCTCGGCCGGATCGGGTTCGGCACCGGGTTGGTACAGCGGGTCGCCATTGAAAAACCGGGTCGGGCACAACTCGGTGTTGGACGCGCCCGGGTACATGGGCGCGTCATCAGGAGGGCGGTTCAGATCGATCACGTAGCGTGAGACTTGCGGCATCAGCAAGCTGGCGCCGAGGTCGGCCACAAAGTCGTAGAGCCGGTCCAGGTGCCAGTCGGTGTCTTCAGTGGCCAAGGCACGGGGCACATAAGTGCCATGAAGCTCTGCCGGGATGGCGGTGCCAAGGTGCGGCATGCTGATCAACAGGGGCGCATGGCCCTGGTGCAGGGTAAAGCTCACAGGGCTTGCCCTCCAAAAATCGTCTGGCGGTGCGGGTTGGCACCGATGGCGTAGCTGAGTTCGGCCGGGTGGCGCACGTCCCACAGCACCAGGTCGGCACGCAGGCCCGGTGCAATCACACCGCGGTCACTCAGGCCCAAGGCACGTGCGGCGTGGCGGGTGACGCCGGCCAGGGCCTCCTCGGGCGTCATGCGGAACAGGGTGCAGGCCATGTTGAGCATCAACAGCAGCGAGCTGCAGGGCGAGCTGCCCGGGTTGCAGTCGGTGGCAATCGCCAACGGCACGCCGTGCTGACGCAGCAGCGCCAGCGGCGGCAGCCGGGTCTCGCGCAAAAAGTAGAAGGCCCCCGGCAGCAGCACCGCCACCGTGCCAGCGGCCGCCATGGCGGCAGCGCCCTCCTCCGACAACCACTCCAGGTGATCGCAACTCAGCGCCTGAAAGCCAGCCGCCAGCGCCGCGCCGCCGCTGTCCGACAGCTGCTCAGCGTGCAGCTTGACCGGCAGCCCCAGCGCCTGCGCGGCGGCAAACACCCGCCGGGTCTGCGCCGGGCTGAAACCGATGCCCTCACAAAACGCATCCACCGCGTCGACCAGGCCCTCGGCATGCAACTGCGGCAGCATCGCCAGCACCGCGTCCACATAGTCGTCGCTGCGCCCTGCAAACTCAGGCGGCACGGCGTGCGCACCCAAAAACGTGGTGCAGACCGAGACCGGCAACTCGCGCCCCAAGGCGCGGGCCACCTGCAGCATGCGGCGCTCACTCTCCAGCGCCAGGCCGTAGCCAGATTTGATTTCCACCGTGGTCACGCCCTGTGCCAGCAGCGCCTGCAGCCGCACCCGGCTCTGCGCCTGCAGCGCCTCGGCGCTGGCGGCACGGGTGGCCCGAACGGTGGAGGCAATGCCGCCACCGCTGCGGGCGATTTCCTCATAGGTGGCGCCGTTCAGGCGCAGCTCAAACTCGCGGGCACGGTCACCGGCGTAAACCAGGTGCGTATGGCAGTCAATCAGGCCGGGCGTGATCAGAGCGCCACCTGCATCGTGCTGCTGCTGGCATCGCGCGCGAAGCTCGGTCGGCAATTCGGACCGTGGGCCAACCCACCGCACGAATTCGCCGTCCAGCACCAACGCGGCATCGTCAATCAAGCCATAGGGCCTGTCAGCGCCGGGCTGCAGCGTGGCCACAGCGCAGTCCGTCCAAAGTTGTGTTGTCATAAGGAAACCTCCATCCACAGAGCCTCGGCGGCAGACAGGCCAACTTCAGCGCCCGCCGGCACCAGCTGCCAGGCCAGGCAGCCGGCGGGTAGCGCGGTTATTTTTGAGCCCAATCGGGCCTCAGCCCCCGTCGTTATTGAATACATTGCTATCAATTTTGATTTTTCCAGAGTTGTGGACCAATTTCCGGCCACTCGCCGCATGAGCGCCGGGCCCAGTGGCTGGCGCACCATCAGGTTGAAATCACGGGTTGGCCCAGCCAGCAAACGGCAATCCACTGGCACGGCGCCGTCAAAGGCAAAGGGTGCGCTGTGGCGGTCCAGGTCAAACCACTGCCCGTTCAGTCCCAGGCGCACACCGGCGCCGTCCAGCACGGCAAAGCAGCGCTGCACGCCCTCAAACCGCGAAAACGGGCCGTCTTGCGTCACCTCGGCCACCGACAGCCGGCAAGTCCAGTCTGCCGCCGCGGGCCAAGCCAACAACTCGCGTGTGACGCCACCGCCATTGCGCCAGGGGCTGGCAGGCACATCGTCCAGGCGTATCAGTTGCCAGTTCACAGTTGAAACTTTCCGTTAAAGCTGTAGCGCAGACC
>CALPLW020000336.1 GCA_943324505.2 Comamonas sp. lk
AGAACGCCTCTAAGTAGAAACCACGAGACGGTCGGTCATTTTTTCAATCCGCAGCATAATTAATTTCAATGACCAGCCAGACCAGGAAAGTCCGATGAACCCATTGCAACTGTTCGATCCCGCCTCCAGCACCTACACCTACCTGATGTTTGACGAAGCCACGCGGGAGGCACTGATCATCGATCCTGTGGACGAGCAGATCGAGCGAGATCTGGCCGTACTGCGCGAGCACGGCCTAACATTGCTCTGGACGGTGGAGACCCATGCCCACGCCGACCACATCACCAGCGCCGGTCAGCTGGCGGAATTGGTCGGTGCCAGAACTGCCGCGCCCAGTGGCTGCAGCATCCACACCGCCGCCATGCAGCTTAAGCATGGCGATATTCTGCGCTTTGGCCAGGAACAGCTCACCGCCCTGCACACGCCCGGCCACACCGCTGGCAGCATGAGTTTTTTATGGCGCAACCATGTCTTTACCGGCGACACCCTGCTGATCAACGGCTGCGGTCGCACCGACTTTCAGTCCGGCAGCCCCGAAGCCCTGTATTGCAGCCTGACCCAGGTGCTCTTCGCCCTGCCCAACGCCACCACCGTCTGGCCAGGGCACGACTACCAAGGCCGTACCCACTCAACCATTGGCGCTGAAAAGCTCAGCAACCCGCGCATCGCGGGCAAATCGCTGGCTGAGTTCCGGGCCATCATGGACGGGCTGCAACTGCCGCGCCCCAAACGCATCGACGAGGCGGTGCCCGCCAACCTGCACTCAGGCATGCGGCACGATGCAGGCGGCGGCGAACTGAAGCACCCTCGCCCAGCGGCAGGCTACGCCGGCGACGTGTCGCCCGAGCTGGCCTACCGCTGGTGGACCGCGGGCGAAGCGGTGCTGGTGGATGTACGCACAGACGCCGAGCGCGAATGGGTCGGCTTTGTACCGGGCGCCGTGCCGGTGGCCTGGAAACAGTGGCCCGGCATGGCCATGAACCCGGTATTTGATACGGCGGTACAAGCAGCAGTGCCCTCAGGCAAGAAAGCACTGCTGCTGTGCCGCAGCGGGGTGCGTTCCATCGCCGCCGCCAAACGCGCCACCGAACTGGGCCTTGAGGCCTACAACATTCTGGAGGGCTTTGAAGGCGATCCGGACGACCACGCCCACCGCGGCCAACAAGGCGGCTGGCGACACCAGGGCCTGCCCTGGCGGCAGAACTGAGTTTGATGATAATTGCGGCATGACCTTCCTGGCGATCGACGTCGGCAACACCCGCCTGAAATGGGCGCTCTACGAAAATGCTCACCCACACGGACGCCTCTTGGCGCATGGGGCAGAGTTTCTCGAGCATATTGACAAGCTGGCCGAAGGTGCCTGGGCCAACCTACCACCACCCCAGCACATGCTGGGATGCATCGTGGCCGGGGATGCGATCAAACGCCGGGTTGAAGAGCAGATGGAGATTTGGGACGTGGCAGCGCAATGGGTGGTGGCCAGCGCGGCTGAGGCCGGTCTGCTCAATGGCTACGACCACCCTGCCCGGCTAGGCGCTGACCGCTGGGTCGCCATGATCGGTGCCTGGCACCGCATGCTGGCCAATGGCCAGGCGCGACCACTGGTGGTGGTGATGGTCGGCACAGCCGTCACTGTGGATGCAGTTGACTCTGGCGGCAAGTTCTTGGGTGGGCTGATCCTTCCTGGCCACGGCATCATGCTGCGTGCCCTGGAGTCAGGCACTGCCGGCCTGCATGTACCCACCGGCGAGGTGCGCCTCTTCCCAACCAACACCAGCGACGCCCTGACCAGCGGTGGCACCTACGCGATTGCCGGTGCGGTGGCGCGCATGGTTGAACATCTGCGAAACCACTGCGGCACCGAACCCCACTGCGTCATGACCGGCGGCGCCGGCTGGAAAATGGCACCCAGCATGAACCTGCCCGTGGAATTGGTCGACAACCTGATCTTCGATGGCCTGCTTGAAATGACTGTGCGCCGCTTGAACGTTTGACTCTGGCGTTCAAAGCTGCTGATCCGCAATATTGGTTTGCTAATTTTTTAATAGCAAACTATTGAGGCTGGGTAAGGGCTAGGGCCGATTTTTACCCAAAGGAAACAGCCTATTTCGGTCGCTGCAGCAGCAGCCGGGTAAAGGCCTGAAACTCATCCAGATGTTGGGTGATGACATTCACCAGAATGGGCAGCAACAGGCTTTGGTAGTCATGGACAGCGATGTTGCGGAACGCCACCATGCGTTTGAGCGCGGTAGCCAGGGGATCCGGAATGTAGCCCGCTTGGGCCAGCAAGGCAAAGACATCCCTTGCGCCCTGCGGCACACCCAGGCTATCGCGCCGCACCAGATGTTGGCCCATGTCCAACACGGCCTCACACGCGCGCTGAACATTGAGTACAGCGGCGTCCTGCCGGGTGAGATCTGTGGCAAAGGTATCGGGGCCTTGGAAGTACTCTTCCCTGGCGCGAGCAACACAGCGCTCCACAGTGGCAGCCTTGTTCAGCAGCACGTCATCGGCCATAAACCGTGCCTCGCGCCTGAATGTCAGCAAGAAGGGGGGCCCGAGCTTCGTCGAGGGCGGTTTTTTCGCTCAGCACAAAGCATTCAAACAGGCCCACCGGCAGCCCAACCGTCCATAGGCAGACGCCAGTGGTGATGACCTGGTACTGCATGACAGTGCTGGCGGCCCGCAGGTCCAGCAGATCAACTGGGTAGTGGGCCAGGTCGGCCAGGGCAGCCGACAGGTCCCACAGCAAGAGCGGGTCGGCGTAGCCAGCCACCAGCACAGCCAGGTCCAGGTCACTGTGCGGGCCGGCCGTGCCTTGCACCTGGCTGCCAAAGGCATAAGCCGCCATCAATCCCGGCACACGCTGGCGCAGCAGGGTCACGATGGGGCCATCCTGGGCCAGCAGCGGGCTAGGGCTGGTTTTTATCAAGCAGCCAACCCAGCCGACGCTTGACTGAGCACCTGACGCGCCTGACTCAGAATTTGGTCTTTCCAGACCAGCGTATTGGTAAAGAAGGCGTCTTTCACCTGCTGGTGGATTTGCGTTGCCAGCGCCGCTGGCGCATCGGGGTGCTGGTGCAACCAGTGGTCGGCGCGCAGCGCCTGCAGCATGTCGGAGATGGGCAGGGTGCCGTACTCCAGCGCCAGGCCGGTGTACTCGGCCTGAGGGCACTCTTGGTAGGCGGCCACCCACATCAGGCCAGTGAGAAATGCCGAACTGGAGGAGCCGTCATAGATGGAAGTCACGGGCGTGGCGCCGCTGCCGCCCCACCAGTGGCGGGCGCGGGCCAGGGCAGTAGCGTCGTCGCGACAGGCAAAAATGCGCTCGCCAACGCCGCTGGGCCCTAAGCCGGTGTGTAGGTCCACCCAGGCCAGGCGCCGCGCGGCCTGGGCATGGTCGCGCAGGATTTGCCGGATGTTCTGGTTACTCCAGGTGGGTGCGGTGCCGCCGTAAAACAGGCCGTCGGCAAACTCGTGCTGGCCGCGGGTGATGGCGCCCTGAAAGGCTGTAATCCCATGCTGGTTGATGTAGCCGGCCACAGCGGTCTGGTTGGCAGCGTCGGGCGGCCAGTGATCGGGCAGCACCAGGGCGTGCAGGGCGCGGTAGGCCTCGTTCACCGGCAGCGGCTGGGCAAAGTCTTGAAAGTTACGGTTCAGGTCGACGTTTTCTTGGGTGACGCGGCGCTGGTAAGAAAAACCATGCGGGTTAAGGGCGTGCACATACAAAACGGCCACACCCTGGGCATGGGCCTGGGCCCGCCAAGCGGCATTGCCAAGTGCGTCGACCTGCACGCCGCTGCCGCAAAAGCCTTCTACACCGTGGCAGGCGCTGGTGACGATCAACATC
>CALPLW020000337.1 GCA_943324505.2 Comamonas sp. lk
CGCTGCACCCAACGCACGGGCACCTCGCCGCTGCTGTTTCATGGCGGCAAGTTTTACACGGAACACCCACTCTGAGCCGGCCTGGGGCCATGCCTGAGCGCAAGACCCGCCTGGACGGCCTGGCCCTGGGCCTGCTGCTGGCCTGTTGCGTGTTTTGGGGCTTCCAGCAAGTGCTGGTCAAGGCCACCATACCCGAGCTAGCACCGATTTTTCAGGCCAGCCTGCGCTTTGTCGGTGCCACCGGGCTGCTGTGGCTGTGGTGCCGCTGGCGCGGCATTGCACTGTTCACGCGCGACGGCACACTGGCGGTCGGCCTGCTGGCCGGTGTGCTGTTTTCGCTTGAATTTGCCAGCATCTTTGCCAGCCTGCTCTACACCAGCGCCTCGCGCGCGACCATATTCGCCTACACCGCGCCCTTCTGGGTCTCGCTGCTGCTGCCGCTGCGCGTCAAGAGCGAGCACCTGAATCGCAGCCAATGGCTGGGGCTGATGCTGGCTTTTGCGGCGGTGCTGCTGGCCTTCAGCGACGGCTTGGGTAGCGCTAGCCCGCCCCGGCAATGGCAGGGTGACCTGCTGGCCTTGGCAGGCGGCATGTTCTGGGGCCTGACCACAGTGGTGATCCGCAGCTCCCGGCTGGCGCACATATCGGCCGAGCGCCTGTTGTTTTACCAGGTCAGCGTGAGTGCACTGATATTGCCGCTGCTCTCACTGGCCCTGGGCGAGGCTTGGATCTGGTCCTGGAGCGGCTTTGTCTGGCTGTCCATGACGGTGCAAACCGCCATCGGTGCGTTTGCCAGCTACCTGGCCTGGATGTGGATGCTGGGCCATTACCCGGCCACCCGCATCTCGTCATTCGTCTTTTTGACGCCTCTGTTCGCCCTGCTGTTCGGTGCCTGGTGGCTGGGTGAACCCGTCACGCTGAACCTTTTGGCGGCGCTGGCGATGGTGGCCGGCGGCATCCTGCTGGTGAACCGGCGTCCCGGTGCCTAGCGCTCGAGTGCAGTCACCCGCCAGGGCTTGGCCACAAAGCGGAAGACCTTAGGGTCACGCGCATCCACCGTACCCAGCACCCAGCCAAAAAACGGCCAGCCAAAGGTCTCGACCCGGGTGAAGTTGGCTAAACGCTCGTCGCTGGCCGGGTCTGTCAGCGGCTGGTCGATCTGCTGGCGGTGGGTGTCGCCGTGCACCAGCACCACCGGTTTGGCAAACAGCCGGGTTTCTTGACGCAATTGGGCTAAAAAGGCGTCGTAACCTGGCTGGGGCCGGCCAGCGCGGGCCGCCTCAAAACCCGGATTGGCCTGGATCACGATCAACACGCCCGCCAGACGCTTGTCCCGGGCATGGGCAAAGGCCTGGGCCAGCCAGGCCTGGTTGGCCGCGCTGCGTGCCACAAACTCGGGCACCGGGCCGCTCTGCCCGGGCACGCCGTGAAAGTTGTTGTCGCTGCCGGGCAGGTTCAGCGTCACGAAGAGCGCACCACCCGCCTCCCAACGGACGTTTTCGCGGTAGCGCCCAAACGCTGGATCGGCGCTTTGGCGCAGCAATGGCATAGGCTTTTGGCCCAGCGAGTACTCGCCAACAAAAAACAACTCGCGCAAACGGTCAAGCCGTTCCAGCGGGTCATAGCCGCCATTGCTGCGGCGGTGGCAATCAGTCCAGTCGTTGTCGCCGGGCACGTAGACCAGCGGCACACTGGAGGCCTGGAACAAGGCCAGCCGATCAGAGAACAGGGCATCACTGCAAATGTCAGCACCGCTCTTGAAGTCACCCGCGTGCACCACAAAAGCAGAATCTGCAGCGGCCATGTCGGCCATCAACTCCGGCAATTGCGCGCGCTCCCAGGCGCTGTAGGGTGTGTCGCCGAGCAGGCCAAAAGGCAGGGGCTGCGCCAATGCCGGGCGGCAGCACAGCGCCAGCAAGAAGGCCGCCCATACCAAGGGGCGCGCACGTGGCCACAAGGCGCTGCAGTGACGGGGCTCGGACTTGTGGTTGTTCAGCATGGTTTAAAGGGTACTCTGTCTACCCTACACTTTAGCTGCCGAAAAACTCAACATAAGGGGCAAGCATGGCAGCAGGCTGGATGTCGGTACTGAAAATGGTGCCCTGGAGCGATGTGATCAGCAGCGCGCCCAAAGTGGCCGATGGCGCCAAGAAGTTGTGGAGCACGGTGGCCAAAAAGGCCGGCGTGGTCGGAGAGTCGGCTCCGGACGAGCCGCCCGCCGAACCGCAGGACCTGCCCGCTGCCGAACTGCTGGCACTGCTGCAGGGGCAACTTGCCCGCCAGGAGGCCGGCCTCTCGGACCTGCGTCAGCAATTGCTCAGTTCCACGGCACTGGTCCAGACCCTGGCCGAGCAAAACGCCCAACTGGTCCAGCGGGTGGAGGCCAACCGGGTACGGGTGCGCTGGTTGACCTTGGCCGTGTTTGTGCTTGGACTGGGCCTGGCGGCGTTGTGGGCGCTGGGGCGCTGAGGCTGCCTAGCACCCTTGAGCCACGCGCCGGCCAACGGGCACCCATTGGAGCAGGGCAGCAAACAAGGCCTGCGGCAGGACTGGTTTGGCAATGTGGGCGTTCATGCCGTCTTGGGCGGCCCCGCCCAGGCCGGGTTGGCACGGATGTGGGCCGTGGCCGTGTAGCCATCCCTCACGGGCATTTCCAGGTCCATCAACACGCAGCCAAATGGACCCTGCGCAAGCAGAGCCAGCGCCTCCTGGCCGTTGTTCGCCACCTTAACCTCGACTTGGACGTGCTTCAGCAACTCAACCGCCACCTGCTGGTTGACCGCTTGGTCTTCAACCAGCAGGATGCGAGCGCCCTTAATCGCTGCCATCAACCATACGACGCGCGCCGTTGGGGAAATAGCTGCGATAGCGGGCCGCATACGCTGGTATTATAATTTTTATGAATTAGTAATACCGGCGGTTGACATGAATACCCTCACCCTCAAGATCCCTGACGCGTTAGAAGCCGCACTGCAACTGGCCAGTGCCCGCCGGCACTTGACCAAGTCTGCCGTGGTGCGCAAGGCCCTGGAAAAGGAGCTTGCAGACGAACTCAGTCAGACCACACCGGCGGCCAACTGGCTGGGGCAGTGGCGCGGGGCATTTGCTGGCCAGGCTATCGACCCGGCTGAAAATACTGTGGCTCTTACCGCCAGCGATGCGCGTGTCGCCCACATCCTGCGCAAGCACCTGAGCTGATGTTGCTGCTGCTCGACATCAACATCATTTTGGATGTTGTCTTTCAGCGCCCGGGCGAGCCCGCCTCCTCAGCCTTGATTGGCTCTTGCAATGAGCAGCATCAGGCTTGGGTGGCTTGGCACTCGGTAGCGACGCTGGCCTATCTGATCGAGCGCCAACGCAATCCCGCCGTGGCGCGTGAGCTTGTGACGGGCTTGCTCAGCTGGGCCAGGGTGGCTGCCACAGGGCACCAGGACGCGCTACAGGCGCTGCGGTTGCCAATGTCAGATTTTGAAGACGCCTTGCAGGTGAGCGCTGCGCAGGCCTGCGGGGCCGATTACATCATCACCCGCAACGGGCGGGACTTCGTGCAATCCTCGCTGCCTGCCCTATCGCCGGAAGAGTTTTTAGCCCGGCATCCGTTGACCTGACATCGGGTCAACTTGGGCCTTGGCGGCGTACCCCATGCCGTCAGGGTGCGACCAGAGCCAGCTTGGGGAAGTAACTGCGGTAGCGGGCCGCATACGCTGGTATTATAATTTTTATGAATTAGTAATACCGGCGGTTGACATGAATACCCTCACCCTCAAGATCCCTGACGCGTTAGAAGCCGCACTGCA
>CALPLW020000338.1 GCA_943324505.2 Comamonas sp. lk
GAGCCTGAGCTGTTGGTGGTGCTGGAGGGCTTTCAGGATGAGGGTTTGACCCAGGCCCTATTGGCCCAGCACGGCATGCGTTCGATGGCGCTGTCGCTGCAGCCTGATCAGTTGCAGACGCCCACCGAGGGGCAGATCACCTTGCATGCGGCGCAAGATTTACAAGACGAGGCCGATCGGGCCGGCGCATGCGTGCTCAACCACATCGCGGCGGGCCATTCCCCCGTGGCGCTGGTTGCTCAGGACCGTGTGTTGACGCGCCGGGTAAGGGCCATGTTGGCCGAGCGCGGTGTGGCCGTCCGCGACGAGACTGGCTGGACACTATCGACGACGCGCGCAGCTGCCTCGCTAATGGCGCTGCTGCGCAGTTGCCTCTGGGACGCCAGCGCTGACCAGGTACTGGATTGGCTCAAACACGCCCCGGCGTTCGATGCCGCGCAGGTATCGGTGCTTGAGACCCGGCTGCGGCGTGAAGGGGTGCGCGACTGGCAAGCGCCGGCGCCAGACCAACCATTGGGTCTGCAAATTAAGTCCGTGCGCGACAGCCTTCAATCGGCGCGGCCACTGTCGCTATGGCTGGCCGCTCTGCGCTCGGCCTTGCAGGACAGCGGCCAGTGGCCCCCGTTGCTGGAAGACGCGGCGGGACAGAAGGTGCTGGATATTTTGAGGCTGCACCAGGGGGCAGAACACGAATTTGACGATGAGGCGTCTCGAATGGGCTTGTCGGCTTTCGTCGGCTGGGTTAGCCAAACGCTGGAGAGTGTGAGCTTTTCGCCGCCTCATCCGGCCCAGGCGCAGGTGTACATTTTGCCGCTCACGCAGTTGTTGGGACGGCCTTTTAAGGCCGTTGTATTTCCCGGCTGTGATGAAGTGCGGCTGCCGGTATCGCCCGAGCCACCAGGGCCGTGGACACCGGCGCAACGGCTGCTAGTGGGGCTGCCGTCCCGCGAGAGGTTGGCGCTGGCGCTTAGGGATGCTTGGCACTACGCACTGTTGTTCCCTTACATTGATATTCTTTGGCGAACCAGTGAAGGTGGGGAGAACCTGCTGCCCAGCGGCTTGGTGCAGAAGCTTCAGTTGGATCGGTCACCGGTACTGGCCACCGACCCGCGAGCACTGCGCCGGGTCATGCCACAGCCTAGCCTGCGGCCGCAGCCGAGCGCTCAGAGCCTGTCAATGTCTCGTTTGTCCAGCTCGGCCTATGAAGACCTGAGGCGCTGTCCGTACCGGTTTTTTGCCTTGCGCCAGTTGCGGCTGCAGGAGGCCGATGAACTCGACGCTGGACTCGATAAACGCGATTTTGGCAATTGGCTGCATGCAGTGCTTGGGCACTTTCATGAGACCCTGGCGGCTGCGCCGACCGCTAATATGTTGGCACGACTTGCCCTGATGCAATCGGCAGCAGAAAAAAGTACGCTTGATTTGGGGTTGTCGACGGCTGAATTTTTGCCCTTTGCAGCAGCTTGGCCGCGTATTCGGGCTGGTTACCTCGCTTGGTTGGAAGAGCACGAGTCTGCCGGCGTGCGCTTCAGTGCGGCGGAGGTCTGGCGTGAGCAGCAGTTGGGTCAATTGACCTTGGTGGGTCAGATTGACCGCGTGGACCGACTGACTGACGGCAGCGCCCTGGTGCTGGACTACAAAACCGAGGGTCGTCAGACCACGGTGCAACGAATCAAGACGCCGTCGGAGGACACACAGTTGGCTTTTTATGCGGCCTTGTTGGGTGAAGACAAGGTGACTGCGGCTTATGTCAATGTGGCTGAAAAAGAGGGCACTCGGAGTTACGCGCAGCCTGGCATTGAGGCATTGCGCACACAACTTTTGGCGGGGATTGCATCGGATGTAGCGCGTATGGCAGAGGGCGACGCTCTGCCGGCGCTTGGGGCCGGGCAGAGCTGCGACTTCTGCGCGGCGCGCGGTCTGTGTCGTAAGGATTTTTGGCACGACGGGCTGTTGCAGGATGTTCTGGATGAATGAGTTGCAAGCCGCTTACGAGCACAACGGGCGTCCGGTCAGCGCCACCGCTTTCTACGTCGTGGCCTGCGACCCCCGGCGTAGCGTTGCGGTAGAGGCCTGCGCTGGCGCTGGCAAAACCTGGATGCTGGTGTCGCGCATTGTGCGTGCCCTGCTCGAAGGGATGGACCCAGACGGCGGTTACCTGCACGTGCAGCCCCACGAAATACTGGCAATCACCTTTACCAAGCGTGCTGCCGGAGAGATGCGCGAGCGCCTTCAAACTTGGTTGGCCGAGTTTTCAGCGGCCAGTCCCGCTGAGCTTGCCGAAGCGCTGCAAACCCGTGGCATTGGAGGCCAAAAAAGCCCTGAGGCCTTGTCCAGCTTGGCTAAGCAGCTATCAAATTTATATCAACAGGTGCTTGCCAGCGGCCGGCAGGTGCAGGTGCGAACCTTTCACAGCTGGTTTGCCGCCCTGCTGCGCAGTGCTCCGCTGGCCGTGCTGCAGCAGATGGGTTTGCCCACCCAGTATGAGCTATTGGAGGATGATGGGCCGGCCAAGTCGCTGGTGTGGCGGCGGTTTTACACAGCCCTGGCCGCTGAGGGTACGGAAGCGGCAGAACTGAAGGCTGATTTTGATGCCGTGGTCTTTGCGCATGGCCGCTTCCAGACTGAAAAGGCCTTACAGGCTGCGCTGGATAAGCGGACTGAGTTTGGCCTGGCTGATGCACACGGCGTGACCTCGACTTCGGTGTGTCATTTCACCGCCCAGTACCCCGACTACGCAGGCTTGGCTGAGCCTGAAGACCTGCTGCGCCAGCGCCTGCCGGAGCGGCAGACGGTCCAACAAGCTGCTTCGGCCCTGGGCCGTGCGACAGCCAGGACGTTTTCGGAGAAGGGCATTGCACTGGGGGCCGCCCTGGCCGCTAACAATGTCGATGGGATCATCGCGGCACTGCTGACCGATAAAGGCGAGGCACGCAAGTTCAGCGACAAACTGCTGGGTATCGAGCAGGTTCGGGACGCCCAAGCCCTGGTGTTGCGCTGGGTCAAGGCGCGCCAGCAACATGCGGCCTGGCTTTACCAGCAGCGCATGACCCGCCTGACGCGGCGGCTGATTGGTGATTTTTCGAGTCTAAAGCGGGAACGCGGTTGGGTGGACATGAACGATGTCGAGCGCGCGGCACTGGTCATGCTGGGGGATCCGGTGCTGTCGGGCTGGGTGCAGGAGCGGCTTGATGCGCGCATCAAACACTTGCTGATTGATGAGTTCCAAGACACCAACCCCTTGCAGTGGCAAGCGCTGCGCAGTTGGCTCAGCGCCTATGCCGGTGCCGCAGGACAGCGGCCGAGCGTGTTTTTGGTGGGCGACCCGAAGCAGAGCATCTACCGTTTCCGTCGGGCGGAGCCACAGGTCTTCCAAGCGGCGCAGGCCTTTGTGAGGGACGGTTTGGGGGGCGATTTGCTGAGCTGTGACCACACGCGGCGCAATGCCCGTTCTGTGGTCGATAGCGTCAACCAGGTGATGGGGCAGGCCGCTCAGAGCGACAACTACCCGGGATTTCGACCGCACACCACAGATTCGGCGCAAGTGGGCTTGGTATGCAAGCTGCCACAAACCCCACGCCTAGCGCCACCGCCGAGCCCGACCGACGACGGTATGCCAGCCGAGAACACAGGCTGGCGTGACAGCTTGCGAACGCCCCGTGAGTTACCAGAAGACAGCCTGCGCGCCCAAGAGGCGCGGCAGGCCGCTGCCTGGATTGCACAGCAGCTGAGCGACTGGCAGGCCCAAGGC
>CALPLW020000339.1 GCA_943324505.2 Comamonas sp. lk
CTGTATTACGATTCATCTCGGATCCTCTATGGTGTTAGTGAAAACTGCTGTTTATCACGCCATGGGCACTTTGATGCCGTATCCATCAGAGGATCCACCTCGATTGCTCAAGGACTCACTTCCTGATAGACGGCTGTTCATGCTCTTGGCGCTCAACAGTCTCAATTCCTTGCCCGTAGGCAGGGAGGCATCCATAGCATCTCCCTTGCATTAATTATGCTGAAGAACCCGAGAGCTGACACCAATCTTCCCTTTGAGTCGGCTGATGGCAGTTGACAGGCCCTCCGGGTGTAGATAGCATTTAGGTATCTAAATGCTATCAATAAGGTTTAATATGTCTGATGCCACGCTGCTGATCAAGAAAATACCCTCCGACCTGAAAGACTGGCTGGCGGCAGAGGCGCAGCGCAACCACCGGTCCATGAACAAGGAAACGATCCGCCTGCTCGAAGAAGCCCGCAGCCTGCGCGATAAAGCGGTCAAGCCAGCGCGAGATAACCAGTCCATCGCAGGCATCTTGCAAGCCATGCACGCCCTGCCCGTGCTGGATGCGAGGCCCATGGGCGAAGTGATGTATGACGCTTCCGGCCTGCCCAAATGACGGCTGCGCAGGATACACCGCACACCACACTGGCTGAGGCCATCGTCGATTCTTCGGTGCTGATGTGCATCTTGGTGGGTGAGCCGGCGGCGCCGCTGTTCATCACCGCATTGCAAAACACCGCGCGGCTCTATGTTGGCGCAGCCACTCGGGCCGAAGCTTGGCTGGCCGCGTTCAACGCCAAAGGGTGGACCCCAAAGCCCGGCTGAACCTGGGCGACCTCTTTACCTACGCGCTGGCCAAAGAGACGGGGCTACCACTGTTCTTTCAAGGCACAGATTTTGCCAACACGGCCATTGCCAATGCGATGGGGCTGCTTGGCTACGGCATGTCAGACAAGGGTGTGCCGCAGCCCTTGACCGCATCGCACTAATCACGACAACCCTGGAGCACCCACCCCACTTAAGCTCAGTCTTGCGCACAAGTGCAGGCGCTATGACTCGCGTATTTGCAAAGGCAGCCCCAAGCACCGGCCAAGAACCGGCCAAGCGCCAATCCCTCAGGCCAGCAACCGCGAAGAGCGCGGCACGTGCGCCATCAAAAATTCCATCTGGTCCGCCAAAATGCGGCGGTTGCGCAGGATGAAGTCTTCCCACAGGCTAGGCACATAAGGCGCGTACAGCAGCGGCATGCCGGCCTGCTCGGGGGTACGGTGGCTTTTGCGGTGGTTGCAGGGGCGGCAGGCGGTCACCACGTTCATCCAGCCGTCCTGGCCCTGCTGGGCGAACGGGATGATGTGCTCGCGGGTCAGGGTCTCCTCGTCAAAGTGATCGCCGCAGTAGGCACACAGGTTGCGGTCGCGGGCAAACAACTTGCTGTTGGTCAGGCCTGGCTTCAAGTTGAAGGGGTTGATGCTGGGCACGCCCTTGGTGCCGATGATGCTGTTGACGGTGATGATCGACTGCTTGCCGGTGATGGCGTTATGGCCGCCATGGAACACCGCCACCTCACCCCCCATTTCCCAGCGCACCTCGTTGGCGGCGTAATGGATCACCGCCTGTTCCAGCGAAATCCAGGACTGCGGCAACCCCTGAGCAGACAGCTTCAAGACTTTCAAAACACCCTCCAGTAACATCCATGAACCGATGACACGGGATGCAGTCGCCTGCATGGACAGGGCCCGAGTGATCGGCGCCTGCCACTGCGAGACAATATACCCTGTTTTCGTGACACACCGCCCGGGTCTGTGAAGTCCAGCAACCCGGTCGCGCTACCAAAAAGATAACGCCCCATGAAGGTTTTCCGCGGTTTTCAGCACCCTGGCATTGCTCCGGCATGCGCACTGACGATTGGCAACTTCGACGGCGTGCACCGTGGCCACCAAGCCATGCTGGCATTGCTGCGCAGCGAGGCTGAACAACGTGGTGTACCCAGCTGCGTGCTGACCTTTGAGCCGCACCCGCGCGACTACTTCGCCGCCAGCCGGCAACAGCCCGAACTGGCGCCGGCGCGCATTGGCACCCTGCGCGACAAGCTGATTGACCTGGCGCGCTGTGGGGTGGACCAGGCCGTGGTGCTGCCCTTTTCAGCCGGCTTGGCCGCGCTGGCGCCACAGGCCTTCATTGACAAAGTGTTGCTGCAAGGCCTGGGCGCCCGCTATGTGCTGGTCGGTGACGATTTCCGCTTTGGCGCCAGACGCGCCGGCGATTACGCCCTGCTGGATGCTGCTGGCACCGGTGGTGGCTTTGACGTGGCGCGCATGAACAGCTATGAAGTGCATGGCCTGCGGGTCTCCAGCTCTGAAGTGCGGCACGCCCTGCGTGAAGGGCGCATGGAAGACGCCGCACGGCTGCTCGGGCGCCCCTACCGCATTTCAGGCCATGTGGTGCATGGCCGCAAACTCGGCCGTGAACTGGGCTTCAGAACTCTGAACCTGCGCTTTGCCCACTGGAAGCCAGCCGCCAGCGGCATTTTTGTGGTGCTGGTGCACGGGCTGGCGCCATCGCCCCTGCCCGGGGTGGCCAATTTGGGGGTGCGGCCCTCGCTGGACGCGAACGATGTCAACCGCGGACGGGTGCTGCTGGAAACCCATTGCCTCGACTGGCCGGCCGGGCTGGGGCCCGAGGGGGCATACGGTAAACTCATTCGGGTGGAACTGCTGCACAAACTTCACGATGAGCTCAAGTACGACGGTCTGGACGCCCTGATGCAGGGCATCGGGCGCGACTGCGATGACGCACGCCGTTACCTGGCTTCGCGGCACGCCCAGACCCATCGGCAGACCTCGCGCGACCGAATTTAGCCGGCACCTCAGCGCACGCCGGTAAGGCCTTGGGGCACCGGTTTTTTGACCCCCCTTCCGCCTGCCCGGCACCGAACCCGTTCTACCCGCACCATGACCGACCCCATCGCTCCCACCGCCCCCACAGACTACCGCAGCACCCTCAACCTGCCAGACACCCCGTTTCCGATGCGTGGTGATCTGCCCAAGCGCGAGCCCGGCTGGGTCAAGGCCTGGGAGGACAAGAGCCTGTACAAAAAGCTGCGCGACGCACGCATCGATGCCCCCAAGTTTGTGTTGCACGACGGCCCGCCCTATGCCAACGGCAAGATCCACATCGGGCACGCCGCCAACAAGGTACTCAAAGACATGATCGTCAAGGCGCGCCAGCTCAAGGGCATGGACGCCCACTACATCCCGGGCTGGGACTGCCATGGCCTGCCGATTGAGAACGCCATCGAAAAACTGCACGGCCGCAACCTGCAGCGCGACGAGATGCAGGCCAAAAGCCGAGCTTTTGCCACCGAGCAGATCGACCAGCAGCGCACCGACTTCAAACGCCTGGGCGTGCTCGGCGACTGGGACCACCCCTACCGCACCATGGACTTTGTGAATGAAGCCGCTGAGATCCGCGCCTTCAAGCGCGTGGTGGAGCGCGGTTTTGTTTACCGCGGCCTCAAACCCGTCTACTGGTGCTTTGACTGCGGCTCCTCACTGGCTGAGTTCGAGATCGAGTACGCCGACAAAAAATCACAAACGCTGGACGTGGGCTTTTTATGCGCCGAGCCAGCCCGACTGGCCGGGGCGTTTGGCCTGGCTGCGCTGCCTACCGGCGCCGACAGCCAACCACGCCCCGCCTTTGCGGTGATCTGGACCACCACCGCCAGGACCATTCCGGCCAACCAGGCGC
>CALPLW020000340.1 GCA_943324505.2 Comamonas sp. lk
CGATATTGGCATGCGGGAAAGCGCCGTTGATGCTCACAGCAAACACGTCGGCTTGCTGCTCGTAGGCACGCGCCCGTGCCAACCGGTCGACCATAGGCCCGATGTCGGTGCGCCCGCCGTTGGCCTCTTCCAGCATGGGGCGGGTCACACGTAGGGTGACCGGGTGGATCTCGCCTTGCATCGTGCGCTGCAGGATGTCGGCGGCATGCCGCGCTGCGAGGCGCATGTCGGTGTGCGGGTAGGTCTTGAATGACACGATGATCTGGGCCAGATCACACATGGCGCGGCTGACGTTGGCGTGCGGGTCCAGGGTGATGCCGATCGGCAGGTCAGGGCCGACCACGGCGCGCAAGCGGCGCAGCAGTTCACCCTCGCCGTCGCCACAAAAATCAGTGACCATGGCGCCGTGCAAGCCGAGCAAGATGCCGTCAAGCGTGTCGCGATGGGCTGCGGCCGCTGCCACGATGGGGTCGGTGAGTGTGTCAAAGGCGTCGCGCGTCACGAGTCCGCCTGGCTGGGCGTGGGCACTGATCACATGCGTGACGTCCCAGTTGTAAGCGGAGCCGGCCTCCAGAAAACCACCCAGCTCCGTGTTGTTGTCTCGACGCGCCGCGACGGCCTCAGCGCCGTAGAGCAAGCCGCGTTCGGCAAAGACCGCCAGGTCGGTGGGTAGTTTGCAGAAGGTGTTGGTCTCGTGCAGAAACTCGGCGGTGAGTACGTGGAATCGGGTCATGGGCTGTGTCTCGAGTGTGGGGCCGGTTGGCCGGTGGTTCAGGACCCCAGGGGGTGGTGGCAGGCCAGGCTGTGGCCCTGGTCCGTGCCATCCGGCTGGATGAGTGCGGGACGCTCGCTGCGGCAGCGTTGCGTGGCCTGTGGACAGCGGGCCGCGTAGGCGCAGCCAGCCGGCAAGTTGAAGGCGTCGGCAATCTCGCCGTGCAACAGGGTCACCGTGCGGCGTCGGCGTGGGTCGGGCTCGAAAGTGCTCTCCATCAGCGCCTGGGTGTAGGGGTGGCGCGGCGTTGCTGTCGGATCGGGCAGGATCTCGACCACCCGGCCCAGGTACATCACCACAATACGGTGGCAAAAGTAGCGCACCAGCCCCAGGTCGTGTGAAATGAACAGGTAGGTCAGGCCCAGGTCGGCCTGAAGTTGCTCCAGCAGGGCGATGATCTGGGCCTGGATCGACACATCCAGTGAGGCCGTGGGTTCGTCGAGCACCAAAAAGTCGGGTTGCAGCGCCAAGGCCCGCGCAATGCCAACGCGCTGCTTCTGCCCGCCCGACAGCTGGTGCGGGTAGGTGTTGGCCAGCACCGGGTTGAGGCCCACCATGGCCATCAGTGACGCGACCTTGGCCCGGTTGGCCGCCTCATCTCGCGCCAGGCCCTGAACGCGCAGGGGCTCCAGCACAGCGTCGTGCACGCTGTAGCGCGGGTCGATGGACGAATAGGGGTCCTGGAACACCATCTGCATGCGCCGGCGCAACGCCCGCAAGCCGGCGGGCGGCAGGCTCGCCAGGTCAGTGCCGTCGACATGCACACTGCCGCTGCTGGCATCCAGCAGACGCAGCACAAGCCGGGCGAGGGTTGACTTGCCACAGCCGGATTCGCCCACCACGCCGGTCACGCGGCCGCGCGGGATGTCGAGGTCGACATCGCTCACGGCTGCCAGCGTGCGCTGCTTGGCGAACAGGCCGGCCCGGCTCTGGAACACCCGGGTCAGGCCCCGGGTTTGGACCAGTGGGCGCGGGTTACTGTTCGTGCTGACGGGGGCGTCAGCCATGGGCCGCCCCGGCAGTGGCCACATGGCAAGCGATGCGGTGGGTGTTGTGCACTTGCGTGGCGGGCACCTCGGTCTGACAACGGGCCTGCGCTGCGCTGCAGCGCGGGTGGTAGCGGCAGCCGCCGGCGTAGCTGGCCACGCTGGGAACGATGCCTGCGATGCCCCGCAGGCTGCCGCTGGCCTGGCCGCTGCGCGGGATGCAGGCGATCAAGGCCTGGGTGTAGGGGTGGAGCGCATGGGCAAAGATGGCCTCGACCGTGTTGCTCTCGGCGATGCGGCCCGCGTACAGCACCAGCACCTGGTCGCAGGCCTGGGCCACCACGCTCATGTCGTGCGTGATCAGCAAGAGCGCCAAACCGCGCTGGCGCACCAGGTCGACCAGGATCTGGATGATCTGGGCCTGGATGGTCACGTCCAGTGCCGTGGTGGGTTCGTCGGCAATGATCAGCTCAGGGTCGCCGGCCAGTGCCATGGCGATGACCACGCGCTGCTTCATGCCCCCCGACATTTGGTGTGGGTACTGGCCGTGCACGGTGGCGGCATCAGGGATGCGCAGCTGGGTCAGCAGCTCGATGCTGCGGGCGCGGGCGTCCGCTGCCGTCAAACCCCGGTGAAGGATACCGACCTGGTCGATCTGTGCCCCCACGCGCTGGATCGGATCCAGCGAGGTCATGGGGTTTTGGGTGATGAGCGCGATGCGCCGTCCCCGCAGCGCGCGGTAGCGCTCGCTGTCCAGGCCAACCAATTCGGTGCCATCAAACCTCACCGAGCCTTGGCTGACCCTGCCACCCAGAAGAGGCAAAAGGCCCATCAGCGCCATCGCGGTGAGTGACTTGCCAGAGCCGGATTCACCCACCAGACCCAGGATACTGCCTTTGTCCACCGAGAACGTAACCCGGTCCAGCGGCTGCAGCGACCCGATGGTCACAGACAGATCGCGGACTTCAAGCAGCGCCATCAGTGGTCCCGCACCCGATGGCGGATGTCGAGCGCATCAATGAGCGCGTCGCCAAACAGGTTGATGCAAACCACGGCAATGGCAATGGCCAGGCCAGGGCCGAGGATGGTCCATGGGGCCAGGAATATCTGTGCCGAGCCACTGCTCATCATGGCGCCCCAGCTCGGCTTGGGCGGCTGCACGCCCAGGCCGAAGAAGCCCAGGGTGGCTTCGAGGATGATGGCGTCGCCCGTGGCCAGCATGCCGGCCACGATCACCGGCGTGATGGCGTTGGGCAGCAGGTGCCGAAACAGGATGTGGCCATGGCCGGAGCCCAGGTTGACCGCGGCCTCCACGTAGGTCTCGCTCTTCAGCGTCAAGATCTGCGCCCGGGTCAGCCGCGCGAACTGCGCGAGGTAGGCGATGCTGATGGCCACGATGGTGCTGTACAGCCCCGCGCCGAGGATGGCGACGAAGATCAGGGCGATCAGCACCTCAGGGAACGACCAGGTCAAATCAACCACCGCCGTGACGGCACGGTCGAACAGCCCGCCGAAGTAACCCGCGGCGGCGCCCAGGCACATGCCCAGGGTGACCGAGCCGCAAATGGCGGTGAGTGCCACCGTCAGCGAGGTGCGTGCGCCGTAAATGATGCGCGACAACACGTCTCGGCCGAACTCGTCAGTGCCCAGCCAGTGGGCCAGCGACGGGTCTTTGTTGGTGGCAGACAGGTTCTGAATGTCATAGGGGTAGGGCGCCACCCAGGGCGCGAACAGGGCGGCCATGGCGATCAAGACCAGCACGGCCAGCGACAGCCCGCCGCGCCAGGTGCGCACCGTGCGCCCGAGCGCTGAATTTTTCCAGCGACTCATCGCAAATGCTCCCGCACGCGCGGGTCCATGCCGGCCTGGACCAGGTCGCCCAGCAGGGTGCCCAGCATGACCGCGATGGCCAGCATCAGCAGGCAACCCTGAACCACAGGGTAGTCGCGTTGCGCCAG
>CALPLW020000341.1 GCA_943324505.2 Comamonas sp. lk
CCGACGGTACCCGAATAGATGGTGTCATCGCCCATATTGGCGCCGTTGTTGATACCGGACACCACCAGATCAGGCCGGTAGCCTAGCAAGCCGGTCAGAGCCACGTGCACGCAATCGGCCGGTGTGCCGTTGATGTAGCGAAAGCCATCCCCGCCCTTAGACACGTAAAGAGGAGAATGCAAGGTCAAGGCATTGGATTTGGCACTGTTATTCTGCTCCGGCGCCACCACTTCCACCTCGGCCACGTCCTTGAGGGCCTGGTACAGCGCGATGATCCCGGGTGCCTGATAGCCGTCGTCGTTGCAGATAAGAATTTTCATAATAAGAGGTGGTTTGCTGTCATTGTAGGGGTCCACCTCAGCCCGGACAGCGGTCACCCGCGGGACATTTTGGCCAGGACCCGGCCTCTATCATGGTTAGCAATTTTTGGAGTGAACCCCATGCATGCTTGGCTCTGTGACAACCCTGTGGGCGTCGATGCCCTGACCTGGAAAGAACTGCCTACGCCAACACCCAGTGCCGGCGAGGTGCTGGTCGAAATCCATGCCGCCAGCCTGAATTTCCCAGACCTTTTGATCGTGCAAAACAAGTACCAGATGAAGCCTGCGCTGCCGTTTGTACCTGGCTCGGAGTACGCAGGCGTGGTTCAAGCCATTGGTGCCGGCGTGACCCACCTGAAAGTCGGCCAACCCGTGGCCTGCCTCTCAGGCACCGGCGGCTTCGCCACTCACACGCTGGCACCCGCAGCCCTGTGCATGCCGCTGCCAGCGGGCTTTCCCATGGTCGATGCGGCAGCCTTCATCATGATCTACGCCACCTCCCACCACGCCTTGGTGGACCGGGCCCAACTCAAGGCCGGTGAAACCGTCCTGATCCTAGGCGCCGCTGGCGGCGTTGGCACCTCTGCCATCCAGATCGCCAAGGCCTGCGGTGCTCGGGTCATCGCAGCCGCCTCCAGCGACGACAAATGCGCACTGTGCACCTCGATTGGCGCCGATGCGACCATCAACTACACCAGCAGCAACTTGCGCGAAACCGTCAAAACCCTGACCGCTGGCAAAGGACCCGATGTCATCTACGACCCAGTCGGAGGCGATTACAGCGAGCAGGCCTTTCGCTCGATTGGTTGGCGCGGGCGCTACCTGGTGGTAGGCTTTGCCGCAGGCCCCATTCCCTCGCTGCCCCTCAATTTAGCGCTGCTCAAAGGCGCGTCAATTGTGGGTGTGTTCTGGGGCGATTTCGCCAAGCGCGAACCCAAAGCCAACGCCGCCATGATGGCCGAATTAGCACAGTGGTACGGCCAAGGCAAGATCAAACCGGTGATCGACCGCACGATGCCGATGGCCGAACTCAAGGCGGCCTTTGCACACATGGGCTCGCGTGGCGTCAAGGGCAAGCTGGTCATGGTGAACTAAAGGCGGTCACAGTCAGCCTGGCAAGCGCTGCAGGTGCGCACGCATCTGCTCAGCCAGCCGCTGAACCAGCGCCGCATCGGTGGCGGTGGCGGCGGCCAAGATGATGGTGACCGCCGGCAGCGCGGCAAAGCCCTGCGCCGGCGTGAGCACCATGGCATCCGCTGGCACGCCACTTTGCGCCACCACCGACACCGCAAAGCCAGCGCGAACCGCCGCCTGAATAGCGGACATGCTGCGGCTGGTACAAACAATCCGGTGGTCGCGGCGGTGCTGCCTCAGTTGCGCTAAGGCCCACTTCCGGAAGATGCAGCCCTCAGGGAAAAATGCCACGGGTAGACAAGCGGCCAGGTGCACATCGTGTTGGGCAGATGCTGTCCAGACCACCCGTTCGGTGCGCAGCACCACCCCCTCTTGCGTGTCGGTTTCTGCCGACAAAATCGCCAGGTCAAGCTGCCCGTCAGCCAACATCGGCCGCAGTTCAGCACTGGGAGCGCACAGCACCTCGATGTGCGCCCGCGGTGCCAAGCGTGCCAGTGTGGCGAGCAGTGGGGTCATGAGTACCGGTATATAGTCGTCCGGCAAGCCGACCCTCAGCGCCCCGCCGATCTCGGTCGCCTGGAAATGCGCCACCGCCTCGCCTTGCAGGGCCAGAATGCGGCGCGCATAGCGGACCAGCTCAGTGCCGTCATGGGTGAGTACCAGGCGGCGGCCCTGGTGCTGCAGCAAGTCGCGCGACAGGCTCTGCGCCAGCTTGGACAGGTGCAGGCTAACGGCCGACGGCGTCTTGTGCACCAACTGGGCCGCGCCTTTGCAGCTGCCGGCATCGGCAAAAGCCACCAGGGTGCGCAACTGTTCGGTATCCAGGAGCATGCGGGCGCCACAGTTGATGAAAGTTCAATTGTCACACGCCAAACATTCGATTGTGGAGAACGACCGGGCCGCTTATAGTTTGGTCCATTCCCCTCCACTGGACCCTCCCTATGCTGAAACTGCAGATCCGCAAAATTGTCATCCAGCTCGAAGAAACCTGCCTGGAAATGGGCCGCGAGGTGTCGCCGCCATCGCGCAAGGTGACCGTCGCCGCCGTCATCACCAACCCCTACGCCGGCCAGTACGTGGAGGACCTGTCGCCCCTCTACGCGCTGGGCGCCGAAATCGGCGGGCTGCTGGCGCAGCGCGGTGTTGCCGCCCTGGGCGTTGCCCCGGATGACGTGCAGAGCTACGGCAAGGGCGCCATCGTCGGCACCGCCGGTGAACTGGAGCACGCCGCGGCGCTGATCCACCCCAGTTTCGGTGCCCCGGTGCGCGCAGCCGTGCATGAGGGCAAGGACATTATTCCGTCCACCAAGAAAATGGGGGGGCCAGGTGCCGTGATCGTGATGCCGGTCACCAACAAGAACCGGATCTGGAACTTTGACGACATGGACGCCGCCGAAATCGTGATCCCCGATGCGCCGCACGCCAATGAAGTGGTGGTGGCGCTGGTACTGGGCATCGGAGGGCGCCCGCTGCACCGCATCGGACCCGCCAAATAAACACCGCCAAGGAGCGCCTCATGTTCAAAGCCATCATCCTGCTCAAGCGCCGCGACGACACCACCCTGGAGGAGTTTGCCCACTGGTGGCTGGTCGACCATGCGCCGCTGGCCAAGGCCCTGGCCGGCGTGCGCGGCGCCACCTTCAACCTGGTGGCGGGCGACGGCAGCGGCGCCTTTGATGGCGTCTCGGAACTCTGGTTTGACGACCAGTCAGCCTTTGAGGCCGCCTACGCCACAGACCACGGGCGGGCCGTGGCAGCCGACTCAATGGCGCATGTGTCTCGCCGTGAACGCCTGTTTGTGGCGGAGCACGTGCTCGTGCCGCGCGACTGAATACCACCCTTCCTAACTGACGGAGCATGTCCATGGGCAATAACCTCAATAACGAACTGCTGGCGCGCGACCACCGCCACCTGGTGCATTCATTGCACAGTGAAAAAACCCATCTGGACGGCAAAGTCTGGGTCAAGGGCGAAGGCTGTGAGCTGATCGACGCCGATGGCAACCGCTACATCGACGCCATGTCTGGCCTGTGGAACGTCACCCTGGGCTACAGCCAGCCCACGCTGGTAGCGGCCGCCGCAGCGCAAATGGGGACGCTGGCTTATGCCTCGGGCTATTCCGGCAGCAGCAACCTGCAGGCCATGGCGCTGGGGGAAAGGCTGGCAGGGCTGACCTACCCCAATATCAACCGGTTTTTCTTCACCTCGGGCGGCGGTGAATCCACTGACAGCACCATCAAGAC
>CALPLW020000342.1 GCA_943324505.2 Comamonas sp. lk
GCTACGAGGAGCGCCTGACCAGCGACATTTACCCGGCAGACTATGGCTGGGCAGTGAACTGGGACGAGCCCGATGTGCGGCCCAGTTGGTACCACAACATGGCCTCGGTGCTGCAGGCCGGACCTTGTGTGCGCAGCAACCAGCTTGACTTTGACGAGGAGGTGATGTTCCGCGCCCGTCAGTACCTGTTTGACCATGTGCGCAACACGCCCGAGCAGCCGTTTTGCCTGACGGTGTCGATGACCCACCCGCACGACCCTTACACCATCCCAGATGAATTCTGGCAGTTGTACCAGGACGCCGACGTGCCTCTGCCTCGCGTGCAGATCCCACAGTCGCAGCAGGATCTGCATTCGCAGCGACTGCTTAAGGTGATTGACCTGTGGGGCAAGACCATGCCGGATGAGGCGATCCGGCGCGCGCGGCGTGCCTACTTTGGCGCTTGCAGCTACATCGACGCCAATATTGGCAAGCTGGTCGATACGCTGGCCAAGTGCGGCTTGGCTGACGACACCATCATCGTGTTCTCTGGGGACCACGGCGACATGTTGGGTGAGCGCAGCCTTTGGTACAAGATGCATTGGTTCGACATGGCAGCGCGGGTGCCTCTGGTGGTGCATGCCCCCCGAATGTTCGCCGCCCGGCATGTTGCAGTCAGCGTCTCCACGGTCGACCTGCTGCCAACACTGGTGACCTTGGCGGGCGGTCACTTGGCGCCCGGCCTGCCACTCGATGGCCGCTCCTTGTTGCCGCACTTGCAGGGTGATGTCGGCCACGATGAGGTGTTTGGTGAGTACATGGCAGAGGGCAGCGACACGCCTCTGTTGATGATTCGCCGAGGCCCCTACAAGTTCATTTACAGCAGAAGCGACCCCTGCCTGTTGTTTAACCTAGTCAACGACCCCGATGAACTCGAGAACCTGGCGAGCCAAGCAGCGCACCAGGCGCTGGTGAACACGTTCACCTCCGAAATCGACCAGCGCTGGGATCTGCCTGCCCTGCACGAGCGGGTGTTGGTCAGCCAGCGTCAGCGCCGCTTGGTGGCCGACGCGCTGAGCCGTGGCCGGCGCACTGGCTGGGACCACCAGCCCCTGGTGGATGCGGGTCAGCAGTACATGCGCAACCACATGGATTTGGATGATCTGGAGCGCCGCGCGCGTTTCCCCCGTGTCTGAGCGACCGCACCGACCGCCGTCAGAAGTCCGGATCATTGGCGGCCAATGGAAGCGCACCCGCTTGCCCGTTGCCAATGTGCCCGGGCTGCGCCCAACCCCCGACCGCGTGCGCGAAACCCTGTTCAATTGGCTCGGGCAGGACCTGAGTGGCTGGCGCTGCATCGACGCCTTTGCCGGCACCGGCGCCCTGGGCTTTGAAGCTGCCTCGCGCGGCGCCAGTGAGGTCCGGCTGATCGAGCAGGACAGCGCCCTGGTCGCCCAGTTGACGCGCTTGCAGACGCGCCTGCAGGCTACAGCGGTGCGGGTCGAGCGGGCGGACGGTGTGTCCGCGCTCAAGCGCTTGGGAGCCGCCAGCATGGACCTGGTGCTGCTTGATCCTCCGTTTGACTCGACCCTGCTCGCGCAAGCGCTGCCCGAGGCCGTGAGGGTCCTGGCGCCGCAGGGCTTTGTCTATATGGAGGCGCCCAGACGCTGGCCGGATGACGAGCTGGCAGCGCTTGGTCTTGCCGTCTACCGCTACCTGAAGGCCGGTGCGGTGCACGCGTTTGTGTTGCAGCGCATCAAGCCCCTAGTGTCAAGCCCTTAGCCTGACGCTGCATAATCCGGCGCATTGGTGCTCCACCATAGGACAACCCCCATGACCACCCCGTCAACTGACCAGAGCCCTGCCGTGGCTCAGGACGTGATTGCTGTGTACCCCGGCACCTTTGACCCGATCACACTGGGCCACGAGGATGTGGTGCGGCGTGCCACTCAGCTGTTTTCGCGGGTTATCGTGGCGGTGGCCGCAGGACACCACAAGAAGGCCTTGTTTTCATTGGAAGAACGCATCGCCATGGCGCAGGATGCCGTGAAAGGCTATCCGCAAGTCGAAGTGGCGAGCTTTTCTGGCCTGATGCGGGATTTTGTCGTGGCGCGGGGCGCCAAAGCCATGGTGCGTGGCCTGCGCGCGGTGACCGACTTTGACTATGAGTTTCAGCTGGCCGGCATGAACCGCAGTCTGATGCCCGATGTGGAAACCGTGTTCCTGACGCCGAGCGACAAATACCAGTTCATTTCCAGCACCTTTGTGCGCGAAATTGCCACACTCGGGGGCGAGGTGGACAAGTTTGTCTCCGCGTCGGTCAACCAGCGGTTGATGGCCAAGGTGCGCAGCCAGGCCGCCAGCTGAGCGGCGGCGCCAACAGCCTTAAAACAGACCTAACGCATCCTTCAATCCGCGGGTATGACCCGCGCCAACCAGTTCAGCAACCGTGCATTGACCGCTGCAGGCTGCTCCATCGTCAGCATGTGGCCGCACTGCGGCAAAAGCGCCAACTCAGCACCCGTTATGGCCGCCGCCAGTTCGCGTGAGCGGTCTGCGGGTGTCAACTGGTCGGTCTCGCCACACAGCACCAGCACCGGGCAGCGCAGGCGCCCAATGTGGGCCAGTGCGTCGGGCCGGCCTATCACGGCGCGGTTTTGTGCCACCAGTTGCGCCGCGCCCGCACGGTGGATCATGTCCAGGTAGGCCTGATGCAGCGTGACGTCGGCTGCACGCGTAGCGTCAAAGGCCAAGGGAAGATTGGCTTGCAACACCTCGGCCATGCGCCCCTGCTCAAACAGCACGATGGCGGCCTCGCGCAGGGCCCGCGTGGCAGCGTCTTCTGGCCTCGCGCTGGTGCCCAGCAGCGCCAGCCCACGAATGCGCGCCGGCGCCTGCCGCGCAACTTCCATGGCCAGCATGCCGCCCATGGATGCGCCACACAACACCAAGTCGCCAGGCTGTTCGGCCAACAGTGTGCTGGCCATCGTTTCGAACGTGGCGCAGCGGGTGTGCACGTCGGTCACGCCGGCCACTACATGCGCCGGCAGTGCGCTCAGCTGCCCCTGCCACATGCCGGCGTCGCAGCCCAGGCCGGGCAGCAGAATCAGTCGTGGTGCGTTGATATGCAGGGTCATGATGGATTGGTCGCAGAGCGTATCAATTGACCGAGTTCAAGTTGCCAGGGCGCGCCGAGCCCCGGCAAGCCCCAAGCGCTGAAGCAGGTCGTTTGCCTGCCGCGCGATCCGCCGCGACTCGGGTTGGGCGTTGGCGCGCTGTTGCAGCAGGTTTTGCGCGCCGATCCACTGGCCGCTGCGTACCAGCGCATCCAGGTGAATCTGCTCAAACAGGTCGCGCTGGGCATGGCTGCCACCCACTTCCAGCATGCGGGGCAGGGCGCTGCCTAGTTGGCGCACGGCGCTGTCGTGGTCCCCGCGGGCGTGGGCCAGCAGGCCGCGCGCAGCGGGCAGTGCCACATCGCGCCAGACGGCAGGGGTCTGCGCTTGCATGGCGTGCGCTTCCAAACCGCCCAGCAGGGTGTCGGCCTGCGGCCGGCCGGCACGGGCCAGGCCATACAGGTACTGCAGCTCCAGAAAAGGCAGCACCAAATCGACGCCGCGCCGGGCCAGGTGGTCTGCCACGTCTTGCCAGCGCGGGCCGACATCGACGCCGGCCAGTTCCAGCCGCGCCAGCAGCGA
>CALPLW020000343.1 GCA_943324505.2 Comamonas sp. lk
AGGCAGGCGCCGTGCTGCTGATATTGCTGAAGGTGAGGACGCCGACGCCAGCGGAGCCATTGGCATCAAGCGTGGTGTAGCCCGTCGAATTAACCAAGTTAAGCGTCGCGGCTACGGCGGCGGTACCTATCGTCAGAGTTTCAATGGACGTCAGGGTGGGCGTGATTGTGACGGCGGTGTTCAAAGCCGCGGTGAGGGTGTCAGTGCCCGTGCCGCCATTTAGTACGTCAGAAGAACCAAGAGTTTGTGTAGCAGAGACCAGAGAACCGTCGAAAGAGTCACCGCCGGTGGTGCCGGTGAAGCTGTTCGTACCAGTAGTGAGCGGACGAATTGTGACTTTGAAAAAAGTCAATCAAATCAGCGACTTATGAGCTTATTAAAGTCTTTTTGTACTCAATAACCACGAATAAGCTTTAATAAATTACTTTTTGCCATAGGTTGAGTCGTGATCGCCTGTAACGACCAGAAGCCTCATGAATTGCCCTTCCCGGTATGCTACGGCTCGTCTGGACTGAGTGATTCGCAATGAATAGATCGCATCAATGCCCTTGGGCGGTTTAACGCTTGCAATCTTTTCCCAGTGCAATCCCTTGTCTTGGTAGATCTGCGACCAAGTCATTTGGCGGATCTTTCGTAGCGTATCCAGCGCTGCAACTCTTTGCGCCTTCTCTAATGCAAAGAAGGTTTCCTGAAAATCCGGATTGTTCAGGTCTAAGATTGCCAGATCTTCAACGCTTGCCATTTGACAGCACGTCCAAGATCTCATCGAGATTCGCACCATCGGCTGGATGCGCCTGCGCAAAGGCTATTGCACTCGCCAGCCGCTGGGCCACTCCCGGCTCATGAACCCAGCGCTCGTTGTCTGGTATCACGGTGGCGGTTCTGATTAGCCAGACACCGGCCTCTTGCTCTTCCACCAAAACTTGGCGGCCAGCGTATTGCTTGCCCAGTGATATTTGCCCGTTACCACCAATGACCTTGACACTGGGTGGTGTTTGGGTTGAGGATTGCATGGTTTGCCTTTTGTGCTGCACTAATTTACCAAAATGATAACACCAATCTCCACGCCTGCTGCCCACAGATCTCCCAACCTAAGGCCCCTTTTCCTCCTTGCTGATCGCATTGGAAATGAAGCCTTTTGGCTCCGAACTTTCTAGTTTGGCTGATTGTTCCGCCATAGCTGCCCCTAATAATCCCAATGTTAGTGCAACATCCTTTCTGTAATTTCCCCGAACATTGAACCTGGCGGTTTTTAGTTCTGGGAATTTTTTTAATAGGCCCCTGCCAGGCCGCCGGAGGCCCCCCCTTGGGCCTCACGACAGAAAGAAATATTGGTATTGTTCATTAGGCTGTCACCTTTCTTGCTCGAATGCATGGCAGGGTCGCATTCCCAGTTTTGTGATCTTTGATAAATTACCTTTTGCCATTGGTTGAGTCGTAATCGCCTGTAACGTAAGCGTCTGGCGACGGCACCTTGACCGTGCCGCAGATTCAGGATTGCGGTTGCCAGCGGTGTGGCAGCAGTTCCCCGATGCTGCTGTTCATGTGTCCAGGCAGTCTCGTCAACACGTCTCTGAGATAAGCCCATGGGTCATGCCCGTGCAGCTTTGCTGACTGAAGTAGGCTCATCACAATGGCAGCACTTTGGCCGGCCGGTTCACTACCGGCGAAGAGCCATGCTTTTCTGTTATATGAAGGTGCCCATAACAGAAAAAATTGGCTCTTCAGCGACACGGTCGCCGGTGCAACGCAAGTGCCAACCTGTATTCACTGATGCAGACTTGTGCTGTCAACGCAGTGGACGGCTACCAGTATCTACGTGCGTTGCTGACCGCCTCCGACAACGCCACATCATACGGTGGCTTCATGCAAGGGCGCGGTTAATTGACCGCATACGTAACATCCTCAATTTTTAGTGGAGCGCAGCCAGTGCAGCTTCGGGTGCTTTGTCCAACACCTTGAGCAGAGCCATTGCCGCGCCGGTCGGGCAGCGTTTGCCTTGCTCCCAGTTGCGGATGGTGTCAATCGAGACATCGATGCGATGGGAAAACTCCGCTTGGCTTAATCCCAGACGCCTGCGAACACGGCGAGCAAACTTGGCGGCATCCTGCATGGCCTCTGCTTCATCGGCGGCTTCCTGCTTTGCAATGTCTTCCTCGGAGGTGGCATCCACCCCGGCTGAATCGATCCAGCCCGAAACCAGCGAGGCTGGGATAGAGGGATCAATCGTCATTCGTACTGTCTTCATCGCTTCTGACCTCTCGTGCGCAAGCCTCGCTCTTTGCTTCGTCCCATTCAAAATTCACCAGGTGAGCATAGCTCAATGGCCTATGTATGCTAAGTCAGTTCAATTTCCAGACAGCCTAACCCCCACAGTGCGTCTGGCCAGCGCAGAGGGCCTGTCGCTATGAAATAGTCATCGGCAACATACGCTTTTAGCGTATGCTGCATACATGAAATTCGAGTTCGTCGAGTCACCGCTATTTTCATCTTATCTGTCTGACTACCTTTCAGATGATGAGTATTCTGAGCTGCAAGCCTACCTATGTGAACACCCTGACGCGGGTGACAAGGTTAAAGGCTCTGGCAGCGTTCGAAAATTACGCTGGAGCCGCTCAGGCACCGGCAAGTCAGGCGGCTAAGGAGGTAATGGAAGATGCCTAAGCTTACAAAAAAAGCGTTGCTGGCGCGTCACGCCAAGCGCGATATTGGCGCGGAGCTGCTGCAGTCTGTGCGCGACATGAAAGCGGGTCGCTGGGGACGCAAGACAACCATTGAGACGATGCCCGGTGGCACTGTGCGCCGGCGTGTTGAGTTGCCCAATGGCACTGTCGCCAAAGACGAGGTGCTCACCGGCGCGCGCTGGGCACTGGTGTCGGCACGTTCGCATTCAGGTCTATCGCAGGCCGACTTTGCAGAAGCGCTGGGCGTGTCTAAACGCACAATAGAAAACTGGGAGCAAGGCAAAGCTGAGCCGACCGGCCCCGCCAAGGTGCTGCTCAATTTGGTCGCCAAATACCCAGACACAGTCCAACGGTTGGCCAAGATGCGGCTGCAAGACCAAGTCGCTGCTTGATCGACTAAAGCCACTTCCCGGCGTCAACTATCTTCACGCCGGCCAAGGTAATTGTCGTCAACCAGGCTGACGAAGTACTTTGCCTTCTACAACGGCGAGCGGCCACACCAGGCGCTGGGAAATCAAACACCGGATTCAGTGCACACCAGTTCGACCGGTGGCGGGGCAATGATTGTGGACAAGTACGGGGCTAAGCCAGAAATCGTGGGACTCCCCATTGCGCTTTGCTCCACGGCGACTGCGTTCGGGCAAGTCAGGATAGAGAATAAGTCAGCAATGCAGAATGCAAAAACCGGGGCAGCGCCGTTCAGCTGTGTGAAATCGGGTGCAACTTAAACTACCGTCAACTCTGTCTCGATGATGGGGTCCACTTCAAACGTGGACGAATCAACCATCATTGATTTTAAAAAGTTCCACAATCAGTACACATACGAAGATTATTTGACTAACTTCGAGATGATAGATCGGATGTTCGAAACATGCCTGAGCCTCCAAGAAAAATTGATACAGGCCCAAGAGGTCATTGCCAAACTTCAAAAGCCATGACCCCTTCGGTAGCAAAAATAGCAGTAGCGTCCAGCACACTACCATTAAAA
>CALPLW020000344.1 GCA_943324505.2 Comamonas sp. lk
ACCATCAACTACGGTTCCCCCGGGATCGGGACGCCGCACCACATGGCCATGGAGCTGTTCAAGACCAAGACGCAGTTGTCCATGCTTCACGTGCCCTACCGCGGCACGGCTGGCTATACCCAAGATCTGCTGTCCGGCGAGTTGATGGTGGGATTTTTGCCGGTGCATATCGCCCAGGGCTTTGTCACTGCCGGCAAACTGACGGCGCTGGCGGTGGGCAGCCCCAAGCGGCATCCGGTGTCACCGGCGGTCGCCACGTTTGAGGAGCTGGGTGTCAAAGGCGTCGAGGTTGACCTCTGGTACGCCTTTTTTGCCCCAGCCAAAACCCCTGCGCCGGTGATCGCCCGGCTCAACACGGAAGTGGTCAGCATTCTGAAACTGCCCGAAATCCGTGATCTGCTGGGTCGTGCCGGTATGGACGCCGCGACCTCCACCACCGAGGAGCTCGGCGCGCTGAGTGTCAAGGACTACCCGCGCTGGGGTGAGGTCATCCGGCGTAACGGCATCACGGCAGAATAGCCGCTATGGTTGCTGCTTGCCGTATCGCGGTGGTGGGCGGCGGCATCGCGGGCTTGGGTTTTGCACTGGCCCTGCAGCAACGCGGGCTGCCGTGTGACGTGTATGAAACTGTGCCGGAGGTCCGGGAACTTGGTGTGGGCATCACGCTGCTGCCGCACGCCATGCGCGAGTTGGCTGCGCTGGGCCTGCAGGCCGAGATTGAGGCGGCCGGTATTGAAAACCTGGAGAGCGTGTTTTTCAACCGTTTCGGGCAGTACATTTACCGCGAGCCCAGGGGGCGCCACGCCGGTTACGCCCTGCCTGAGATCGGCATCCACCGGGGCAAGCTGCACCGTATTTTGTTTGATGCGGCGGTGAGCCGCTTGGGGGCTGACCGGATTCACACACACCACCGCTGCGTCGGCGTCACCCAGGACGCGCAGGGCGCCCTTGTTCACTTTGTGCAGGGCAGTGGCGGCGCGGCTTTGCCCGATGTGCGCGCCGATGTCGTTATCGCCTGCGATGGCATTCATTCCGCCTTGCGGCGGCAGTACTACCCCAACGACCAGCTTGCGTTCGCTGGCATCAACACCTGGCGCGGGGTTACTCGCCACAAACCTATCCTGTCGGGCAAGAGTTATCTGCGTGTCGGCTCCATCAAGACCGGCAAGATGGTCATCTATCCCATCGTGGATCGGGTCGAGCCTGACGGGACGCAGCTGATCAACTGGATGGCCGAGATCGAGGGTGGTCGCGACACCATGAATGACTGGAACCAGGGTGGGCAGGCCGCAGACTTTATTGACCTGTTCAAGGACTGGCGGTTTGACTGGCTGGATGTGCCTGAGCTGATCCGAAGTGCCGATCAGATTCTGGAATACCCGATGGTCGACAAGGATCCGGTGGCCCAGTGGACCTTTGGGCGTGTGACGCTGATGGGAGATGCCGCTCATCCGATGTACCCGCGTGGCTCCAACGGCTCTGCGCAGGCGTTGATCGATGGCCGCACCCTGGCCACCGAACTGGCCACTGCCCTGGGCCAAGGCGGTGATGGTCGGGCGGCTTTGGCGGCCTATGAGGCGCAGCGCAGACCGGCGACAAGCCGGATCGTCCAGACCAACCGCAGCGCACCGCCGGACCTGATCAATATTCGGGTCGATGAGCTCAGCGGCGATCGTCCATTTCGCCACATTGACGACTTGATCAGCCAGGCTGAACTGCGCCAGATGTCGGACGACTACAAGAAAATCGCCGGGTTTTCTTTGGATGCGCTTAAGGTTTGACCTGTATCAAGCTCTGTCTGTCCCCCGGCATTGCCACTTGAAAACTCCGGCTTAAGCTTCAGTTAGGAAGCAATCGGAGGATTTCATGCGAATCGACAAGCTCACCACCAAATTTCAGGAAGCCCTTGGCGAAGCCCAGACACTGGCCCTGGGTAACGACCACGCCTTCATTGAGCCCGCCCATGTGCTGTTGGCTATGTTGCGTCAGGACGAGGGCCCCAAGGCCCTGTTGCAGCGCTCGGGCGTGAACGTGCCGGCGCTGATGTCGGCGGCTGAAACCGCCATGAACCGGCTGCCGCAGGTGCAGGGCCACGAGCAGGTGCAGGTAGGGCGCGACATGGTGTCGCTGCTGCAGGCGGCCGAAAAAGAGGCCATCAAGCGTGGTGACCAGTTTGTGGCTGGCGAACTTTTTTTGCTGGCGCTGACCGACAGCAAGCTGGACTTTGCCCGCATCGTGCGCGAGCAGGGCCTGACTCGCAAGGCGTTGGAGACCGCCATCGAGGCGGTGCGCGGCGGCCAGAAGGTGGACAGTGCCGACGCCGAAGACCAGCGCGAATCGCTCAAAAAATACTGCCTGGACCTGACGGAGCGCGCCCGCCTGGGCAAGCTCGACCCGGTGATCGGCCGCGACGATGAGATTCGCCGCGCCATCCAGGTGCTGCAGCGGCGCACCAAGAACAACCCGGTGCTCATCGGCGAGCCTGGTGTCGGCAAGACCGCCATTGTGGAGGGGCTGGCGCAGCGCATTGTGGCCGGCGAGGTGCCCGATTCACTCAAGGGCAAGCGGGTGTTGTCACTGGACATGGCCTCGCTGCTGGCCGGCGCCAAGTTCCGTGGCGAGTTTGAGGAGCGCCTGAAAAACGTGCTCAAGGACCTGGCCAAGGACGAGGGCCAGACCATTGTCTTCATTGACGAGCTGCACACCATGGTGGGTGCCGGCAAGGCCGAGGGCGCCATGGACGCCGGCAACATGCTCAAGCCGGCGCTGGCGCGCGGTGAGCTGCATTGCGTAGGCGCCACCACACTCGACGAGTACCGCAAGTACATTGAAAAAGACGCGGCGCTGGAGCGCCGCTTCCAGAAAATCCTGGTGGGCGAGCCCACGGTGGAAGCCACCATCGCCATCCTGCGCGGCCTGCAGGCCCGCTACGAAACCCACCACGGTGTGCAGATCACCGACCCGGCCATCGTGGCTGCCGCCGAGCTGAGCCACCGCTACATCACCGACCGCTTTCTGCCTGACAAGGCGATTGACCTGATCGACGAGGCGGCGTCCAAAATCAAGATCGAGCTTGACTCCAAGCCCGAGGTGATGGACAAGCTCGACCGGCGCCTGATCCAGCTGCAAATCGAGCGTGAAGCCGTGCGGCGCGAAAAGGACGAAGCCTCGCAAAAACGCTTTGACCTGATCGAAGAAGAAATCGGCAAGCTGCAAAAAGAGATTGCCGACCTGGACGAGATCTGGAAAGCCGAAAAGGCCCAGGCGCAGGGGTCCAAAGCCATCATGCAAGAGGTGGAAAAGCTGCGCTTCCAGATTGAGGAGCTGACCCGCAAGGGCGACTTCAACAAGGCCGGTGAGCTGCGCTACGGCAAGCTGCCGGTGTTGGAGAAACAGCTCAAGGACGCGCAGGCCCAGGAGGCCGGTAAGGCGAAAAGCGCCAAGGACGGCGGCCGCCCGCAGTTGCTGCGCACCATGGTCGGCGCCGAAGAAATTGCCGAGGTGGTCAGCCGCGCCACCGGCATCCCGGTGGCCAAGATGCTGCAGGGCGAAAAAGACAAGCTGCTGCTGATGGAAGCCCGCTTGCACCAGCGGGTGGTGGGTCAGGACGAAGCCATCACCGCGGTAGCCAACGCCATTCGGCGCTCCCGCGCCGGCCTGTCAGACCC
>CALPLW020000345.1 GCA_943324505.2 Comamonas sp. lk
AGTCGGCGAGCAATGTATGGGTGGCGCCCACAATCGTGGCCACCTCAAGCCGGCGGGCGTCGCGGTCTATTGCGATGATTTGCTTTGCGCCCGCCAAGCGCGCTCTCTGTACAGCCGAAAGACCGACTGCGCCACAGCCGATGACAGTGGCAATGTCGCACGGCTGAACCTTAGCCACGTTCAGCGCAGCCCCCACACCGGTCACCACACCACAGCCAATCAGGCACTCAAGTTCTGGTGGCAATTCCGCTGGAACCTTGACGGCGCACTGCTCCGTGACGACTGCATACTCGGCAAAGCTGCCTGTGTACATCAACTGATGCACCGCTTCACCGGCCCTGAAAAGGCGCGGCATACCGTCGATGTGAAAGGCGCTGGCCGCCCGCGTCGTGTACTGGGCACACAGGATCGGCTGATTGCGTTGGCAGAAGAAGCAGCCACCGCAGTGGGGGTTCCATGAGAGGACTACGGAATCTCCCACTTGTAGCGAACGTACACCCTCGCCCACCTTCTCGACAGTACCCGCACCTTCATGCCCGGGCACTAACGGCAATGGGACGGCGAGATGACCATCGATCACTTCCACATCGGTGTGACAAACGCTGGTGGCCTCGATCCGCACCAGCACGTCGGTGTCCGTCAGACCGCGCAGTTCTAGCGTCTCGGTCTGCAGCGGCTGGCCGACCTCCGCCATTACGGCGGCGCGGAAGTTCATGGTGTGGGTCGGCCGGCTGCATCATCGTAGCTGAGCACGTCGGTACCTTTGTAAAGAATGCGTGCGTTGCGGTCTGCAATCGCCTGATGGATGGCCACAAAATGTGGGTCGAGGTCGCGCGTGGGGCGCGGTTCGTGCTCAAATGTGTTGAACGCGTCGGTGCCGCGCACCAATGTTGCGCTGTCTTCGCCGTTGATTTGCCGCACGCTGGTGGGGATGTAGCGGATGGCGAAGCCGATGCGGCGCTCGAGCGAGGCGTTGGGCGCGGAGCCGTGGATGATGCGCACATGGTGCAGCGACATTTCGCCAGGCTGCAGTACCACCGGCCTGGCCTTGGACTTGTCGACCTCCACCGCAACCTCCTGGCCCCGAGTCAGCAGGTTGTTTTCCGAGAAGGTGTCCCGGTGCGGCACCTGGTCCATCAGGTGACTGCCAGGGATGACTTCCATAGCGCCATTGGCTTCATTCGAATCGCTCAATGCCACCCACGCTGTCACGACATCTGGGCGCGACAGGCCCCAATAGGTCGAATCCTGGTGCCAGGACACGTATGCCGGGTCGTGCGCCTCCTTGATAAAGAAATTGGTGGTCCAACACAAAAGATTGGGGCCGTAGAGGTCTTCGACCGCATCGAGGATTGTTGCGTTCCGGATCAGTTCGTTGAGCCACGTGAAAAGAAGGTGCGTCTTGTGGCGAAGCGAGCCATTGAGCGGTCCGCCCTGCGTATGTTCAAAGTCTTCCAAACGCTTGCGCAGCAAGGAAGCTTGCTCGGCGCTCATGATCCGTATAGGAGAAACGTATCCATTCTGTTCGTACTGAATTTTTTGTTCGCTTGTGAGCAGCTTCATAAGTGGTCTCCAGGATTCCGAAAATAGCTCTACGCACCAATAACAACTGATATATCAGTCATACATTAGGCACGAAGATACCCAACCCATATGCCGATGTCAATAGAGTTTTCACCCACCCCTGAACTCAGGTCCATTTCTATCGGATCACTTCCGCTGGAAAGTGGCGAATCCATTGAGGACTGCTGCATTACCTGGGTCGAACACGGCCTTACAGACCCGGATGCACCGGTTGCGCTTGCGCTTTGCGCAATTGGCAGCACGCATCAGCGCATGGAATTCCTCATTGGCCCGGGCTTGCCACTGGACACCAGTCGGCTTCGCATCATCGCCGTGAACGCGCTTGGCAACGGCCTCAGCACGTCACCGTCCAACTCTGTGCGCCAACCTGGCCATGCCTTCCCGGTCTTCTCGATACGCGACATGGTGGCCAGCCAAGACCGACTTCTTGACGAATTGGGAGTTGGGAGGCTCGATTTAGTCGCCGGCGCCTCTATGGGCGGCATGCAGGCGCTGCAATGGGGTGTGAGCCACCCTTTGCGCATGGAGCGGATCGTGGCGTTATCGCCACTCGCCCGCACGCCCGGTTGGTCTGCGACGATCAATGAGGCGGCGCGTCGAGCCTTGCACCCCTTCGTTGCGCCCGGCATATGGAGTGCCCAAAAAAGTTCCGCGACCACGTGGGAAAGCTGGCTGCTGATCATGCAACTGCTGGCGGTCACAATACCCGACCGGGTGGACTCGGAGATCCCGGATCACAATGCACTGAAGCACTGGCTTGGCCGACGTGCCGAGGAATGGGCCGGACGCGGCTTCGATCCTTTGGATTGGTTTTATCAATCGCTTGCCTACGATGCACACGATGTGGGCAAGACACCTGGTCAGTGGGGCGACACGGCAACGGCACTGGCCAGTATCCAGGCCAGGACCCTGATGCTCAGCGCGCGGCTCGACCTATACAATCCGACTGAACGCGCGGCTTGGGCGGCCAAACAGATCCGCGGCTGCGTATATGCCGAGATCAAATCGGACTGGGGGCACCTCACCTTCAGTGCGGCAGATGCCGGGAACGCTCCTTTATTGCGCCATCACATCGCCCAGTTTCTGTGGGCATCTGAAGATAGATCCTTGTCATGACCCGGCCTTCCTCCCCAAGCGTCGCCACGCGGCCAAGTTCCCTAAGCGACGAAGCCTATGCACGGCTAGAAGAACTCATCATCACTATGCAGTTACCGCCCGGCAAGGCGGTGTCGGAGGTCATGTTGTCGGAACTGCTTGGAATCGGACGAACACCTGTACGCGAGGCACTTCAGAGACTGGTTCGCGACGGTTTGA
Source organism: Comamonas sp. lk (assembly GCA_943324505.2). GTDB lineage: Bacteria > Pseudomonadota > Gammaproteobacteria > Burkholderiales > Burkholderiaceae_C > Rhodoferax. The sequence goes on from CALPLW020000345.1 coordinate 2,899, forward strand.
TTGTTGTGCTGCCTCAACGCGGCACCTTGGTATCCGAGATCGACGTCGCAATGCAACTCCGGGTTGTGGAAGTTCGCCGCGAAGTAGAGCGACTCATCGTAACGCTGGCTGCTCGGCGGAGTACATTGGAAGAGCGCAAGGCGTTCGCCGCACTAGCTCTTCGCTTTGAGATGACAGCTGATGCGGCGGCGGGTGCCAGCGCGCCGGACACCAAGCGCGACAAGGCTTTCATGCGAACCGACCGCGAGTTTAACGAGCTTTGCGTCAAAGCGTCGCGCAATGAGTTTGCGGCCAATGCGGTGGGCCTGATGCACGGTCTCTGTCGACGATTCTTCTTCGCTCACTTTCGCCAACCCAAGGTATTGGAGCGTACCGCGCGCCTCCATTCGGCATTGGCAGGTACGATCTCGAAGGGCGATGAGGAAGGTGCCGCGCATGTTCTAGACGAGCTGATGGATCATAATGAAGCCGTCACTCGCATCACCGTTTCCAGAGGGTTCTGACACAGATAGGCATATGGGCAGCCATTGCCCAAAAGGTGCAATTCCAGGCCTGCCGGACGCCGCCTGCCAGAAATTGCTCCGGATCAGGACCTCCAAGTGTCTTGTGCCTTCCGAGCGCGTCGAGCTGCACGCAGGTGAATGTCATCGTCACCGGGCGGGCGCGCGGCCACACAAATTTGCCTTGGTTCAGCCGACGCGCAGGCAGCGACACGCCGATGCCATCGTGCACGAGCACCTTCATGCGGTTGGCACGCGTATTGGCAAAG
>CALPLW020000346.1 GCA_943324505.2 Comamonas sp. lk
GCGACTCGATCCGAGCATATTAGAGACACCAGTGATAGAAAAACATTCATTGACATCAATCGGGCTATTGACCATTGGAGCATCAAGGTGACCAGAGACATCACGCACATCAGAACTCAAGCGGCCAGCCCGGGTTTGGCCGAGCGTCCGCGTGACCGCGCAGCGGTCCGGCCACCATCCACGAATTTTGCCCAGGCCATGCAAAAAGCCCGGCCATCACCAGCCGCCCAGGTGACCGTGGGCAATGGCAACACCCTCACGGGCATTGTGCGCGCCCAGGCAGAGTCCAGAGGTCTCAAGCTCAGCGGGCCAGACGAGCACCGACTGGCCCAGCAATTGGCCAACGCCAACAAAATCAGTAACGCAGACTTGATTCATGTCGGCCAACTCATTGACTTGACCCCCATCAACCAGGAATTAGAGGCCCTCAAAAGCAATACGGCGCGCGCGTCGGTACCGGCTACGACCGCGAAGACCCTGACGGACACCTCCGCCGTCGCCGCACTGAATTCCCGAAAAATTACTGCGGCACCGTTGGCCGCCGTGGCTCCCAAAACATCCACCCCGGTCAACCACCCAGTTCTGGAAAAAACACTGGACCGCGCAGTTGCCAAGGGCTTCATACCCGCCAGCGACAAGGTGCCAGTGTACGAGAAGATTCTGCAAATGGCGCAAGAGCATCGATTTGCACCCGATGACTTTGCCCGCATGACGCTCATGGAAAGCGATGGCATGAACCCTCGGGCTAGCAACCAGCGGTGCCACGGGATCATCCAGTTCTGCGATGGTCCGGCGCGAGGCGCGGCATCTGCTGGCTATGCAGACAACCCCAAGGCCATTCTTGACCTCAGTGTTCACAAACAGCTGAGTCTGGTGGACAAGTACTTTGGTGACGTTGGGCTCAAGAACCAGGGTCCGGCTGGCCTGGAAGACCTCTACCTGTCTGTGCTCAACCCAGCCTCGCGCAGCGAGCGCCAGGTCACTGCAGCGCTGGACATCGGTGGCAAACAGGCACGCGTGTTGTACACCGGCAGCGATACAGATGCCCCCATCACCCGCCAGTCGATACGCCAGGGCCTGCTGCAGAATGCGGCCGCCCGTCTGGGTCAATTTCTACCCACGGCCATGCGCGCGCCGTCACCCAGAACCAACCAGGTGGCTTCCAATGAGCAGCATTGAATTGCGAACAGCGGCAAAGCTGACCCGCCATGGCAAAGCGGCAAGTATTTGCCGCTTTGCCGCATCGCTGCCTCGCGTTGCCGCGGGCAGTCACCGTCATTTTGGCGGCCCAGCGAGCTCGCTACGGCAGCGGTTCAAGCTGGTACGCAAATTGCAGTTAATCCGCATGACCACCGGAATTGACACCCAGAACATCGGCAGCAGAGCCGCCAACTTAAATTCAATGGAGTGAGCCATGAACATGATTGATCAGGCCTTGGGCGTACACGAAAAAGCACTTGGGATGCGCAACAAGCGCATGGAAGTGCTCTCGCGCAACATTGCCAATGCCGACACCCCCAACTTCAAGGCGCAAGACCTTGACTTCAAGGCTTTGCTCAAGGATACCCAAGAGTTCGCGATGAAGACCTCACATGCCAAGCACATTGAAATGGCAGAAACCAGCGCCGGTGCTGATCTGAAATACCGCATTCCTTTTAACGTCGCTTTTGACGGCAACACGGTGGAGCTACCGGTAGAGCAAGCCAAGTTTGGCCAGTACGCCGCCGAGTACCAAACCACGTTAAGCATTCTGGAAAACCGCATCAGCGGCATCCGCAAAGCACTCCGGGGAGATTAAGCCATGGCACTCGAACACATGTTTGGCATCGCGGGCTCTGCGCTCAATGCGCAAACCGTCCGCATGAACGCCTCCGCATCCAACATGTCCAACGCCGGGACAGTTGCGGGCTCTGACAAAGACGCCTTTCGCGCCAAGCGAACCGAGTTCAAAACCATTTTGGCGCAGCATGCAGGTGCTGCCAACGATGGTCTTTCAGGCGGGGTCAAGGTTAGCCGTATCAGCGATGACCCCAAGCCCGTCGCCCGCATGTCTGACCCGGGCAACCCTGCGGCCGACAAAGACGGCTACGTTTACCTCTCCAACGTGAATGAAATGACCGAGATGGTTGAAATGATGGCGGCCTCCCGCTCGTACCAAAACAACGTTGAAGTGATCAACACTGCGCGCCAATTGATGGCGCGCACCCTCGAGATCATCAAGAGCTGAGCCAAACTCTGAAAGAACATCATGGCCAATCTCAACCTCCTGCCATCCAAAACCCCGTCTGATGGCGCCTGGGCCGCTGCGGTCCCATCCAGCATCAGGACCACTGCGGCCACGGCAGCGGCGGCGGCTGCAGCCGCCACCGGCGCGCCGGCCATGGGACAAAAAGATTTTTTGACGCTGTTCACGACGCAGCTGAAAAATCAGGATCCACTGGACCCCGTCAAGAATGAGGCCTTCGTGGCGCAGTTGGCCCAGTTCTCGCAGTTGGAAGCAACCACCAACATGTCTTCGACCCTGACCTCTTTTGTGGACAGCATGTCGGGTAACCAGATCACCGCCAGCGCAGGCCTGATCGGCAAAAAAGTGTCGGTGCCCGACGGCCCGGCCCAGCTCATCGGCGGTCAGCAGGTACAGGGCGTGGTTAACCTGCCCAACGGGGCCGAGGGCGTCAAACTCGAAATCTTTGACTCCAAAGGCGTCTTGGTCCAGACCCGCATGTCGGGCAGCCAGACCGCCGGCGACCTCAGCTTTGGGTGGGATGGTAAAGACGAGGCCGGCAACACCCTGCCTGACGGCAGCTACCGATTTGCCGTCACCGCAGTCAGCCAAGGCAAAACCACAACCCCTACCGTCAGCACACTGGCCACTGTCGTAGGTATCAGCCAGCAGGCCGACAAGTCCATGCTGCTGCAAATCCAGGGCGGCAAGTCAATCAAGCTGACTGACGTCAAGCGCATTGACGGCTAGCCTTAACTTTGACTCAAGATCAGACCGATCACACCCTAACCCATTGCTTCACAGGAGAATAAACCATGTCTTTTTATACCTCGCTAACCGGTCTTAATGCAGCCACTGCCATGCTGGGCGTGACAGCCAACAACATATCCAACGTCGGCACCACCGGTTTCAAGCGCTCAAGGGCGGACTTCGGCGACATCTTTGCCACCTCTCCCCTGCAAAAAGCATCCAGCACGGTGGGTCAGGGTGTGTCACTCAAGCAGGTCAGCCAAGAGTTCAGCCAGGGCAATATTTCATTCTCTTCCAACGCGCTGGACTTGGCCATTACCGGCGACGGCTTTTTTCCGCTGCGGTCGGCCGACGGACTCACAGAATCCTATACCCGCAACGGCTCGTTTTCACTGAACGAGCAGTTCAACGTGGTCAACTCGGCGGGGCAGCGACTCATGGCCGCGACGGTGGACTCAACCGGCAGCGCCAACGTCAATGACCGGGTGGTGTTGACCATTCCCCAAAAAACCTCCGGCGAGGCCAAACAGACGTCCAAGGTGTCCCTGGGCCTGAACTTCCCGGCCGACGCTGCGGTCATCACCGAACCCTTCAGCCGAGGCAATCCGGCCTCGTTCAATAAATCGACCGCCTTTACCGTGTACGACAACGGCGGCAACGGCTACCTGGCCACCATTTAC
>CALPLW020000347.1 GCA_943324505.2 Comamonas sp. lk
GCCCGCAAACCCCACCGCCCACCGAGATGGGCTTTTCTTGCCGCGCCAACACCTCCGTTGGGCTGGTGGTTTGGGTGTCCGGGCGCAGGCCCCATTCGCGCTTGCCACAGACTGGGTTTGCCAGCCACGGTGTTGATGACCGAATGTCTGCACGCCGATGCAGTTCCGCGCGAGCGTGGGCCGGAGAACGGATACCCGGACCGCCGGCCTGCCAAAGGTCTCAACCTGCTGACCGCTGAGCAAAGCAACGTCAACTGGGTTCAAAACGATCAACGCTCCAGGGACGATGAATCCAACTGACTCAGCCCCTCCAACGCCAACAACCGCCGCTCACTCTCGAATCGTCGAACGATGCCCGTCAGCGGATCGGTGAATTCCAGCGCCTGCGCCAACAGTTGCAGGGGCAGTGCCGGGTTGGTATGGCCTTCGGGCGTCAGGGTGGGGTAGATGCCGTCGCCCACAATCGGCAGGCCCAGCGCGTTCATGTGCACACGCAGCTGGTGCCGGTGGCCGGTGACGGGCTGAAGCTGGTACCGCGCCAGGGTGCCGTGCACGGCCAGCGGCTGGATCAGGGTTCTGGTGTTGGGCGGCCCGGGCAGTTCTTGCTGCTGCATGAAGTGTGCACTGTCGCCGATGCGGGATTCCCGCCGCAGCGGCCAGGGCAGGGTGGGGTCCCAGCGGGCGGTGGCCTGGTAGGTCTTGCGTAGGGTGTGCTGGCGAAACAAACCTTGGTAGATGCCGCGTGTGGTGGGCTGCACCGAGAACAGCACCAGGCCGGCGGTGTCGCGGTCGATGCGGTGCAGGGGCACCAGGTCGGCCAGACCGAGCCGGCGTTTGAGCCGCACCAGCAGGGTCTGCTGCAGGTAGCCGCCTGAGGGGACCACCGGTAAAAAATGCGGCTTGTCGGCTACCACCAGGTGCTCGTCCTGAAACAGCACGGTTTCCTCAAAGGGAATGGGCGCTTCGTCGGGCACCTCGCGGTAGTCGTACAGGCGCAACATCGGTTGGTAGGTCCGCGCTGGCGTGACAGCTTGGCCGTGCTCGTCGACCACGTCACCCCGAGCCATGCGCTGCCGCCAGACCTCAGCGGCAACGCCGGGAAAGCGCTGCACCAGAAAATCCAGCATGGTCGGCCAGGGGCCGGCGGGCAGGCCGACGCAACTGGGGCCGACGCCGTCGCGCATGGGCGGCAGCATGGACGGCAGCCGGTGCCCGCTTGCGCTAGACCCGCTCAAACACCAGGTCCCACACGCCGTGGCCGAGCCGGATGCCCCGGTTTTCAAACTTGGTTAGCGGCCGGTAGTGGGGCTTGGGCGCGTAGCCGGCCAGCTCCGGGTGGCTGGCGCTGGCGCGGTTGGCCAGCTGGGGCTCGGCGCTGAGCACTTCCAGGATCTGCTCGGCATAAGGCTGCCAGTCGGTGGCGCAGTGCAGGTAGCCGCCGGGTTTCAGGCGCGCGGCGAGCTTGGCCACCAGTGGCGCCTGGATCAGGCGGCGCTTGTTGTGTTTCTTTTTGTGCCAGGGGTCGGGAAAGAAAATGTGCACGCCGTCCAGGCTCGCCAGTGGCAGCATGTGGTCGATCACCTCGACTGCGTCGTGGGCGACGATGCGGATGTTGTGCAAACCCTGCTCGCCGATGCGTTTGAGCAGGGCGCCTACGCCGGGCTCGTGCACCTCGCAGCACACAAACCGGGTGTCGGGCAGCAGCGCCGCAATGTGCGCCGTGGCTTCGCCCATACCAAAACCAATCTCCAGCACCAGTGGCTTATTTTTTAGGCTATTTGGGTCGCTAGCCCTTGTCGCGTCTACAAACACTGCTTCAAAATCAATAGCGCCAGTCTGGTAAGGCAGCAGTACCCTCGGGCCGAGATCGGCCAATGCCTTGGCCTGGCCGGTGGTGGTGCGGCCGGCGCGCCGCACAAAGCTCTTGATCGCCTTGGGGTAAGCCACATCGCTTGGCGCGTGGCCGGTGCGCCGTGGTGCGGGGGGGAGGGTGGTGTCGTTCACTGGGCGGGATTGTAGAGACGTGGCCTGGGCTGTGGATCGGGCAATGGCCATGTCGCCAGCCTTGTTGCCCGCCACTCTGCCACCCAGCTGGCCAGGGCATCGGTCAGGTTGTGGGCGGCCGGCAGCAGGCCCAGCACCGCAGCGGCGGCGTTCAGGGCGGCCAGCGGCGCGCTGGTGTCCAGCGCCGGGGCACCGGTTTGCTTGGAGAGTTTCTCGCCCTGCGCGTTGCGCACCAGCGGCGTGTGCAGGTAGCGCGGCGTGGCCAGGCCCAGCTGGCGCTGCAGCAGGATCTGCCGCGCCGTGTTGTCGGCCAGGTCTTCGCCGCGCACCACATCGGTGATGCCCTGCGCCGCATCGTCCACCACCACCGCCAGCTGGTAAGCAAAGCCGCCATCGGCGCGTTTGAGGACAAAGTCGCCGACCTCGGCCCCCACATGTTGCTGCTGGGCGTCCAGTCGGCGGTCTTGCCAAGCCATGACAGGGTCTGCTCCTGAATCAATAGCTACAACCCCAATATCCACGGGGGCTAGAGGCCGATTTGGCATATAAACATCGGTGCGCAGCCGCCAGGCTCGGGCGGGTTTGCCGAGCAGGCCACTGCGGCAGGTGCCGGGGTAGACCAGCTCGCTGTGGCGCGGCCGCTCCTGGCCCTGGCTGGCCAGCACCAGCTCAATGTCTTTGCGCGAACAACCGCAGGGGTAGGCCAGGCCGCGCTGCCTGGTTCCCCTACCGAAGTGCCCCCCCCCTCCGGGAGGGGCCGCCCCCCCCTGAGGTCTTCCACATATTTTGTAACCACCACACGGAAGCAGAAGCACCCACAGGACACTCACCAAGTTTGGATCCATACACTCTTGGAGCTTGCTTGGGGTAGCACCTGACGAGCAAACATCTCGTCTTCCCACAGCCCGCGGAAGCAGAAGTGCGTCCACAGCCATGGTACAAGTAAGTGTCCTGTTCCGCTTCCGTGTGGTGGTTACAAATTGGACACTTAGGCCTCGGTTTAGGGGCCAAGGCATGCTTGCTTGCTTGCATAGGGGCCAGGGGTTGTATAAGGGCCAAGGGAAGGATCCCCTCTTTCATGCTCAGTTCGCCGAAACGTCGCCCGATTCCGCACCTGACCTCGCGACGCACATGAAGACATCGAAGCTCGCGCACCCAGCGACGACGCTCGCGTCGGTGACCATTCACCAAAACCAGCCAGCACGGCGTACCGCCATCGCCGCGGTATTCATCGCGATGCACGCGATGGCCATCTCGTACTGCGTCACGACGGCGGGCGAGCCGTACCAAGCCGCGCTGGAGCAGAGCTGGCGGCTGGGCAATTCGAGCAACGCGACGAACGCGACGAATGCGACGAACGCGACGAACGCGATGACTCTCGAGGTCGTGCTCGCCGGAGCTAAAGATGCCGCCACCGCCGCGCCCGTCGAGGCGACCAAGGCGGAGCCCGCGGAAGCCGCGGCCGTGGCCACGGGCCCGGGCGGCTTCGGTGAGTGGCCCACGGAGGAGGACGAGGACTTCTTTGGCAGCCCGGGCGCCAACCCCGTGCCGGCGAGCAGTGACTCGCCGACAAAGCTCTCAGGCGAAACACTCCTGTCGCTCGACGTCAACGCGTCGGCCAATGCGAC
>CALPLW020000348.1 GCA_943324505.2 Comamonas sp. lk
CAGACCATGTCGTAGGTGGCGGCGTCATCGGCCGGGATGTCCTGCAGGCGCAAAGGCAGGCCTCGCCGCTGGCCAACCAGCGCCAGGCAGCGGCGAATGGCGCTGAGCATGCCCAGCGCCAGCACGTCGACCTTGAGCAGGCCCATGGCGTCGAGATCGTCCTTGTCCCACTGGATGATGCTGCGCTCGGGCATGGCGGCGTTTTCTACCGGTACCAGCCGGGTGAGCTTGCCCTGGGTCAGCACAAAACCACCGACATGCTGGCTCAGGTGGCGCGGAAACCCCAGCAGCTGCGCCACCAGGCTGCGCCACAGCGCCAGACGACGGTCTTGGGCATCGAGCCCGGCCTGGGCAAATTCCTCGTCCTTGATGCTGCGGCCGTCAAACCAGTGGTGCGACTTGGCCAGTTGGTCGATCAGTACCTCGTCCACGCCCAGCGCGCGGCCCACGTCACGCAGGGCGCTGCGCGGCCGGTAACTGACCACCGTGGCGGTGAGGGCGGCGCGCTCGCGGCCGTAGCGGGCGTAGATGTACTGGATGACTTCCTCACGCCGCTCGTGCTCAAAGTCGACGTCGATGTCGGGCGGCTCGTTGCGCGCGCGGCTGATGAAGCGCTCAAACAGCAGGCTGGAATGCGCCGGGTCGACCTCGGTCACGCCCAGGCAATAGCACACCGCCGAATTGGCGGCCGAGCCCCGGCCCTGGCAAAGAATGCCTTTACCCCGGGCAAAGCGCACGATGTCGTGCACCGTCAAAAAATACATCTCGTAGCGCAGCTCGGCAATCAGCGCCAGCTCGTGCGCCACCTGCTGCGCGACACCCGGCGGCAGACCCTGCGGGTAACGCCGCGCTGCGCCTTCGTGGGTGTACTGGTGCAGGGTCTGGCTTGGGCTCAGGCCGGGCAGCACGCTCTCCATCGGGTACTGGTAGCGCAGCTCGTCCAGGTTGAACTGGCAACGTGCTGCCACCACCAAGGTGTTGGCCAGCAGCTCGGCCGGGTACAGCCGCGCCAGCCGCTGGCGGGTGCGCAGGTGCGCCTCGGCATTGGGCTGCAGGGCAAAACCACAGTCGGCCACCGGCCGGCCCAGGCCGATAGCAGTCAGCACATCGTGCAGCGGCTTGCGCGAACGCACATGCATCTGCACCCCGCCGGCGGCCACCAGCGGCAACCGGCACAGGCCGGCCACGCGCTGCAGCGCCTGTTGCCAAAGCGCATCAGCCGCGCGCTGTCGCAGCGTCAGGCCCAGCCACAGTCTGGAGCCAAACAGGGCGCCAGCCCTTGTGCAGAGGGCATAGAGTGCTTCAAATTGCATAGCAAAGGGCGGCAGCAGCAGCAACTCGCAGGCGGGCAGCGGGCTAGCGGCCAGATCGTCCCAACCCATCTGGTAACTACCCTTGGGCGCGGCGCGACGGGCCTGGGAAATGGCCTCGCACAGGTTGCCCCAACCGTCCAGGTTGTGCGGCAGGGCCACCAGGGTGCTGCCGTCAGGCAGGGCAAATTCGGCGCCGGGCAGCAGCTGCAGGCCGCGCTTTTTGGCCTCGGTATGCGCCCGCACCAGCCCGGCCACCGAACACCCGTCGGTGATGGCCAGTGCGTGGTAGCCCAACTGGGCGGCGCGCGCCACCAGCTCCTCGGGGTGCGAGGCACCGCGCTGGAAGCTGAAGTTGGACAGGCAATGCAGCTCGGCATAGCCGGGGGTGGAGGACATAGCACTTAAATAACTGTATTTTTATACAGTTTAAGCCTTCAGCGTTCAGGGTGTCACTCCGATATCCATTCAAACCATGAAAACCACGGGCATCAAGCAAATGCCCCATAAAGCCTTGATCCATGACCCAAAACAAAGTGCGAATTTGTCATTGAAGAAAAATCGCCTCTCCATCGTCTCGATGGATCACGACCTCTGGAGGCCCTCAATGGCTAGGCACAATTGGCTCATCCTGATCGTCTCCCTGCTCATCCCGGGCATTGGTTCGAGCGCAAACGCGTCTCTACCAAGCAGTCCACCAGAAAACAGGGCGACCGCAGTTCAACCCAGACTGGACATGGGAATGATTTTCCCAACGGGACCCGGGCGCGATCTGGTGCTTAACAACTGCCTCTCTTGCCACGGCATTGTGCGAATTGTCACCATGCAAAGAACCCAAAACCAATGGCAATACGTGAAGCGAATCATGCGACCCAGGGTGTCGCCATTGAGCGATGCAGACGCCAACAGCTTGTTTGCCTATTTGGCAGCCCACTTCAACGACGCCAAACCCGTGCCGCCCTTGCCCGCTTGGTTTTTGGACATGAGTCCCTGGTAAACGGGCTTGACCACTTGAGTTAACCCCAGCTACCCCTTGTCGATAAGGGGCCTGAGCACAGTAACATCGGTTGCCGTCATCAGGCTGCTGCATGGCGCAAAATTCAACCCAGCCCGCACCTGGATGGCTCTTAATTTGAGGATTAACCATGTCGTACTTCGTTGGCGCCTACGCCGCTTCACCCAATACCGCCACCTGGAACCCTGAGCTGGAGGCTCAGTACTACGCCAAGCTGAGCGCACTGCCGAATGTCAAGGGGCTGGAACACCCCTTTCTGGGTTCGCTGCACCCGCACGATGACGCCTGGTTTATCAGCCATATCGACCCGAAGTGGCGATTCGTCTTCACCTGCATCCCTGGCGTCATGGCGGCGATGGCCAGGAATCCCCACATTGGACTGGCGTCTGACGATGCGTCGGGGCGCCAAGAAGCCCTGGCCTTTGTGCGGCAGGCGCGCGATGCGATAGCGACTCTGAATGCCGCCTGCGGCAGCCACATGGTGGACGCCATAGAAATCCACAGCGCACCAGACAAAACCCGCGCCGCCTCGTCCGTTGCTTCGCTCACCGCCTCGCTGGCAGAGTTGGTGCAGTGGGACTGGCAGGGTGCACGGGTGGTGATCGAGCATTGCGATGCCCATGTACCAGGCCAGGTGGCTTCCAAGGGCTTTCTGACCCTGGCCGATGAAATTGCCGCCATCGAGGCCACCAATGCCCGCTACGGCAGTCATGTGGGCGTCGTAATCAACTGGGGTCGGTCAGTGCTTGAGGCGCGAAGCGCTGAGGGCGCACTGCAACACATCCGCCTGGCCAAGCAACACGGTGTGCTGGCGGGCCTGATGTTTTCTGGTGCTTCCGGGCAAGAAACGCCCTACGGCGCCTGGCGCGACAGCCACATGCCACCCGCCCCCAGCGTGGCTGGCGGCATAGGCGCCGAGGGCTCGCTGCTGACCGACGCGGCCTTGCACGACTGCCTGGTGGCCAGCGACGGCCAACAGCTGCCGATCCTGGGGTTAAAAATTGGCATTCGGCCGCTGGACGCGTCGCTGGACGCGCGCATGGCCCACCTCAGCAGTGGCTTGGAACGGCTCGACGCCGCACGCTGAATCGCTAAGCCCCTGGCCCAGCCAAGGTGCCAGAGATGCGTTATTGGCTCATGCGCGAGGTGTAACGGCACACCGCCGGATCGAACCAGGTTTTTGAGAACTCGGCCACCTGGTTGCTGGCGGTCCAGGAGGTGCGCTCGATGTAGCCGGCGATGGCGCCGGGTTGCAGCCCGCTGGGCGGCGCGGCCCAATCGGGCGCCGGGCCAACCGCGATC
>CALPLW020000349.1 GCA_943324505.2 Comamonas sp. lk
CGCGCCGGCCAGCGTCTCAATGTGCTGGAAACCCTGCGCGCAGCCGCACCCTGGCAACGGCTGCGGCACGCCGCGCTGCCCGCTACCGCAACGCAGCGGCCGCGCATCGTGGTTCGCAAAGAAGACTTTCATGTGGCCCGGTTCAGGCAATTGGGGCAGACCACCACCGTGTTTGTGGTCGATGCCTCGGGCTCATTGGCAATCAACCGATTGGCAGAAACCAAGGGGGCGGTAGAGCTCTTGCTGGCGGATTGTTATGTGCGGCGCGACAGCGTGGCGGTACTGGCGTTTCGCGGCAAAACCGCCGAAGTGCTGTTGCCGCCCACCCGTTCGCTGGCTCGCGCCAAGCGCAGTCTGGCGGGCCTGCCCGGCGGCGGGGGGACGCCGCTGGCCAACGCCATCGACGCAGCTGGCGCCATGGCCGACCAAATAAGGCGCAAGGGCGAGACCCCCATCTTGGTACTGCTCACCGATGCCAAGGCCAATATTGCGCGTGACGGTAGCGCAGGCCGCAGTCGGGCATCCAGCGACGCCCTGGCAGCGGCCAACCAGTTACGCCTGAGTGGCTACAGCGCCTTGCTGGTGGACGCCTCACCCCAGCCCCAGCAGGGGGCACAGCAGCTGGCCGCTGCCATGGGTGCGCAATACCTGGCGCTGCCTTATGCCGGAGCGCAGTCGCTGAACCAGGCGGTGCGCGCCGTGGCCGGGCGCAGTTGAGACGGCGGACCGCATGACCCAGCGCAACGGCCTAGACTGGGCGCGCGACGGTAGCCAGTGGCCGCTGAAGCATCTCTCGCGCTTTGTCCAAACCCCACGGCTACGCTGGCACGTGCAACACGCGGCACACCGCGACCCGCACGCGCCCACCGTGCTGTTGCTGCACGGCACCGGGGCGTCAACCCATTCTTGGCGCGCCTTGATTCCCTTGCTCAGCACGCAGTACAGCGTTCTGGCGCTGGACTTTCCTGGCCATGCCTTTACCGCCATGCCCGAACGGCAAGAGGTGGCGACGCTGTTCTCCTTGCCCGGTATGGCGGCGGGCGTCGCCGAGCTCCTGACCGAGCTGCAGATCTCACCACACACCGTGGTGGGTCATTCAGCCGGGGCTGCGGTGGCTTGTATGCTGGCGCTGGACGGGCACGTGCAGGCACAACGTCTGATGTCGATCAATGGTGCGCTGCTGCCGCTCGACGGCTTGGCCGGACAATTTTTTTCGCCTATGGCCAAGCTGCTGGCGAACTCGCCCTGGGTGCCCGAGCTGTTTTCCTGGCGGGCAGCACAGCCTGCGGTCCTGAAAAAATTGCTGGACGGCACCGGCTCCCGGCTGGATGCCCAGGGCATGGCCCTGTACCGTCAGTTGATCAGCCACCCTTCGCACGGGGCGGGCGCCCTGGCCATGATGGCGCACTGGGATTTACACACCTTCCAGGCGCGGCTGCCGGCACTGCAAACGCCGCTGACGCTGGTCGTGGGCACGCAGGACCGGATCGTCCCACCCTCAGTGGCCGACCGTGTCGCCGCTTCACTCAGGCAGCAGCCGGGCCCGGCAGTCATCCGCCTCAATGGGCTGGGTCACCTGGCCCATGAAGAGCAGGCAATTACGGTCGCCAACTTGCTGCTTCGCACCACCCACAACGCCCTGGCGCCCTAGCGCAAACCGCCGGCACACCGGCCAGGGCGGGGTCACGCCCCCCGCCTACCCATCCCCTACGCCAAAAGTCGGCCTTCGCGGCCCGAAAAAAATGCGTCAACCCCTGTTGACAGCCGGATAATTTATGTCTACATTTGTTGACACATTGATGTGACAACTTAAATTGTCACGCGCACAGCGACCCATCAGAAACCTTGGAGACTCCGACATGAAGGCTATCACCCGCATCGAACAGCTCTTGGCAATGGCGCTTGCCGCCGCAGAAGACGACAGCTGCCCGCCCAAGCTGGCCGCCGCCGTGCACCACGCGGTATTTCCTGGCGGCGCGCGCATCCGCCCGCAGCTCTGCCTGGCGGTCGCGCAAGCCTGCGGCCAGGACGATCAGGCGCTGAGCGAGGCTGCGGCCGTCGCCATCGAACTTTTGCATTGCGCTTCGCTGGTGCATGACGATCTGCCCTGTTTTGACGATGCCCCAACCCGGCGCGGCCGCGCCTCGGTGCACTGGGCCTTCGGCCAGCCATTGGCCGTCTTGGCTGGCGACGCTCTGATCGTGATGGCGTTTCAAACGCTGGCAGCGGCGGCCAGCACATCGCCCAAGCGCTTGGCGGGCTTGCTGCAAATCATTGCCGCCGGTGTTGGCATGCCTTCGGGCATCGTCGCCGGCCAGGCCTGGGAGTCTGAGTCCCGCGTCTCGCTCATGCAATACCAGCGCGCCAAAACCGGAGCGCTGTTTGTCGCGGCCACCTGCGCTGGCGCCCTGAGCGCCGGGGCAGATCCCAAGGCTTGGCAAGCCTTGGGCGACTGCCTGGGTGAGGCCTACCAGGTGGCAGACGACATTCGCGACGTGATGGGCCAGGCCGATTTGCTGGGCAAACCCGTAGGCCAGGACGCTCAACACATGCGCCCCAACGCCATTGCCAATCTGGGCCTCAGCGGCGCCATTGGCCATTTTGAGTCCTTGATTCAGGCCGCGGCCGACGCCATCCCCGAGGGCCCCAGTGCGCAAGCCATGCGTGAGCTGGTGTGGCAGGAGTCAGAACGGCTGGTACCGCGCGCCGCCTGCAACGCCTACCGCCAAGCCGCAGCGCAGACGGTCAGTGCCTGAGGCCTTGACGCCCAGTACCGACCAAGAACCAAAAAAAACCACCGAAAGCTGCCATGAAAACGCTGGATTTGGCATCGCTGCCTCAGGCTCCCGGGGGGCCAACGCCATTGCGCGACCAAATCGGCGCCATGGTCGACCGCTGGATGACCAGCGCGAGCCTCTACCGCTGGAGTCTGACCAACCCGCTGACCCGGTGGGTCACGCGCAGGCGGGCTCGGCAGGTGTTCGATCTGATGGCCGGTTTTGTCTATTCACAGGTCTTGCTGGCCTGCGTGCGCTTACGCATCCTGGAAGCCGTTGCCGAAAAGCCGCGCAGCCTGGAAGAGTTGGCGCAATTGACCCGCCTGCCAGCAGCCGGTTTGCAAAGGCTGCTGCAATCGGCCTTGGCCTTGCGTTTGCTCGACCTGCGCAGCCAGGGCCGCTATGGCCTGGGGCCCCTGGGTGCGCCCGTGGCCGGCTACGCCGGCATACGCGCCATGATCGAGCACCACGCCGTGCTGTACCAAGACATGCAAGACCCGGTGGCCATGCTGCAGGGCCCGGGGCAGCCCGGCGCTATGGCGCAGTACTGGCCCTACACACTTGAACCAGGTGCTCAGGCACCCGCCGGTGCTGGCCTGACACAGGCCGACAAATATGCCCGCTACTCCAACCTGATGTCGGCGTCGCAGCCCTTTGTGGTGGACGAAATCCTGGCCAGCTACCGCTTTGATGACCACCGTTGCGTGCTCGACGTAGGCGGTGGCCAGGGCACCTTTCTCAGCCGCCTGGCTAAGCATGCTACGCAATTAAAGGTCCACTTGTTTGACCTGCCCGATGTGGCTAAGCTGGCCGAGGCCAACTTTGAGCGC
>CALPLW020000350.1 GCA_943324505.2 Comamonas sp. lk
CAAGGGTGCGATTGCGAAGATCAACTGATGAGCGACGAAGACCCAATCGTAAAAAGTAAAGCCGCCGAGCCACTGGGGCATAGTTTGCCTGCAGCATCGCGGGATACTGGTGTGGCCAAGCCTGAAGATGAGCGCGTTGATTTGGCGAAGGAGCCAGACGGCGAAGACACCGGCAGCGACGATGTCGAGCAGCCCGATGAGCAGAAAATCGAAGAGGCCGACGAGCAAGGGCGTGTTCTGATGCGCACCACCCTGGTCGGCGGTGTGCTCCATGGCGTGATGGAGCGTTTTCTGCCAGATGGCCAGACGGCCATGCGCTGCTTTTTTGAGGGCGGGCTGCTGCACGGCCTGATGGCCATTTATGATGAGCAGGGCCGTTTGGCTCAAGAGTGCGTCTATGAAAACGGTGCGCAGCACGGCACCTTGAGGGTCTATGTCAATGGCCAGTGCCTTTCCGAACAGGCCTACGTTCATGGCCGGTTGCACGGACTGACCAAAAGCTTCGATGCCGCCGGCAACGTGGTTGCCCGAATGCCCTATGTCAACGGTGAACTTGAAGGCCTTGTTCAGTTTTACAACGAGAATGTCGAGATTCGACGATCTACCTACCTCAAAGGCTTGCTGCATGGGAAGTCCACCGATTTTGATGCGCAAGGCGGCGTGGTTCAAGAGTGCCACTACGAAGCCAATGTGCTTCAGGGACCGCTGCGCCGCTTCTGGCCTGATGGAGAACTAATGGAGTTGGTGGTCTACCGTGACGCCAAACCTGTTGGCGCTCCTAAACGATACGACGCCAAGGGACGTGAAACCGAACCGGTGGGCGCCACACCGGGGTTGCTTGACCGCTTGCAACACTTGGTCAGAGGGGATTGAAATGGGTCAGCAAGTCTGTATGGGCGCGATGCTCAAATGCAGTTGTGGGGTGGCTCCGGGCACGCTGATGGTGTTGCCTATCAATCGCGTGCTCACAGCCGTG
This sequence comes from Comamonas sp. lk, assembly GCA_943324505.2. GTDB lineage: Bacteria > Pseudomonadota > Gammaproteobacteria > Burkholderiales > Burkholderiaceae_C > Rhodoferax. Next base: position 977 of record CALPLW020000350.1, read on the forward strand.
CCTGATGCCAATATTATGGACAACAAGCCGATGCTCAATGTCCTGCCATTTGGCATGTGCCAGTCGATTATGAATCCGATGGTGATGGTGGCTACTATTGCAGCGATGGGAACCTTGACGCCCATGCCATGCATCCCCATGACCTTTGTGCCATGGCTGCCGGGTGCCCCCACAGTACTTCTGGGCAATATGCCGGCGCTGAATAACTCTTCGAAGCTGCTGTGCCTGTGGGGCGGCATGATTGCGATCAATGCGCCCGGGCAGTTCACCGTCGCCGTGCCCTAATTATTGTTAACCCCGTAGAAAGTTTGCAACTATGGAATACCGATTTAGCATGACGCCGCGCCTGCTAGTGCTGGCCGTGTTGGGCTTGATGACTTTATTTATATTGTTGTTTCTAATGGGCATGCAAGTGGGCCAACGTCTGGACAAAAGCCCGCAGCCACCTAAAGCTGAATCAGTCGGAGCATCGGCAGTCAAGCCCGCTAGCACGTCTATTCCCTCAGCGAATTCGTTGAGTCTGCCGATTAGCAAAACCGCCGCCGCGCCAGTGCCGGTGGCAGCGCCTGCCCAGGTGCCTGCAAAACCATGAAGCCAAGTTTTGGTTTTTTTGATTGCGCAAAGAATGAATGAAATAAGCGATGTGATGACCCCGGCACCTGAGATGTCGATTGCAGAGCTGTTGGCCCCTATTGCGGCCGATGCCCCCTGCGGCGTGTCCGTGCGTTACGAATCGATCTTCACCGAAATCCGGCTTGAACGGGAAGAGGACGACCCGTCGCTGTCCATGAGGCACTGGGAGCGACCCCTGAAGGTGGCTGACTGGTCCCTTATAGAGAGGCGATGCAGTTCAGTTATCGCCACCCGGTCCAAAGACCTGCAGCTATGCGCGTGGTTGCTAGAAGCCTGGGTGCGCCGCTACCAGCTTGCTGGCTTGCTTCACGGACTGCGGTTGCTGACAGGCCTGGTCGAGCGCTACTGGGACACGCTCTTTCCGCTAATGGAAGACAGTCGGGATATGGATGCGCGACTTGCACCCTTTGAGTGGCTCAATGAGACGCTGACTTTGACTTTGAAACTGCACATTACCCTGGTGCACTTGGTCGATCGCAAACCTTCGCGCCTGAACCTAGCTGATTGGGACAAGATGACGAAGGCCGAGCTGAACGGCGCCGCTGCAGCCCAGGGGCAAGAGGCGCAACTTACGCGCGGTCTGGTCATAGCATCCGCCGAGAAGCTGACTGATTCTCATGTAGCCCAACAAAAAAAGCTAACCCGTCAATGCCGGCAGGCGCTGGGTGAGCTCGATGACAGCCTGCGTGCCAGAATGGGCAACAGCAGTCCTAGCTTGGCTCACATTATCAAAACGCTGGAGTTGATAGGTCGTGCACTCGATCAGATCGTTCCTGAAGCCGTGTTGCCTACCCAGGCCGAGGCAGCACCTGTAACCCCGGAAGTGCAAACCATGTCACAAGACGCCGCAACTGAGTCTCACGCGCCTAGCGAACCTCTCCCCGTCCCAGGTACCGTGGCGGCGGCGCCCGTGGCGACAAGCGGTTGGCAAACCCGCGACCAGGCCTACCAGGCGCTGGACTCCATTGCCGCCTATTTGCACCGGACGGAGCCCCACAGCCCCACCCCCTACCTGATCAAGCGCGCTGTCAATTGGGGGCGTATGCCCCTGCCGGAGCTGATGGCAGAGGTGATTCGCGAGGAGGGTGATCTCAACAAGCTGATTAATCTGCTTGGGCTGAGTGATCCTAATGACAGACCCTGAGGCTGTGACCCTCGAGACTTTCTTTTGAATTCATCATGCACCCGCCATAGGAGTAGGTATGCCAGTCACTGTTCCTGATTACGAAGTATTTAAGACGAAAACATCAGTTTTCAGAGATAGATTTCACAGCGACTACGGGAGAAAATGGAAGGCAGTTCACCTTGCTTATCAGGCTTATGTAGCCGTTCCAACTGAGGTCAATGGTCAAACACTTTTCAACTGCCTACATACTTACCTTGAAGAGCATGGAAAGGGTACCGGGAATTTTGATGACCATGAAAGAAATCAGAATAATTTTTTAAAAAAAATCTATGATGATTTGCGTGTGGAGTATAAAAATCTACTGGGCGATGAAAAGGTTTCAAATATAGCTGCTCAGGAGACTATAGAGCGGGTCGAAGCGCCAAATACGCGTCTCGGGGTGCTCTATGCACTCAGCGAAATTGAGATTGATGGAAACTTCAATCTCGCGTCTACGATCATGAGTGCCGTGTCGCAGACAGGAAGTGTAACGGGTAACGTCCTAGGCGCCGATCTCTCAAATCTAAGTACGGCAAAAAATGCTCAGTACGAGGCTGTCATGAATTTTGGTGGGGTTGGCGTTGACATCGATTCCAAGGAAATAACCGACTTTGGCGAGGCCGGCCTTAGTGCTGCTGCGTTGTTAATGCAAAAAGCTAACCTGGGGCAGACCGTCAAGGGCAGGCAAGTCGTTAAGCTGGAAGTAAAAGCGCCGGACTCTGCCTTTCAGTATCCCATGACCGCAGCTGCGATCGAGAGTTTTGGCAATAGCCTCAGTGATTCTTACAATGAAATGGACTATTTTGACCCCAGTATGGCTGTTGCACA
>CALPLW020000351.1 GCA_943324505.2 Comamonas sp. lk
ATGCTATTGGTTTTACCAATATAGGCGCCCTTCATCAACACATTAAATGTGGTTGTATAGGTGAGAAGTTCGGCTATGTGGTTGGTCACTACATGCGAGTGGTAGTGATACCCAATTTCATCATGATTATGAGCCCCAAAGTCATCCAGGGCAGTGCTGTAACCTAGCAGGCCGGTGTCAGTGGTTCTGTATTTTCCAAATAGCGCAATACCTTCGTATCCAAAACCAATCAAAGGAGGGTGTGTTTTATTTAGATAATCGGCATCGCTGTAGACCCCCAGGCTGTATCCAGATTGATAGCCATCGAAGTGGCAATGCGGCCCGCCACCACCTTTCCCCACGTGGCAGCCACTGGCTGACATTTCGCCATTGGAGATCGCGGGCACCAAGGTGTTGCCGTAGGTGGGGAATATGACTGAGCCATCTATCAAGAGGCCATTGTCAGCCTCATCGGCGTAGGTATAGACATCTGCTTTGAGGGTAGACAGCGATCTGGCTGTCCATAAGTTCTTTGTGAACGTATTTTCAGTGACATCACTCACGACACCATAGTCCTTCATCGGAATCGCGGTGATATAACTTTCCAAGTTGGAAAATCGCGTGACCGTTACGGTGTTGTAGTCTGAGTCGAAAGAGCCTGGGGGGTGTGGCACGTCTTTCAGTCCGTTGGGGGACGCTTGATTGCCGTAATTTACAACGACCATCATGGGGTGGTATTTTCCAGAGGTGTCCATTTCATTGGTGAAGAATACATAAGGCACCAAGTTTTGTCCGGGCGTGCCATCTGCAATGGAGTCGCTGATCAACTTCTGACCTAATGTGGCATCTCTGTAGGCTGAATAGAGTGCCGTAGAGTAGCGTAATTTTTCACCGGAAGCTTCCACTGCGGCCTTGACTGTCGCCAGCATGGCGTCAGCATTTGTTTTGGTTGTTGCATCGCTACCAGGTGTCAAAACTTGGTTCCGGTAAGTCGCGTTAACTTGTGTGTAAATACTCCCCAACGTTCCTTCTGTTGCTGTCACTGAATTTTTCGAAAAGAAGGGGGCAGGGTCGTTCGAGACAAGAGCCACCTTAAGCGGATTGAGTATTGCTGGAACGCCTAAATCTAGCGGGGAATTGTATAGATACAGAGGCGTTGCAGATGAAGCAGAGGCCACCAATTTGTAAACCCCAGCGGTCATGTTCACGTAGTAGTCCGCCGCTGAAAAAGCCGTGTCTTCTGTGTAAGTGCCGGCATGCGTGGTGCCGTTTTTTTCGGTGTCTACAGTGGTGTAGGAGTATTTATAGCGTTTTTTGGCTCTGAGTAGTTTGGTGGTGCTGTCATAAGAAAACGTGACATAACCATAAACTGTTGAGGCCTTACCAAAGTTATTTCTGAACTTGAGCTTGTTGCCATCCGTGGCATCAAAGTCAATTGAATTATTCGGGTGAAGGTGTGGGTCCAGGCGGAAGTAGCCCGAGCTGTCCGTCACCACCTGAATGATTTTCTGTAAGTACGTGTTGTAAGTAGCGCTCGATGCAATGTTGCCTGTTTCAACGGCATAGCCAGTGGTGGCGCTGTAGGTTGAGCCCACTTGAAGGTAGTTTGAGCTTGTGCTCTGAGTGGCCGATTCGGACAAAAGGTACCGACTTCGATTGGTCAGAGCCGAGGCTGAACTCAAGGTGCCCGGTGCATAGCTTGTTTGAATGGTGGTGGCGTAGGTGGCAGGTCCGTAATAAATAGAATCGGTTGAAGTGCTGGAGGACGTGCAAGCCGCCAAACTGGCACAAGTGCCGCCCACACTCAGCACACTTCCCACAGTTACCACCACGTTGTAGTAAGTGGTACTTCCTAAAGTCACCTGAGGAATGGCAAGCTGATTGGAAGCTGCGGTATAGGTGTCGTATGACAAGTAACTTGAGCTGGCAGAACCCACACTGACAAGCTTGCCAAGCATGATGATGACATTGCTGTAATAAGCTTCACCCACCTTTACCACTGGAATGGTTAGGGTGCTCTTGGTAGAGTCATAAGTGTCTGCAGCCTGCGCACTGAAGAAAATCGCTGCACCGATCGCTAATATGAATTTGGTTTTGCTCATGATGGCCCTATATGGAGCTGCCGCTGTCTATATTTATCACCTTATTGTGAAGATTAATTCTGCACAATAAGGTGGGCCGTATACCGCTTCTTCTAAGGATCATACAGCGGCATAGGGATCTGCGCGCTGAGCCCAAGCCACTCCTGGCCTCTGAGGACACGGATACCCGCGCAAAGATCAACGAGGCACTGCTGCGCTGATGCGAACTTGACGCTCTGGCGATGATGATGATTGTCCAGGCGTGGCGAGCTTTTCTTGAAACGACTGTGTGAAAACCGAAATTGCCGGTGCGATTTTAGAGCCCACACTGCCTCGCATGTGGATGGAAACAGACAAGGACAATTTTTTGTATCTGATCGAACGGCTCAAGTCGGAGCGAAACTTGTACTGGTACCAGAAGAAAGAAACAAGAATTTGCCTTGATGCTGGCGAGGCCAGCTTTGAGGTCAATGGCGTACAGGTGCGCCGCCCAGCCAAGGACGAATGGGCAGGCTGCGTCCTTGTCCCCTATCGACTGCTCATGCCTTTCATGAGGGTCAAGCAAGGTGGAATGCCAAGTGAAGACGATCGGTAAAGCTCCCAAACCCAACACAGGTCCCAGAACGGCAAAAGCGCCCAATCAAGAAATGTTGCAAGCAATTGAATCGTTGACAGTGCCACCTATTTGCAGAGCTGTCGATATGGGACAATCAGCACCATGTCTAGAGCACATGAATTTTTAGAAGTCGTCACCGCCACGCTTTACAGAATTGCGACTTATGCAAGCACCCATCTGGTTGACGACGCTGCAATACTTTCGCTCATCTTTTGTTGAGCATTGTTAGGGGATTCCAACGAATCTAGCCGGGTGAAGACTTTGATTCGGGCGCGTGTGAAGCCCGTTGTCGCCTAATTTACGCCGCCAACACAAGGCAGCCTCTCACCAGAAAATTGCTTTAACGCTCCACCAACCAATCGGGTTCATCGGTTTCACCAGCTATTATGTGGTTCCAATTGGAAGGTTAATGCGGGGCCAAAAAAACTTGCTGTCTCGTCGTGATGGGAAAATTTCGCTGACCAAGGCTTATTTTCAGACAGGCTTTCAAATGAAACGTAGACAAATCCTGCAATTTGATGGCAGCGCCGCTTTAGCGCCTTCGCTGGTGCATGCCCAAGACAAATACCCCAGCAAAGCCATCACCTGGATTTGTCCCTACGCACATCGGCATGGGCAACTTTGCGCCCTTGGCCGTGAACCATGCCTTGTTCAAAAATAATTGGGCTAAGTGCATGGTTCTGCCGCAGTAATGAAGTCTGGCCGAGCAAGCCGCAGGCTTGCCAACACCTAGTAAAGAAACACCATGATCAAAATTCCAAAAACTGATTTACTCGTACACCCACTTTGCCTTGGAGCCAATGTCTTTGGCTGGAGTGCCGATGAAAAAGAGTCGAATGCCGTGCTGGATGCTTATAAGTCGCATGGTGGCAATTTCATAGATACCGCAGATGCTTATTCAC
>CALPLW020000352.1 GCA_943324505.2 Comamonas sp. lk
CATTACATGAACAAACTCGACCATGCGCATGGCGTGGCCGAAGTTGAGGAGGATTGACATGGCAGGCATGACCAACGACCAAACCGGCGGCGTTTTCAGCGCCTCCAGCAACTCGGCCTTCAAGTCGCAGTTGAACAAGATCTATGGCTGGTACGTCGGGGGCTTTCTGGCCTTCGTGATCGTGCTGGCGGTGTTGGAGCAGATGGGTCTGCCCCGCAACTGGATCGGTTACATCTTTCTTGCGGCCACGGTGCTGCTGTATGCCGGCATCGGCGTCATGAGCCGGACCAACGACGCGGCCGAGTATTACGTGGCGGGGCGTCGCGTTCCGGCCATGTACAACGGCATGGCCACCGGGGCGGACTGGATGTCGGCTGCGTCCTTCATCGGCATGGCCGGTACCCTGTACCTCACCGGCTATGGCGGGCGGGCCTTCATCATGGGCTGGACCGGCGGTTACTGCCTGGTGGCGCTGTTTCTCGCGCCCTACCTGCGCAAGTTCGGGCAGTTCACGATCCCCGACTTCCTGGGCGCGCGCTATGACGGTAACCTGCCGCGGCTGATCGGCATCTTTGCCGCCATCCTGTGCTCTTTTGTCTACGTGGTGGCACAGATTTATGGCGTGGGCCTGATCACCACCCGCCTCACGGGCGTGGCCTTCGAGCTGGGCATCTTTCTGGGCTTGGGTGGCATTCTGGTGTGCTCGTTCCTCGGGGGTATGCGCGCTGTCACCTGGACCCAGGTGGCCCAGTACATCATTCTGATCGTGGCCTATCTGATCCCGGTGATCTGGTTGTCGGTCAAGCAAACCAGTGTGCCAATTCCCCAGTTGGTCTACGGTTACCAGCTTGAGAAGGTCAGTGCCAAGGAAAAAGTGCTGATCGACGATCCCAAGGAGAAGGAAGTGATTGCCGCCTTCAAGGCCAGGGCCGATGGGTTTGGTGAGAAGCTCAAGGACGTCAAGGCCGCCATGGCCGCCGACACCGAAGCCGCCACCAAGAAGCTGGCCGACCTGAAAGCTGCCAACGGCCCGGTGGCCGAGATTGCTGCCGCCGAGAAAGCCCTGGCCGCTCTGCCCAAAGACGAAGAGAGTGCCAAGAAGGCCTGGGCCAAGGGCAAGGCTGACAACGAAGCCCGTGCCAGACCGCTTGGCGGCATGCCGCGCCATGCCGCCCAGTACGCTGGCGACCCCAATGGCGACGCCAAAGCCAAGGAAACGTTCGACGTCTCGCGCCGCAACTTCATGGCACTGGTGTTTTGCTTGATGGTCGGCACGGCTGCACTGCCGCACATTCTGATGCGTTACTACACCACGCCATCGGTCAAGCAGGCGCGCAGCTCGGTCACCTGGTCCTTGTTCTTCATCTTTCTGCTGTACTTCACGGCACCCGCGCTGGCCGTTCTCGTCAAGTACGAGATCTTCACGGTGCTGGTGGGGACGCCGTTTGACAAGCTACCAGCCTGGGTCTCACAGTGGGCGGCGGTCGATCCTACCTTGCTGTCGTTGGTCGACATCAACAAGGACGGCCTGTTGCAGTTGGGCGAGATGAGGATCGGCGGCGACATCATCGTGCTGGCAACACCTGAAATCGGCGGCTTGCCCTATGTGATCTCCGGCATGGTGGCTGCAGGCGGCTTGGCGGCGGCACTGTCCACGGCCGACGGCTTGCTGCTGACGATTGCCAACGCGCTGTCGCATGACCTCTACTACAAGATGATCGACCCCAATGCATCGGCCCAGCGCCGGGTTGCCATCTCCAAGCTGCTGCTGTTGGTGGTGGCGCTGGCGGCGGCCTATGTGGCGGCGCAGAAGCCAGCGGACATCCTGTTCCTGGTCTCGGCGGCGTTCTCATTTGCAGCGGCATCCTTTTTCCCGGCCTTGACGCTGGGTATTTTCTGGAAGCGTGCCACGAAATGGGGGGCTGTGCTGGGTATGGTCGGCGGCCTGGGCGTCACCATGTATTACATGGTGACAACGCAGCCCTGGTTGAGGGGCATCTTCAATGTCACCTCGCCTGTCGAGCTCTGGTGGGGAATTCAGCCGATCTCGGCCGGTGTGTTTGGCGTGCCCTTGGGCTTTGCCATCATTATCGTGGTCAGCCTGCTGACGCCTGCGCCAAGGCGTGAAATCCAGGACCTGGTGGAGCATGTGCGCTACCCCAGCATCGCAGGTGACATGGACACCCGCGCTGCCTGAGCGAATCGTTAGCCACTGAAGAGCCCGCCCTTGGCGGGCTCTTTTTTTTGTCAGGACCGGGTCAGTTTGGCGCAAGTTTGGGTTGGTTTCGCGTCAGAACAGGGTCAGTAGCGTCTTCCACAATGAAGCTCGTTCCTCATGTCGAGGGCTTCGAACAACTGGAGACAACACTATGGCAACAGCCGCGGCAGCACGGCCCATGAGCGCAGAGGAGAAGAAAGTCATCTTCGCCTCATCCCTGGGCACTGTTTTTGAATGGTACGACTTCTACCTGTATGGCTCGCTCGCAGCCATTATTGCCAAGCAGTTTTTCAGCGGCCTCGATGCGGGCTCGGCCTTCATCTTCGCGCTGCTGGCCTTTGCTGCCGGTTTCATCGTGCGCCCCTTCGGTGCCATCTTCTTTGGCCGCCTGGGCGACATGATCGGCCGCAAGTACACCTTTTTGGTCACCATCCTGATCATGGGCCTGTCGACCTTCATCGTCGGCATCCTGCCCAACTACGCCACCATTGGCGTGGCCGCACCGGTGATCCTGATTGTCTTGCGACTGCTGCAAGGCCTGGCCCTGGGCGGTGAGTACGGTGGCGCGGCCACTTATGTGGCCGAGCACGCCCCCATGGGCAAACGCGGTGCTTACACCTCCTGGATTCAGACTACGGCCACACTTGGCCTGATGCTGAGCCTGATGGTGATTCTGGGTACCCGCACCGCCATTGGTGAAGCTGCGTTTTCCGATTGGGGCTGGCGTGTGCCGTTCCTGGTCTCCATCCTGTTGTTGGCCGTGTCGGTCTACATTCGTTTGAGCATGAACGAGTCCCCCGCTTTCGCCAAAATGAAGGCTGAGGGCAAGACCTCCAAGTCGCCGCTGAGCGAGTCCTTTGGCCAGTGGAAAAACCTGAAGATTGTGATTCTGGCGCTGGTGGGTCTCACCGCCGGTCAGGCCGTGGTCTGGTACTCGGGCCAGTTCTACGCGCTGTTCTTCATGACGCAGGCGCTGAAGGTTGATGGCGCGGCTGCCAACATTTATGTGGCCATCTCGCTCATCATCGGCACGCCTTTCTTTATCCTGTTCGGTACCTTGTCGGACAAGATCGGCCGCAAACCCATCATCATGGCGGGTTGCCTGTTGGCCGTGCTGACCTACTTCCCGACCTTCACGGCATTGACCAACGCGGCCAACCCCGCATTGGCTGAAGCCCAGGCCAAGAACAAGGTGGTCGTGACAGCTGACGCCAATGAGTGCTCGTTCCAGTTCAACCCGACTGGCACGGTCAAGTTCACCAGCTCGTGCGACATCGCCAAGCAGGTCTTGGCAGGTGCATCGGTGAGCTACGAGAACGCTGCTGGCACTGCAGGCACACCCGCCACCATCAA
>CALPLW020000353.1 GCA_943324505.2 Comamonas sp. lk
GGTAGGCTTCTTGCACCCGGGCATTCGCCCGCACCGCCTCTGGGGTGTCGAAGGCAATGACTTCGCCATACACCAGCACAGCGATCTTGTCGGCCAAACCAAACACCACGCCCATGTCATGCTCCACAGTCAGCAGGGTCTTGCCCTCGGTCACCTGTTTGATGAGCTCGATGAAACGCGCGGTTTCGCTGCGGCTCATGCCGGCAGTAGGCTCATCCAGCAGTATCACGTTGGCGCCACCGCCAATGGTGATGCCAATCTCCAGCGCCCGCTGCTCGGCATAGGTGAGGTTCATGGCCAGCACCTCGCGCTTGTTGCCGAGCCCGATCATGAGCATCAACTGCTGCGCAAGCTCGTTGGCGTCGTCCAGATCCACCAAAAACTTGAAGAAGCTGTACTTGTAGCCCAGGCTCCAGAGCACGCCACAACGCAGGTTCTCGAACACGCTGAGCTTGGGGAAGATGTTGGTGATCTGGAAGCTGCGCGACAGGCCCAGCCGGTTGATCTCAAAGGGCTTTTTGCCGTTGATGCGCTGGCCGTGCAGCAGCACATCACCGCTGCTGGCCTCAAACCGGCCACTGATCAGGTTAAACAGGGTCGACTTGCCGGCACCGTTGGGGCCGATGATGGCCACCCGCTCGCCGGGGCGAACTGCCAGGTTGGTGCCACGAATGATCTCGGTCTTGCCGAAACTCTTGCGCAGGTCGCGCAACTCCAGCGCATGGGGCGCGGTCTGGCTGGCTGTCACCATCATGCCCCGCCTTTCGCTTGCAGCGCATGCTCAATCTCGGCCTGGGCCGCGTCCCATTGCAAGCCAAAGCGCTTTTGCACCGGCCGGAACGCCGCCGCCCCTGAAGCCAGGAGCAACGCCGCGCCCAGCCAGCTCAGCGGGGCAGCCGTGTCCAGCGGCAGACCCAGGAACGGCACCACAGAGCCAGAGGTCGAGCTCAGTTGCAGGTGGTACACCATTTCAATCAAGGCCGCCGAGCCCAGCAAAATCATCAGGCCTGTGATCAGCAGACCAGCGTAGCTGCTGGTCAGGCGTGCCAGCTTGCCATGCAGGGCAAGCCGCAGGTTCATCATGACCAGGCTGGCGATGCCGCCCGGCGCGTACATCACCATGAACAGAAACAGCAGCCCCAGGTACAGCAGCCAGGCTTGGGTGAACTCACTCAGCAGCACAAAGGCCAGCACCATCAAAATGGCGCCGATGATGGGGCCAAAGAAGAAAGTGGCACCGCCCAGGAAGGTGAACAGCAGGTAGGCGCCCGATCGCGCGGCGCCCACCACCTCGGCGGTGACGATCTCAAAGGTGAGTGCGCCCAAGCCGCCCGAGATGCCGGCAAAAAAGCCGGCAATGATGAAGGCGGTGTAGCGCACACGCTGCGGGTTGTAGCCAATAAATTCCACCCGCTCCGGGTTGTCGCGCACCGCATTGAGCATGCGGCCCAGGGGCGTCTGGGTAAAAGCGTACATCAGGATCATGGACACCAGGGTGTAGGCTGCAATCAGGTAATACACCTGGGTGGCCGGGCCGAAAGTGACGCCCAGCACGGGTCGACCCATCACCCGGTTGCCTGACACGCCGCCCTCCCCCCCGAAAAATTCAGGGATCATCAGCGACATGGCAAACACCAGTTCGGCAAGACCCAGCGTGATCATGGCAAACGTGGTGCCCGACTTGCGTGTGGTGACATAGCCAAACAGCACGGCAAAACCCATGCCGGCAAAGCCGCCAACCAGCGGCACCAATGACACCGGCAGTACCCCGCCGCCATAACGATTTAAAGCATGGATGGCCACGAAGGCGCCCAGGCCGGTGTACACCGCGTGGCCGAAGCTGAGCATGCCGCCCTGGCCCAGCAGCATGTTGTAGGACAGGCAGGCGATGATGGCGATGCCCATCTGGGACAGCATGGTGACCGACAGACCGCTGGTGAACAATTGCGGGGCCACCAGCATCACCAGGGCAAACAGGGACCAAACCCAGGGGGAGCCCAACCGGGCAGACAGGCGTGACATCATCAACCCTCGCGGTTTCCAAGCAGGCCACGGGGCCGGAAGATCAGGATCAGGACCAAAAACAGGTAGGGCAGGATGGGCGCCACCTGGGCGATGGTCAGACGCGCCAGCGAGTTAGCACGGAAAGCCGCGCTGATGGGCAGATTCAACTGCTGCAGCACGGTCAGCAGCGAGTAGTCAAAGGCCACGGCAAAGGTCTGCACCGTGCCAATCAGCAAAGAAGCCACAAAGGCCCCCGACAAGGAGCCCATGCCCCCCACCACCACAACAACAAAAATGATGGAGCCCACTGTCGCAGCCATTGAGGGCTCGGTCAGGAAGGTGCTGCCACCGATCACGCCGGCCAGACCGGCCAGCGCGGCCCCGGCGCCAAACACCAGCATGAAGACGCGCGGAACATTGTGGCCCAGTGCTTCCACCGCGTCCGGGTGCGTGAGTGCCGCCTGAATCACCAGCCCGACCCGGGTGCGGGTCAGCAGGAGCCAGATGGCCACCAGCATCGTCAATGCCACCAGCATCATGAAGCCGCGGGTGGCTGGAAACGGTGAGCACACCACCCTGATCGCGGCGTCGGTGGCACTGCACCACTCGGCTGGCGCTGGGCCCAGGACCAGCCGCAAGCCGTTGACCGAGTGGTTGATCAGCGTAAAAGCCGGGCCTTGCAAGGTTTCCGGTGGCTTGAAGTCGAGCGCAATGCGGCCCCAGATCAGCTGCACCAGCTCCAGCACCACATAGGTCAGGCCAAAGGTGATCAGCAGCTCGGGCACATGCCCAAACTTGTGAACCCGGCGCAGGCAAAGCCGCTCAAACAGCGCGCCGAGCGCACCCACCACCAGCGGCGCCAGCACCAGCGCCGGCCAGAACCCGACCCAGCGCGACAGCGTGTAGCCCACATAAGCGCCCAGCATGTAAAAGCTGGCATGGGCGAAGTTGAGCACGCCCATCATGCTGAAGATCAGGGTCAGCCCCGAACTCAGCATGAAAAGCAGCAAGCCATAGCTGACGCCATTGAGCGTCGAGATGATGAGAAACTCCATGTCGCCTGTCCTGTATCAGCGCAAAAACCAAAAAGAGCCCGCACGGCCAACCGCCACGGGCTCTGTGTGGCGCAATCCCGGATCAGGGACGCGTCATCTGGCAGCTGGTCGGCGTGCTCGACACATAGTTGGGGTACTCCTTGAGTGGCACCAAGGTCATGCCAGTGTTCTCAGGGCTGTAGGGGTACTTTTTATCGGCCTTTTGCCAGACCGTCATATAGAGCGGCTGCTGCAGTTGGTGGTCGAACTTGCGCATCTCTACCTCGCCGTTAAAGCTTTTTACGCGCAGGCCTTCCATGGCCGCAGCCACCTTGACCGGGTCCGTCGACTTGGCCTTGGCCATGGCCGCGCCCAACATCTCGTAGATGCGGATGGTTGAGCCGGTGTAGAAGTCGTCGTTGTACTTGGCCTTGAACTCCTTCATCCATTTGTCCATCTGGCCACCCATGTTGTAGTGGTTATAGGCGATCTGGTAAACGCGGCCGCCACCATTGGTGCCCA
>CALPLW020000354.1 GCA_943324505.2 Comamonas sp. lk
ATTTAATATTGCGGGAAATGTTTTAAGAAAAATAGATTTTCCTAAAGCATCCCATCAAATACAAATTACCACTGACAATACCTTCGTCATTCCCTATTCATGGGATACGGAGAGTGATGCCCAAGTATCCGAAATTGATCTGAGTGGAAAAGTTTTATTTCAATGGAAGGGGCAGCAGTTTGTAAATAAATTTGCCCACACAAATTCAATTGCTCACGCTCAGCCGAATAGCTTTACGGCTACAACTAGCGCTGTAAAAACAGATAGAAATAATTATTTTTTAAGTCTTTCGCAGAAAAATTTAATATTGAAGTTAAATAACAAAGGGGAGGTCATATGGCAAAAAAATGTATCAATAAGGCCGCATACTCTTGTTGTTGAAGGCGATGAATTAATCGGCTATTCAGCCAGATCCCCGAATCGTTTGATAATCAAAGGTGAGACTTGTAATTGCGACAAGGAAGTCGTTCTCGATGAAATAATTGGAGGGAAGATGTCAACCAGAAGCCTCTCCCTTCAAAGCTTAGGTAAAGGATTTTGGTTTTCATCTGGTGTAATTGGTTTATATATTTTGGATGAGAATGGAAAAATATTTTGGAAGTTAGAGCACGAGGGCTTGCGCGGTAGGCCCATTGGATTTCATGCCGCTGTTTTATTTATGACCCAATAGTTTATTGTTTGTAGAACTGCTATGGAAAGCGACGCTTTTTCGTGCAATACAAAGTTACAAATTTGCTCACATTGAAGTTGACCCCCCTGGCTGGCTGCTGAAATACCTACCCCAAATGTCTGCTGGTGAGCCGGCTCAAACGTTATAGACAGAGCGATATTGCAAGCCAAAGTCACCAGACTATGCGCGAAGCCGATACCTTCACCAAGAGCTTGTTCACGATGCGTCGTCTGGATGACTTCGTGCCGGACAACCACCCCCTGCGCCCGGTGCGCAAGATGGTGAACGCGGCGTTGAAGAACATCGAGCCGCTACTCTCAGGTATGTACGCCGCTGACATCAGAGGTGGACGCCCCAGCATTGCGCCGGAGAAGCTGCTGCGCGCCATGCTGCTGCAAATCTTCTACAGCATTCGCTCCGAACGCCTGCTGATGGAGCAGACCCAATACAACCTGCTGTTTCGCTGGTTCTTCGGCCTGTCCATGGACGACACGGTCTGGGTGCCAACCGTCGTCTCCAAGAACCGTGAGCGCCTGATTGCGCATGACGCGGTCATCGAACTCTTGAACGAAGTGCTGGCTATTGCCAATAAAAACGAATGGCTATCGGGTAAGCACTTCAGCGTGGACGGTACGCTGATTCAGGCCTGGGCCGGCCACAAGAGTTTTGCACGCAAAGATGGCAGCGACGATGACACGGGCAACTTCAAGAACAAGAAGCGCAGTAACGACACCCACGAGTCCACCACCGATGCAGACGCACGGCTTTACCGCAAGGGCAAGACCGCCAGCGAGTTGCGCTTCATGGGCCACACACTGAGCGATAACCGTCACGGCCTGATTGCCAGCGCCGTGGTCACTACGGCAGACGGCTTTGCCGAGCGTGAGGCTGCCAAGGTCATGATTGCCGATGCCGAGCAAGTTGCCCACGAGAAGGCTCAAATCACGCTGGGTGCCGACAAGGGTTACGACGCAACCGAGTTCACTGATGCGTTGATTCAAATGATGGTGCTGCCCCATGTAGCGCAGAACACCAGCGGCCGTAGATCAGCGGTGCCCGATCACATTGCAGCCTCTGACGGCTACGTTATCTCGCAGCAAAAACGCAAGCTCATCGAACAAGGATTTCGCTGGGCCAAGTTCATTGGACCGATTCGCCAGGTGATGGTTTGAAGAGGGTGGACCAACTGTTTGTGCCGACGATGGCGGCCTACAACCTCACGCGCATGCGCACCCTGGAACAAATCCGTCTGCAGACAACGTAGTGGCAGGAAAACGATACAGAACGACCTCAAAACAGCCGGAAATCGCCCCAAAAACAGTCGGGTTTCTAAATTGCGAATCAGTTCCGCAATATTTCACTCACGCTCGTGGCAAAGTCGGTTTTGCAGACCAATATTTCAGCAGCCTGTTAGGAAGCCGGGACACGCCGTGGCGGGTTGGTTCATTGTGCCAAGTCTGCGCGAGGAGCCATGTAACTGCGCTTGACTTCACTCCCAAAATGGGAGAAACTAACTCGAATGAGGGTCATCGCCAAGAGCAGTCTGAAGAAGTTTTGGGACCGACCCGGCTGCGGTGATGCGCGCGGTCCGCTGCACAGTTGGTACGACGATGCCGTCAAGGCAACTTGGGCCTCGCCGCAGGACGTCAAGGACTTACACGCAAACGCCAGCATCTGTGGCAACAACCGCGTGGTGTTCAACATTGGCGGCAACAAGTACAGGCTGGTGGTGGAAATGCAATACCGAGCGGGTATCGCCTGGGTGAAGTTTGTGGGCACACATGCCCAATACGACCGCATCGATGTGGAGAACGTCAATGACTATTAAGCCTATCCGAAATGACGACGACCTGAGGACGGCATTTCGCCGGCTCGAGTCCATATTCCAGGCCGAGGAACAAACCCCGGAGGCGGACGAGCGCGATGTGCTGGTGACGCTCGTCGAGGCCTACGAGAACAAGCACTACGACTTCGGCCCAGCCGACCCCGTCGAGGCCATCAAGTTCCGCATGGAGCAGCAGGGCCTGACAGCGCGTGACCTCGAGCCTTTTATCGGGCCGAGCGGCAGGGTGTCCGAAGTACTCAATCGCAAGCGAGGCTTGAGCCTGCGCATGGTCAAGAGCCTGCATGACGGGCTGAAGATTCCCTACGAGAGTCTGCTGGCGCATGTCCAGTGATTGCCGATTACGCCCACGGTTAGGAGGCCGAATGACTCGACGGCCCCCGACATGGTCAAGCTGTTGGGCATGTCTGCCGGACTATCCGCGTAGCCACCACTTTTTCAGTGCCCGCGAACAAAAGCGTACTATGCACCGAATGGGGGCATAAGATGATTTGGTGCTCTCGGCTTTGTTTGCGCAATCCGCCGGACAAATTACAGAGTTCGCCGTCCCTGGAAAATCTGCGTTGATTTCATTCACAAGTTCGCCAATTTGCCGGTTACCGTCGCTGACGCGCAAGGCGTCATGCACGACGTCTTGACCGTCCGCCCTTCAGAAATTAGCCCGGTGCTTGTGGTCATGGTCGGTGCACGTGCGTGTGCCTTTCCCCTGCGCCATGTGGCAGAGACAATGCGCCCACTTCCCATCGAGCCCGTTGCTGGGACGCCAAGTTTTGTCCGCGGTGTGTCGGTCATCCGTGGCGTGCCTACGCCCGTCGTGGACCTCAAAGCACTCTTGGAGATCTGCGAAAACAGCCCAAGCTACGGTCGCTTTGTGGCCTTGAAATGCGATGCTCGGCGAGTGGTCATCGGCGTGGACAGCGTTGTCGGCTTGAGGATGCTGGATTCAGCCCAGTTGGGCGAGTTGCCGCCTCTCCTGCGAGATGTCGCTGCAGACCTCATTGAGTCCTTTGGCAGCCTAGACGCACAACTTC
>CALPLW020000355.1 GCA_943324505.2 Comamonas sp. lk
ACGCGCCGCGCCTTCAAGGCCATGCTGGCCTGGGATGCCGAGGCGGGCAAGGTGAACTTCGAGTTCGCCCCAAGCAAGTTCCCGCCGCGCCCCACGACTGCTGCAAAAAAGATAGCGACAAAGTCAATAACGACGGGGGCTAAGGCCCTAAAACCTGTAAAAATCAAGGCGCCTGCTGCTGCCAAGAAGGCAGCCAGGCCAGCCGTCAAGGCCACCAAAGCGGTCGCCAAAGTGCCCCGCAAACCAGCTGCGCCCAAAACTCCTGCCGCCGGACTGACCCCCAGCGCAGCCCTGGCCGCCGTGATCGGCGCCGAGCCGGTGGGTCGGCCCCAGGTCATCAAGAAACTTTGGGACTACATCAAGGCCAACCAGTTGCAGGACAGCGCCAACAAGCGCGCCATCAACGCCGATGCCAAGTTGCTCGCCGTGTTCGGTAAACCGCAAGTGACCATGTTCGAATTGGCGGGCATTGTGGGCAAACACCTGGGCTGACCTACCACGACGCTGGCGCTTCGGATAGGCCAATTTGACACGGTTCAGTCACATTTCTGTGACATACTGCCGCTTCATTGTCATATTAGGCTGGTCAACAGGCCTATAAAGCAATGGCCAAGCGAACCGTAAACACCACCGGCCCGTCCGGCCCGATTGACGTCACTGACAAAGGAAACGATCCAATGTTCAAAGCAACCACCCGCAAGCTGATGCTGGGCGCCGCGGCCCTGATGGTATCGGCACTCGTCGCAACACCGGCCCTGGCGCAAAAAACCAGAATCACCGTCTACAGCGCACTCGAAACCGACCAGGTCGGACCCTATAAGCAGGCCTTTGAAGCCGACAACCCGGATGTGGAAATCGCCTGGGTACGTGACTCCACTGGCATCATTACCGCGCGCTTGCTGGCTGAAAAAGACAACCCCCGCGCCGATGTGATCTGGGGCCTGGGCGCCTCCAGCGTGTCGCTGTTTGAATCGATGGACATGCTGCAGCCTTACACCCCCAAGGGCGCTGACCAGATCAAACCCACATTCAGAAGCAGCAAAACCCCGATGAACTGGACCGGCATGGACGCTTGGCTGGCGGTGATGTGCTACAACCACGTCGAGGGTGGTAAAAAGAACATGCCCAAGCCGGCAGCCTGGATGGACCTGACCAACCCGGTCTATAAAGACAGCATCGTGATGCCGAACCCGGCATCGTCGGGCACAGGCTACCAGGCGGTCTATGCCTGGATCCAGATCATGGGCGAAAAAGGCGCCTGGGAGTTCATGGACAAGCTGCACCAGAACATTGCGGTCTACACCCACTCTGGCTCAGCACCCTGCTCGCAAGCCGCAAAGGGTGAACGCACCATCGGCATCGGTTTTGACATGCGTGGCGCCAAAGAGAAAACCGGCGGCGCCCCGATCGACGTGATCCTGGCCAAGGAAGGCGCACCATGGGACATGGAAGCCACGGCCATCGTCAAAGGCACCAAAAACCTGGCTGCTGCGCAAAAATTGGCCGACTGGGCAGTGACCAAGAAAGCGTATGAGCTTTATGGCAAGTACTACGCCATCGTGGGCTACCCTGGCCTGAACCCAGCGCCACCGAACTACCCGCCAAGTGCAGATGCGGCTATGGCAAAGATCGATCTGGCAAAGATGGGGGCCGACCGCGCCCGTATCCTGGCCGAGTGGACCAAGCGCTACGACGGCAAATCCGCACCCAAGTAATGGCGCTTGCGCCCTACCTGAGCATTGAGCGGCTCAGAAAACAGTTTGGTCAATTCACAGCCCTGAAAGACGTCTCACTGGACGTCTTTTCGGGTGAGTTTGTCTGTTTTCTGGGGCCCTCAGGCTGCGGCAAGACCACCTTGCTGCGGGCTATTGCCGGCCTTGACATCCAGACTTCCGGGCGAATTATTCAGGGCGGGCGGGACATTTCGAACCTGCCGGCTTCGCAGCGCGATTTCGGCATCGTTTTTCAGTCTTATGCCCTGTTTCCCAATCTGTCCGTCACGGCCAATGTGGGCTACGGTCTGGTCAGCCGAGGGCTCCCCAAGGTCGAGATCGCAACCCGCGTGGCCGAGTTGTTAAGTCTGGTGGGGCTTCCTGATTCCGGCCCCAAGTACCCGGCACAGCTGTCGGGCGGGCAGCAGCAAAGGGTGGCGCTGGCGCGCGCGCTAGCACTGTCACCGGGACTGTTGCTGCTCGATGAACCCCTGAGTGCGCTCGATGCCCGTGTTCGGGCTTATTTGCGCCTTGAAATCCGCCGCCTGCACCAGCGCCTGGGCGTGACGACCATCATGGTGACCCACGACCAAGAGGAAGCGCTGACCATGGCCGACCGCATTGTGGTCATGAACGAGGGCGTGATCGAACAAATCGGCACACCCTTGGAGGTGTACCGCCAGCCGGCCAGCGCCTTTGTGGCCGACTTTGTCGGCACCACCAATTTTCTGCCCGCCGTGGTGCTGGACGCCAGCAGCGTGCGATTTGGAAAGCTTGACCTGGCCTGTGGGCTCGACCTCAGCCCCGACCCGGGGCACCCAGTGACATTGGCAATCCGACCGGAAGACGTGGTGGTGCGCAACGTTGTGCCCGGTGCCCCCAACAGCGTCGAAGTGCAGGTATCCGACATCGAGTTTCTCGGCTCGTTCTGCCGCGTCGGGCTGGCCTTGGGCGATGACACGCCAGCGCTGGTGGCCGACTTCTCCATCAACGTGGTCCGTGACCTGGAGATTCGCCAAGGCCAAACGCTGCTAATCAGCTTGCCGCCAGACCGCATCCGGGTGTTCCCCGGGGCGCCGCAACTGCCGTGACACCGGCCAGCCTGCCTAGGGCCGCCGGCGTACTGCCGACACGGCGCCGCCTGGACCGGGATGACCTGCTGATGCGCGCCGGCATCTGCCTGCTGATCGGCTGGCTGTTGCTGACCCTGATCCTGCCGTTGTGGTGGCTGTTGTCCAAGAGTTTTCAAAATCAGAATGGCGAGTTCATCGGACTGGCCAACTACCTGCGTTATTTCTCGACACCCGCTCTGTTTGCATCGGTCTGGAACAGCCTATTCATCGCTGCGCTCACCACGGCCATCGTGCTGCCATTGGCCTTTATTTATGCCTATGCATTGCAGCGCAGCTGCATGCGCTTCAAGGGCCTGTTTCAGGCGCTGGCGCTGATCCCGATTCTGGCGCCTTCTCTGTTGCCGGCCATCTCACTGATCTATCTGTTTGGCAATCAGGGCTTTCTCAAAGGCTGGATGTTCGGCGTGTCGGTTTACGGGCCGTTTGGCATCGTGATGTCCCAGGTGTTCTACTGCTTTCCGCACGCACTGATGATTTTGCTGGCAGCGCTGTCCTTGGCGGATTCGCGGCTGTATGAGGCGGCCGACGCCCTGGGCGCATCCAAGACCCGGGTGTTTCTGACCGTCACCCTGCCGGGTGCCAAGTACGGCCTGATCAGCGCCGGCTTCGTGATTTTTACGCTGGTCATCACCGACTTCGGCATTGCCAAGGTGATTGGCGGACGCTTCAATGTGCTGGCGACGGATATCT
>CALPLW020000356.1 GCA_943324505.2 Comamonas sp. lk
GGTTGACACCTTTCGCACCATCATGAGCAAATTTTTGGCTGGGGTACCGTCGCACACCCAGGCGATGGTGGCCGAGTTCATCGACGAAGGGCATTTTGCGTCGCATGTGCGGCGCATGCGCCTGATTTACCAGGAGCGCCATGACACCCTGATCGCGGCCTCGCGCCAGCGTTTGGCCGGCCTGCTGGACGTGCTGCCCACCCATGGTGGCCTGCACACCATTGCCCTATTGCCGGCCTCTGCGTCAGAAGTGGCGATCTCACGCGATGCCGACCAGCGTCAGGTTACGGCCTCGCCCATCGGCCGCTTTGCCTTGGCGCCGGTGGCAGTCAACGGGCTGGTCCTGGGCTATGGCGGGGTATCGCCCAAGCTGATCACCGCGGGGGTTGAGGTGCTGGCCCAGGTGTTGGAGGCCCGCCAAAGCCCCGCCGCCGCGCGCAAAGCCAAGGCCCTTGAGCCAACGCGTGGTTTGTAATTCTCTCCAAAGCGGACCTGTGCACCAGTCCAATGTCCGTGGGATGCTTAGGCTCTCATCTCTTATGGCGAGCTTGTGAGCGAATTTGACTTTATTGTGGTGGGCGCTGGTTCGGCAGGCTGCGTGCTGGCCAACCGGCTCACGGCCTGCGGGCGGTACAGCGTGCTGCTGCTGGAGGCCGGGGGCAGCGACCAGCGGTTTTGGCTCAAAGCCCCCATCGGCTACGGCATGTCCTTCTACAACCCCCAGGTCAATTGGATGTACCGCACCGAGCCCGACCCAGCGTTGGCCGGGCGCACCGGCTACTGGCCGCGCGGCAAGGTGCTGGGCGGCTCCAGCAGCATCAACGCCATGGTCTTCATTAGGGGCCAGCGGCGTGACTTTGACGACTGGGCCGCACTGGGCAATACCGGCTGGGGCTGGGATGATGTGCTGCCCTACTTCAAGAAACTTGAAGACAGCGTGCACGGCCCCAGCGACACCCGGGGTTCTGGTGGCCCCCTTCATGTGAGCGATGTGTCAGACCAGGTGCATCCGCTGTGCGAGGTCTACCTGCGCGCCGGCGAACAGCTGGGCCTGGCGCGCAACCCAGACATCAATGGCGCCTCCAACGAGGGCGTGGCCATCAACCAGATCACCACACGCCAGGGGGTACGGGCCTCGGCCAGCAGCGCCTACCTGCGCCCGGCACGGGGGCGGCCCAATTTGCGTGTAGAAACCGGCGCACAGGCCACCCGCATCACCTTTGACGGGCGGCGTGCCACCGGCATCGAGTACATGCAGCATGGCCAGCGCCACACCAGCCGCGCCCGCTGCGAGGTCATTCTGGCAGCTGGCGCCATCAATACGCCGCAGCTGCTGCAACTGTCCGGGGTTGGCCCGGCGGCTGATCTTGCAGCGCTGCAGCTGCCGCTGGTGCTGGACAGCCCTGCGGTGGGCCAGCACCTGCAAGACCACCTGTGCATTGACTATGTGTACCGCTCACGCGTGCCCACCCTCAACAACGAATTGGGGCCCTGGCCGGCCAAGCTCTGGGCTGGCTTCAAGTACCTGGCCACCCGACGTGGCCCACTGGCGCTCAGCGTCAACCAGGGCGGCGGCTTTTGCCGCTCGCACGAAGGGCTGGCGCACCCCGACATGCAGCTGTATTTCTCGCCGCTGAGCTACCTGCGCGCCGTGCCAGGCAAACGCGAGCTCACTGCGCCTGACGCCTTTGCCGGCTTTTCGCTCAGCGCCCAACCCTGCCGGCCCGACAGCCGTGGCCACTTGGCGCTGCGCAGCACCGACCCGCTGCAGGCGCCACGCATCGTGCCCAACTCACTCGCCACCCAGCATGACCTGGACGCCATGTTTGCCGCTGCCAGCCTGGTGCGCCGGCTGGCCGCCACACCGGCCTTCCAGGCTGTGATCGAGCAGGAAATCACGCCGGGCCCGGCCGTGCAGTCGGCTGCAGACATCATGAACGACATCGCCCAACGCGCCTCCACCGTGTTTCACCCCGTCAGCACCTGCCGCATGGGAACAGACCCGCGACAGGCGGTGGTGGACGCCCAGTTGCGGGTGCACGGCCTGCAGGGCCTGCGCGTGATTGACGCCTCGGTTTTTCCTACCCTTACCTCGGGCAACACCAACGCCCCCACCCTCATGCTGGCCGAAAAAGGCGCCGATCTGGTGCTGGCCGCAACACGGACACACGCCCCATGACCCAAGACGACTTGATGGCTCACTGCAAAACCACCCCTTACTGGTGGGACGACGCCCTGCGGCCCAGCCTGCCGGATGCAGTTCTGCCCGCCACGGTGGATGTGCTGGTGATTGGGGCCGGCTACACCGGCCTGCATGCGGCATTGCAAACCGCGCGCGGCGGCCGCTCCACCCTGGTGGTGGACGCTGAAGAAGCCGGCTGGGGCTGCAGCACCCGCAACGGCGGGCAGATCTCCACCAGCATCAAACCCGGCTTCGACCAACTGGCCAAGCGGCACGGCGCGGAGCGGGCCTTTGGCATCCTGCGCGAAGGCCAGCAGTCGCTGGCCTGGATCGCCGAGTTTGTGCGCAGCGAAGGCATTGACTGTGACTTTGGCCAGGTCGGGCGCTTTCACGCGACACACAACGCGGCCCAGTACGAGGCCCTGGCCGGCAAGCTGGCCAAGCAGCCCAAAGGGCTGGAGGTGCGGGCCCATGTGGTGCCACGCGCTGAACAGCGGCAAGAACTGGGCTCTGACGTGTACTGGGGCGGTGTGGTCTATGAGCAGCATTGCTCGGTACACCCGGCGCGTTACCACCAAGGCCTGCTGGAGCGGGCGCTCGCTGCCGGGGTGCAGGTGGCGCCGCGTTGCCCAGCCAGCGCCATTGACAAGCAGGGCACGCAGTTCAGGGTCACCACCGCGCGCGGCGTGGTGCTGGCGCGTGATGTGGTGATCGCCACCAACGGCTACACCGGCAATCTCACACCCTGGCTGCAGCGCCGGGTGATCCCGATTGGCAGCTACATGATCGCCACCGACCCCCTGCCCGCAGGCATGATGGACCGGCTGATTCCGAAAAACCGCATCGTCAGCGACACCCGCAAGGTGGTGTTCTATTACCGCGCCTCGCCAGATCGCCAGCGCATCCTGTTTGGCGGCCGCGTCTCGCACCAGGAAACCGATCCGCGCGTGAGTGGCCCCAAGCTGCACGCCGACATGGCCGGCATCTTTCCTGAGCTAGCCGAGGTACCCATCAGCCACTCATGGTGCGGTTTTGTGGCCTACACTTTTGATGAGCTGATGCACCTGGGCAAACACGAGGGCATGCATTACGCCATGGGCTACTGCGGTGCCGGCGTGGGGACCTCCAGCTACTTTGGCATGCGGATCGGGCAGCAGGTGCTGGGCCTCAAAGAAGGCCAGACCGCACTGAACGGGCTGCCTTTTGAAACCCGGCCGCTCTACAGCGGCAACCCCTGGTTCCTGGCGCCGTCCATCGGCTACTACCGGCTGCGCGACCGCCTGCCCATCTGATCGGCCCCCATGCA
>CALPLW020000357.1 GCA_943324505.2 Comamonas sp. lk
CGGCCTGTCCACTGTGCATTAGCCGACTAAGGCCAGCCAGCATCCTACCGGTGTTTCCGGGGATAGGGGCCGAGCCAAACAATGTGGATATTTCCTGTGGGCTTGTCTTTGGACAAGACCGCTCGTCAGGCCACGTCCTAAAGTCGGAGGCACTGGCGGCTGATGTTGCAGCTGATGGAACCAACGAACGGTGATACCGATTCAGCCCAATCTTGTCGCGCCCCATGCAGCCCACCCCTGGCGTCTGCGATGGCTGCTGGCAGCCCCACATCGTCTGGCTTTCTTTGGCGCCGCAGTGATGTTGTCAATCAGCGCGCTCTGGTGGTGCGCCGTGCTGTTTTCGCGTGTCATGGGGCTTGGTGTGCCATGGGCGGTGTCGTCGGGAACCGCTCACGCCTTGATGATGTCGATGGCTTTCACGCCACTTTTCTTTGCCGGCTTTATGTTCACAGCCGGCCCACGTTGGTTGAACATGCCAGAAGTGGGCGCGGCGCAACTGTTGCCGGCGGTGTCTGCCACTGTGCTCGGTTGGCTGATCAGTCTGGTGGGCTTTCATGGCTCGACCCTGGTGGCAGGTGCCGGGGTGCTGATCGTGGCCTTGGCCTGGACCACCATCACCTTTAAATTCATGCAACTCTGGCGTTACAGCCCCAGCCTTGACAAGGCGCATGCCAACGTCATGGTGCTGTCCTTCTGCGCCGGTGTTGTGGGCCTGTGGCTGGCGGCGGCGGGATTGCTATCGGGTGAGGAAACCTGGGTCAGGATGGCCACACAAGGCTCGATCTGGTGTTTTGTCGCCAGCGTATTTGCCACTGTTTCGCATCGGATGATTCCCTTTTTCAGCGCAAGCGCCATCCCCAAGCTCGACGCCTGGCGGCCCTTATGGTTGTTATGGGTGAGCTTGTTCGTTTTGTGGTTTGAGGGCCTCGTGGCCGTGCTGGATCTTCTCGTGTGGCCCAGCAACATGGCGTTCCGGTGGGTGCAAGTCGGGGTCGAGGCTCCCACGGCTTTGTTGATCCTGTGGCTGTCGTTTCGATGGGGTTTGGTCCAAAGCTTGAAAATCCGCTTGTTGGCGATGCTGCATGGCGGCTTTGTGTGGTTGGGCTTGGCCCTTATGCTTCAGGCTGTCTCTCACACCATGATGGCGCTGAGCCAGGGGCAGTCCTCCCTGGGCTTGGCGCCCCTGCATGCCCTCACGGTTGGTTACCTCGGCGCCACCATGATGGCCATGGCCACGCGGGTCAGCAGCGGCCATGGTGGCCGGCCACTCGCTGCTGACGACTTGGTGTGGGGTCTTTACTGGGTGTTGCAAACGGCGGCTTTGTTGCGGGTGGTGGCGGCAGTTTGGCCGGCAGCCGGTTCCTGGCCGGCGCTGGTGGCCATCAGTGCTTGGACCCTCGCCACCTGCGCTTGGTCGCTGCGCTATGGCAGCTGGTTTGGGCGGCCACGACTTGACGGCCGACCGGGCTAGCCGGTGCTCAAGCCAGTAAGACCGCTACGGCCCGCAACACACTGACCAGCGCAATCACGATCAGCAGGTTGATGACGCAGCGCCGAAAATGCGCAGGCGACATCCCGCGGAACAAGCGGTTGCCTGCCCAAATGCCAACCAGCATGGCCGGCCCGAGCCACACGGCCCAGCGAAGTGTGTCAACCCCAACCAGGGCCGACGCCTGCTGCCCCCCGGTTGAGAACACACTGGCCCAAGCCAACGCATAAAGGTCGGTCAGCAGAAACATCAGCACCAGTGTGGCCCGCATCACTGCTGGTGCCATCTGCGTGGTGCTGAGCATCACGGCGACCGCTATGCCGCCGATGGCAGCCACACCGTTGACCAAACCCGACACCAGCCCGGTGGCCAAGCGCGTGCCGCGTGTGGGTGCCAAGGCCAGTTGCCAGCCGCTGCGCAATAGAAGGGCTGCGGTCAACAGCAGCAAACCGATCAACAGGCGCAAGTGCATGTCGTCCAGCCAGGCCAACGCTGCAATGCCAAGCGGGATGCAAATCGCATTGCCCAGCGCCAACCAGCTCAGCCACGCCCAGTCCACCTCACGCAGCGCCGAGCGCAGCAGCGTCAGGCTGGCCAGAACCTCCAGCACAAAAATGGGTGGTACCACCTGCGCGGGCGGCGCAAACAGCGACAGCCCAGCCACACACAGGGCCGAAAAACCAAAGCCTGCAAAGCCCCGTACCACGCCGGCGGCCAGCACGATCAGCATCGCGGCGATCAGCAGTGCCGGTGGCAGGGGTGGCGACAGGGCCAGTGACAGCGGGACTTGCAAGAGATCAGGCCGTGGCTGCGCCGTACAGGTCGACCAGCTTGAGCCTTTGAACCTTGCCCGATGGGCCGCGCGGCAGGTCGGATACCAGCCGGAACACCTTGGGCGTCTTGTAGCGGCCCAGCTCTTGCAGGCAAAAGGCGTGCAGCATCGCCGCATCAGCACTATGACCCGGCCGCAGCACCACACAGGCCATGATCTCCTGGCCGTAGTGCCGGTCTGGGATGCCGACTGCGGCGGCGTCCAGCACGGCGGGGTGTTTGAGCAGGGCCTCGTCAATCTCGCGCGGCGCGATGTTTTCGCCGCCTTTGATGATCAGCTCCTTGATGCGACCGGTGACAAAGAAAAAACCATCGCCGTCGCGGTGGCCCAGATCGCCGGTGCGCAGCCAGCCGTCCGGGGTGAATGCGGCTGCGGTGGCCTCTGGGTTTTTGTAATAGCCGCGCATGACGTTGGGTCCGCGGATGGCAATTTCGCCGGTCTGGCCGTCTGGCAGTTCACACAGCACGGCGTCCACCACCCGCGCCTCACAGCCCGAGGCACGTCCCACCGCACCGAGTTTGCGGAGTTGGGGGGCTAGCGGGTTGGAAAACGAGGGCGCCACGGTCTCGGTCAGGCCCATGGTCTCGATGATGCCAATCCCAAAGCGTTGCTCGAAAGCGCGCAGGTGCTCGGGCGGCAGGGCTGCCGAGGCCGAGCGGCAAAAGCGCAGACCCTGGGTTTGCGTTGGTGTTGGCGCAGTGCCCTCAAGCAGGTAGGAGATCATGGTTGGCACCACATTGATCCAGGTGCAAGCGCTATGGCTGGCCTGTTCCCAAAAGCGCGCAGCTGAAAATCTGGGTGGCATTGCCAGGCTGCCACCGTGGGCCAGCGGCGCCAGCATGGTCACAGCAAAGGCATTGATGTGGTACAGCGGCAGCACCGCCAGCACCCGGTCATGGGCCTGCAGCGCATGCTCGGCGCTGATGGCCGCTGCGTTGGCTGCCAGGTTGGCCTGGGTCAGCATCACCCCCTTGGGTTGCCCGGTGGTGCCGGAGGTGCACATCAGCAGCGCCATGGCGTCAGGCAGCGGGGCCGGCAGGTCGGCCTCAGTCTCGGGCCAGCCGTGGTGGTCCGGCGCGCTCACCAGCTCGCCGATGTTGCGAGGAATGTCCTGCAGCAGCGCGCGCACCGGGGC
>CALPLW020000358.1 GCA_943324505.2 Comamonas sp. lk
AGAGAGTGATTGTATCAAAATTATTAGCCAGACCAGCGGCTTGCTGGACGAAATTGAAGGGACCGTTCAAGGTCACCGGGATGGCCACGGTTTCATTGCCAGAGAGGACGGCGAGGCAGATATCTATTTGCCTCCGAACGAGATGCGGGCAGTCCTGCACAAGGATCGGGTCAAAGCGCGAATCGTTCGCAGTGATCGAAAGGGTCGACCTGAAGGTCGCGTGCTAGAGATCGTAGAGAGGCCGAGTCACTCGATCATCGGGCGGCTGCTTCAGGAAAGCGGCATTTGGATTGTCGCGCCTGAGGATAAGCGCTACGGCCAGGATGTCATGATCCCCAAGGCTGCCACCGGTGCCGCAAAACCTGGGCAGGTTGTTGTTGTTGAGTTGACTGAACCCCCTTCGTTGTATGGTCAGCCCGTCGGTCGTGTCAAAGAGATCTTGGGAGAGGTTGATGACCCAGGGATGGAAATTGAAATTGCGGTTCGCAAGTACAGCGTGCCTCATGAGTTTTCGCAAGCCTGTATTGCCTTGGCGCGAGGCTTGCCAGACAAAGTGCGGCCTGAAGATAAACAACACAGAGTTGACCTGACCGACGTGCCACTCGTCACCATCGACGGTGAAGATGCGCGTGATTTTGATGACGCCGTTTATTGTGAGCCGGCATCAATAGGCAAGGGCAAGTCTGCCTCACAAGGTTGGCGATTGTTGGTTGCGATAGCTGATGTCAGCCACTATGTCGAGAATGGCTCAGCGATTGACATCGATGCTTATGACCGTGCCACCAGCGTGTATTTTCCGAGGCGTGTCATCCCCATGCTGCCGGAGAAGTTATCCAACGGTCTTTGTTCGCTGAACCCGGCGGTTGAACGGCTGTGCATGGTGTGTGACATGCTGGTGACCCAGGACGGCGAGGTTTGCGCTTACCAGTTCTACCCAGCCGTTATGTGGAGTCATGCGCGTTTCACCTACACCGAAGTCGCTGCATTGCTGGCCAATACCCACGGCCCGGAAGCCACACGGCGCAAGGAGCGGGTGTCGGACTTACTGAACTTGCACGACGTGTATCGGGCTCTGTCGAAAGCCCGTATCAAGCGTGGTGCTGTTGACTTTGAAACCGTGGAGACTCAGATCGTTTGCGATGAGGGCGGGCGAATAGAAAAAATTGTGCCAAGGACCCGCAATGATGCCCACAAGCTGATTGAAGAGGCCATGCTGGCAGCCAATGTCTGCAGTGCCGATTTCATTTCGCAGAGCCGGCAACCTGGACTTTACCGTGTTCATGAGGGGCCAACCCCTGAGAAGCAGGAGCTGCTTCGCAACTACCTGAAGGCAATCGGCATCGGCTTGACGATCAGCGACGACCCGTCACCCGGTGAGTTCCAGGCGATTGCCGCGGCGACCAAAGATCGGCCGGATTCGCAGCAAATTCACTCCATGCTGCTGCGTTCCATGCAGCAGGCCATCTACACCCCGATTAACAGTGGCCATTTTGGCCTGGCATTTGACGCTTACAGCCATTTCACCAGCCCGATCCGGCGCTACCCGGACTTGCTGGTGCACCGCGTGATCAAGGCAATTCTGGCAAAGAGCCGGTATCAATTGCCCGTTTTGCCAATACCAGGAGAGGCCCACGCCAAGTTGACAAGGCGGCTGGAAAAAAGTACGGCTTTGAAAGCCGCTGATCCAGGCCATAAACCTAAAAAAATCAGTCTCGAAAATCAGGCTTGGCAGGCTGCGGGGATGCATTGCAGCGCCAATGAACGGCGGGCTGACGAGGCGAGCCGTGACGTTGAAGCTTGGCTCAAGTGCAAATACATGCGCGAACACTTGGGGGAAGAGTATGGTGGGGTCGTCAGCGCCGTGACCAGTTTTGGTATCTTCGTGACACTGGACGCGATGTACGTGGAAGGCTTGGTTCACATCACGGAACTTGGTGGCGAGTACTATCGTTTTGACGATGCTCGTCAGGAACTTCGCGGTGAGCGAACCGGTATGCGCTATGCCATAGGGTCAAGGGTCCGAGTGCAAGTGAGCCGAGTGGACCTTGACGGACGTCGAATCGATTTCCGTCTGGTTGATGAAGGTGATGGCCTCAACGCCAAGTCCGTCAAGGAAAAGTCCGTATTTCGCGATGCTGCTTTGTTGGGGGAGTCTGATAATCCGCACGTAGACATTCCGACCAAACGGCGCAGAGCTCGAATCGCCGAACCACTGCCACGTGGTGACAAGTCAAGGGCCGGTGCTACCAAACCAGGAAAGGGCGCTGCGAGTCCCAAGAGCAGCCGCAAGGCTAAGCGCTGAGTATGGGATCAGAGCAGATAAGGCCTGCTAAGGGATCCTGCGGTAAGAGCCGAGTGCATCGGCCAGTCGTCGGCTTCTTAGCCGTATAGATACACCGCGCGGCTAGCCGCCTCATGGATGCCTGACCCAGCGGCCCGGTCAGTTGTCATCATGTCGGCCAGACCGTCCGCTGTGCCCGCCGACGCCAGTCTGTCAGCTTGAACCTTGACCGCACTGGTACCCGGAAACCTCGAAGCTTCAAGGGTAAGCGGTGTCAACACGGTTAATTGGCCTCGGTCGAGCCGCATCCGCATGGCGAATCGTGACGCTTGAGCCTGCACAAGGGGTTTTATGCCATCGCCATCAATCACCAGTCGGTGGCTGGAGGCCGGCAGCTTGGGCAGCCAATTGGCGATCGCGGGCCCACCTCCGCAGCCGAAAACGATCGTTGTTTCGACATATTCCAGCGAGTACGGCGACTTGCCGGCAGCGCCCCTGACGATCCAAAGTAGATGCCGACCGTCCGAAGCGAAACCCTATCTGCCAGGTAGCGACAGTGACCGGTGAAGGTCGCTTCATTTGAGTATCGATCGGCTTTAGTGAAACCTGTCTCGAGGCGCAATAGGCCATCACACCATGCTGTTCCGAGAGGAGAAGTCACTCATCTAGGGGTTGCCGCAAGCCTGTTTGGCATCTGGACTGGCTGTTCGGCTGTTATACTCGACAGGTTGAGCTGAGGTCCATACGTGATTCTTAGCTCACAAATAATCAAACCAGCTTACACAAGGTGCTTCGTGACTGAGGTGGACGGCGACGTCTGCGGTGTTCATGGAATAACAAGCTGGATTTTAGACCGAACCTTTGGAGTTAGATATGTCAGTCACTATGCGCGAAATGCTCGAAGCTGGAGTTCACTTTGGACACCAAACTCGCTTCTGGAACCCCAAAATGGCACCGTTCATTTTTGGGCATCGAAACAAAATTCACATCATCAATCTTGAAAAATCCTTGCCAATGTTTCAGGAGGCTGCAAAATTTGCGCGGCAAATTTCTGCGAAACGCGGAACGGTGTTGATGGTCGGTACAAAGCGTCAGGCGCGCGAGACTGTGGCCCTGGAAGCGCAACGTGCTGGCGTGCCTTTTGTAGATCAGCGTTGGCTCGGAGG
>CALPLW020000359.1 GCA_943324505.2 Comamonas sp. lk
ACCTCGGCGCACAAACACCGGTGGCAGCACATAGTTGCTTTGCTTCAGCGCCTCGCGCACGCTCAGCACGGCGGGCAGGGGGTCGATCTGCAGTTGCACCAGGCGCGCGGCACGGCGGGCCTGCATCATGTTGTCAGCCACCACCAGGCCCACCACCTGGCCCACATGCTGTACCTTGCCCTGCGCAAACACCGGCTCGTCCCCGGCAAAGGCGGCCAGCATGGCGTCGCCCGGAATATCGGCCGCCAGCACCAGGC
Source organism: Comamonas sp. lk (assembly GCA_943324505.2). Lineage (GTDB taxonomy): Bacteria > Pseudomonadota > Gammaproteobacteria > Burkholderiales > Burkholderiaceae_C > Rhodoferax. Next base: position 258 of record CALPLW020000359.1, read on the forward strand.
CGCGCACACCGGCCAGTGCCAGTGCAGCCGTTCCAGAGACCCCGCGCAGGGTGCCATGGGCCAGCGGCGACAAGATGGGGGCGGCGTACAGCGTGCCGCGCGCCTCGGCCATGTCGTCAATGTAGGTGGCCGTCCCCGCCACCTGAGCCGCTGCGCTTTCGTGGTGCGCAGACGAACCACTTGCTCTGGTGCTCATGCCAGCAACTCCTCAAGCCCGGCACTCTCCAGGTTGATGGCGCGCGCGCCCTGGCTCTCCAGCCAAAAGCGCTGCAGCAGATTGCCCAGCACCTGAACGCGGTAAGCGTTGGAAGCGCGCAGGTCAGAGATGGGCGAGAACTCCCGGCGCAGCACCTGCATGGCCCGCTGCACGGTCGCCTCGGTCCAGTGTTGCCCGGTCAGCAGTGCCTCGGTTTGGCTGGCACGCACCGGGGTTGCGGCCACCCCGCCCACCCCGATCGAGGCCCGCACGATCTGGCCGCCCTCCAGGCGCAGCGCCACGGCCAGGCACAGGGCCGAGATGTCGTCGTCAAAGCGCTTGGACACCTTGTACACCCGGCTGAATTCCTGAGGCACCGCTTTCGGTACCTTGATCCAGGCCAGCACCTCGTCAGGCGCCATCACGTTTTGTCGGTAGCCGGTGTAGAGCTGCTCCAGCGGCAGCTCGCGGTGGCCGCGTGTGCTCATCAGCACCACGTTGGCGCCCAGTGCGATCAAGAGCGGCATCGAGTCGCCAATCGGCGAGCCGTTGGCCACATTGCCGCCCAGCGTGCCCGAGTTGCGCACTGGCAGGCCGGCAAAGCGCTGGGCAAAGGCCTGCAGCTGCGGGCGGTCGGCCACCAGGGCCGCAAAGGTCTCGGTCAGCGGCACCGCAGCGCCAATCGCCACGTGGTGCGGGTAGTGCTCGACGCGGCGCAGCTCGGCCACGCGGGTCAAGTCCAGCACTTTTGGCAAGCGGCGGTGGCCCTTGTTGACCCATAGCCCCACGTCGGTGCAGCCGGCCACCAGTTGCGCTGCAGGGTGGCTGCTGCGCAGCACCAGCAGCGCAGCCAGGGTGTTTGGTAAAAAATAAGCCAAATCGGCCTCTAGCCCTTGTCCTGCTTGGTTAAGCTGCTTCAATTGTTGTAGCAAATCGGCTTCGTTCACCGTCACCCGCGGCAGGTCTGCCATGGTCTGAGCGGCGTCCAGAATGGGCCTGTAACCTGTGCAGCGGCACAGGTTGCCCGACAAATCCTGTTGCGCCAGCGCTCGCGTGACCGGGCGGCCCGGCAGCACATGGTTTTGGTACATGCCAAACAGGCTCATCACAAAGCCAGGGGTGCAAAAACCGCACTGGCTGCCATGGCACTGCACCATGGCCTGCTGCACCGGGTGCAGGCTGCCATCCGCCGCGATCAGGTCCTGCGCTGTCCACAATGCTTGCCCCTGCACCGAGTGCGCCAGCCGGATGCAGCTGTTCACCGCGCGGTACTTCAGGCGGCCATTCTCGGCCTCGCCCAGCACCACCGTGCAGGCGCCGCAATCGCCCTCGTTGCAGCCTTCTTTGGTGTCGGTGCCATGCAGGTCCTCGCGCAGCACCTCCAGCAGGGTGCGGTCGGGCGGCACGTCATGCAGCGTGACTGTCTGGCCTCGGCGGACAAATTGAAGGGGGCGGGTGGTCATCGGCGATTCCTCATGGCCTAGGGTAAAGCAGGAGCGCCGGCGCGCTCATTTCGACTAGCATATGGTATTCAACAAGATCCAGCGATGCGCGACAACATTCTTTTCGGTGAACCCGACATAGACCGCCTGATGTCGGTGGCGGCCCCCAAGCGCCAGGCGCTTGCCGCATGACGACCCCCCGCCTGCAACTGACCGGCATCACCAAGCGCTACCCTGGCGTGGTGGCCAACAGCGACGTCAACCTGGCGGTGCAGCCGGGTCAGGTCCATGCGGTGCTGGGTGAAAACGGGGCCGGCAAGTCGACCCTGATGAAGGTCATCTACGGCGCTGTCAAACCGGACAGCGGCAATGTCTTGTTCAACGGTCAGCCTGCGCACATTCGCAACCCGCAGGAGGCGCGGGCCCTGGGCATCAGCATGGTGTTCCAGCATTTCAGTCTGTTTGACACCATCACCGTGGCAGAAAACGTCTGGCTCGGCCTGAGCAAGAGCCTGAGCCTGACCGCAGTCACCCAGAGCATCGCCACCAAGGCGGCCGAATATGGCTTGGACATTGACCCCAGCCGGCCGGTGCATACCCTGAGCGTGGGTGAGATGCAGCGGGTCGAGATCATCCGCGCCCTGCTGACCAACCCGCAACTGCTGATCCTGGACGAGCCGACGTCGGTGCTGACGCCGCAGGCCGTCGAAAAGCTGTTTGTGGTGCTTAAAAAACTGGCCTCCGAGGGCTGTAGCATTTTGTACATCAGCCACAAGTTGCACGAGATTCGCGAACTGTGCACGGCCTGCACGGTGCTGCGTGGCGGCCGTGTCACCGGGGTCTGCAACCCGGCCGAAGAGTCCAATGCCTCGCTCTCGCGCCTGATGATTGGCGCAGAGCCGCCGCAGCTGACCCACCGGCCGCACCGGCCTGGCGCATCGGTGCTTGAGGTGCAGGGCCTGAGCCTGCCGCGTGCCGACCAATTTGGCGTCGACCTGCTCGGCCTGGACCTGCAGGTGCGTGCCGGCGAGGTGGTGGGCCTGGCCGGCGTGTCTGGCAATGGACAAAAAGAATTGTTGTATGCCTTGTCAGGCGAAGACATGCGGGCTGCGGCCGGTGCCATTCGCATCGCGGGTACGGATGCGGGCGCCTTGCATCCTGGTGCCCGGCGCAAACTGGGGCTGCACTTTGTGCCGGAAGAGCGACTGGGTCGCGGCGCGGTGCCGACTTTGGGCCTGGCGCACAACCTGCTTTTGACGCGGCAAGAGGCCATCAGCCACCCCCGGTGGGGCGGGGGCTGGATTCGGGTGCGGGCGCTGGAGCAGCAGGCTGCCGGCATCATTGCGCGATTCAATGTCAAGGCGGGCGGTCCTCGGGCCGTGGCGCGTTCGCTCTCAGGTGGCAATTTGCAAAAGTTCATCGTCGGACGCGAGATTGATGCGGCGCCCAAGCTGTTCATCGTGTCTCAGCCCACCTGGGGTGTCGATGTGGGCGCTGCGGCACAGATTCGGGGTGAAATCCTGGCGTTGCGCGACGCGGGTTGC
>CALPLW020000360.1 GCA_943324505.2 Comamonas sp. lk
AGGCCTAGAGCTGTTTTTCATCTGAAATAGGGCGAAAACGTGGCTGCCTCACGCCGTCGAACTCAATCTCTTCATTGAACATCGCTGCCGGCCGCACCCAGAGACCCTGCTCGCCGTACAGGGCACGGTAAAGCGTCATCGGCTCCAGGGTTTCACTGTGGCGTACGGTGTCAAGCACCTCATACAGCCCGCCCTTGTAATGCCGGTAGCGGCCGGGGCGGGTGGCGACGAGTGGCAGCAGTGCTTCGGGTGCAGGTTCGCTCATGGGACAATCCAAAGCTATGCATCCTAAAGCCTTGCTCGACGCCTGTTCAGACCTTGTCGCGCTGACCCTTCGATTTGACCACCCGGCTGACGCCACAGTGTCGCGTTTTTTCCGTGATCACCGCGGTTTGGGGCCACGCGAGCGGGCCACACTGGCAGAGACGGTTTACACGGTGTTGCGCAAAAAACTGTTGTTTGACCACTTTGCCCCATCTGGCAGCGGCCCCAAGGAGCGCCGGCTGGCTATTTTGGGTTTTTATGGGCCGGGTGATTTTTTGCGCAGTGCCCTGAGCGATCAAGAAAAGCGTTGGCTCGACCAGTGCGAGCAGGTCAAACCCGCTGATTTGATGGAGCGTCACCGGCATAACCTGCCAGAGTGGCTGGTGCAGCCCTTGAAGGATCAGCTGGGGGCGGAATTCTGGCCCCTCGTCGAGAGCCTGAACCTGGGCGCTGGGCTAGATCTGCGGGTGAATGGCTTCAAGGCCAAGCGCACCGAGGTGCAAAAAGCCCTTGCCCAGGCGGGCATCAAGGCCCTGCCCACACCGTTCTCGCCCTGGGGCCTGCGCATTGCCGGCAAGCCGCCATTGAATAAGCTCGATGCCTTCGTGCAAGGTCTGTTCGAGGTGCAAGACGAGGGCTCGCAGCTGCTCGCGCAACTGGTGGACGCCAAGCGGGGCGAGATGGTGGTGGATTTTTGTGCTGGCGCCGGGGGTAAAACGCTGGCCTTGGGCGCGGCCATGCGCAGCACCGGGCGGCTCTATGCCTTTGACACCTCGGCGCACCGGCTCGATGCGCTCAAGCCCCGACTGGCCCGCAGCGGCCTGTCGAATGTGCATCCGGCGGCGATCGCCCACGAGCGTGATGACCGCATCAAGCGCTTGGCCGGCAAGATTGACCGGGTGCTGGTCGATGCACCCTGCTCAGGGCTGGGTACGCTGCGGCGCAACCCAGACCTGAAATGGCGGCAGACGATCCAAGCGGTGCAGGAAATGGCGCTCAAACAGACCGCTATTTTGCAAAGTTCGGCGCGGCTGCTCAAGCCTGGGGGCCGGCTGGTCTATGCCACCTGCAGCCTGCTGCCTCAAGAGAACGAGGCAATCGCCGAGGCATTTACCGCTGCGCACCCCGACTTCGCCATGCTGGAGTCTGGCGAACTGCTGGCGGCACAAAAGGTCGAGGGCGCTGCCGGTTTGTGCCAGGGGGGAGAGGGCGGCCAACGCTACCTGCGACTGTGGCCGCACCGGCACCAGACCGATGGTTTTTTTGCAGCCGTTTGGCAACGCAACTGACGAAAGCCCCCGTTGCCGGGCCGCATGGGTCTGCTTCATAATGTGACGATGTCAAACCCCAAAGTGGCGGTCGTATCAGACCCGCTCGGCCATCAGGCCAAGCAGGTTTTGGCCGGAGCGGTGGCGAGGATGGCGGTGGCTGCCGGTTTGGTCGACATCGTTTATTTCCTGTTTTTTCTGGCCATAGGTTCACCGGTACTGGCCTGGGTCAACGTCCTCAGTGTCCTGATCTACTGTGGCATTTACGAGTTGGTCCGCCGGCGCAGACTGGCGCTGGCGATTGCTCTGTTCTGGCTGGAGGTGTTCCCCCACGCGGTCTTGGGCACGCTCATGCTGGGATGGGGCAGTGGCTTTCATTACCTTGCCCTGATCTTCGTTCCGATGGTCATGATGACCGATTCGCGCCTGACCGGCGTGGCCAAAACGGTGTTTTTAGTACTTGTTTTGGCGAGCCTCGAAGGCATTCTGTGGCAGCACGGGCCGCTGGCACCGATCACCGAGCTGCAGTTGCTGATGGTCAGGTGGTTCAATCTGCTGCTGTTCGTGGTCATGATGGCGATGCTGACCTCCTATTACTGGGGCAAGATTGCGTCCGCCGAAAAGCGCCTGCGCACGCTGGGGACAGTCGATGCGCTGACCGGCCTGCACAACCGCCATTATTTTGAGAAGGCATGGTCCTTGGCCTGCGCCCAGCAACGCCGAGCCAAAGGAACGCTGTGCCTGTTGATGGTCGACCTTGACCACTTCAAGCCGCTTAACGACACCCATGGCCATCAGGCCGGAGACCGAATGCTGGTTGAGTGCGGGCGTATTTTTCGGGAGGCGGTGCGAGACATTGATACCCTCGCGCGCTGGGGTGGCGAGGAGTTTGCACTGCTGTTGCCCGGTACAACGCTAGAGCAATCAAAGGTGGTGGCGGAACGCATGCGCGCCGGGATCGAGGCCCTGGTCGTCATTTACCAAGGGGCCGAGCTGCGGTGCACGGCCTCGGTTGGCTTGACCGAAATGTTGCCAGCCGACACACTGGACCAAATGATCATGCGGGCCGACCAGGCGCTCTACACCAGCAAGATGGCGGGGCGCAATTGCGTCCATTCGGTTTAAGGTGTACGCCAAGGGGTAAGCCGAGCTGGTATTGCCTCTAAAATGCAACGGGCGCCCCTAAATAGAGGCGATTCATTTTGACGTAACCCGAGACAACTCAGCCTATGCTGTTACCTGACTGGACAGTACTCAACGCCACATTGGATTGGCTGGCCCATGGCCTCTGGCGGCTGAACTGGTGGCAATTGGTGCTGTTCACCCTGGCAGTGACCCATGTCACGATGGTCAGTGTTACCGTGTTTTTACATCGGCACCAAGCGCACCGCGCGCTTGATCTGCACCCTTTGCCAGCGCATTTTTTCCGCCTTTGGCTGTGGTTGACCACCGGCCAGGTCACCAAAGAATGGGCCGCGGTTCACCGCAAGCACCACGCCAAGTGCGAGCAGGCCGAAGACCCTCACAGCCCCCATGTGCATGGCATCAAAACGGTCCTGTTGCAGGGCGCTGAGTTGTACCGCGTCGAGTCTAAAAACCCGGAGACGCTGACGCGGTTTGGCCATGGCACGCCTAACGACTGGCTGGAGCGCAATCTCTACACCCGTTTCTCCTGGGAGGGGGTAGGGGTGATGATGGTGATTGATCTGGCCCTGTTCGGCGCTGCCGGCCTGACCGTGTGGGCGGTTCAAATGGCCTGGACGCCGATCATGGCCGCTGGGATCATCAATGGCGCCGCCCATTTTTGGGGCTATCGTAATTTTGAGGCCCCGGACGCCAGCACCAATATCTCGCCCTGGGGCATCCTGATCGCCGGAGAAGAGTTGCACAACAACCACCACACCT
>CALPLW020000361.1 GCA_943324505.2 Comamonas sp. lk
CAGGCCAGCGTGGCCAAAGGGCGCCTGAGCGAGGCTGCGCGCGACGCCCTTCTGGCGCACATCCAGCCCACGGCCCAGGCGGCCGACCTGGCCGGCTGCGATCTGATCATCGAAGCGGTGTTTGAGAACCGCGCGCTCAAGGCCCAGGTGACGCAGGAGGCCGAGCCCATGCTGGCGCCGGGCGGCTTTTTTGCCTCCAACACCTCTACCTTGCCCATCAGCGGCCTGGCCATGGCCAGTGTGGCGCCGGCCAAGTTTGTCGGCATCCATTTCTTCAGCCCGGTCGACAAGATGAAGCTGGTCGAGATCATCCGCGGCGCGCAGACCGATGACGAGACCGTGGCCCGTGCTTTTGACTACGTGCAGGCCATCGGCAAAGTGCCCATCGTGGTCAATGACGCGCGCGGCTTCTTCACCAGCCGGGTGTTCGGCACCTTTGTGATGGAGGGTGCGGCCATGCTGGGCGAAGGCATCCCGGCCCCGGTGATCGAAAATGCCGGCATCCAGTGCGGCATGCCGGTCGGGCCGCTGGCGGTGCTGGACGAAACCGCGCTCAGCCTGAGCCTGCATGTGATGGAGCAGACCATGGCAGATTTTGCTGCCGAAGGCAAAACCTACACCCCCACAGCGGGTGAGCAACTGGTGGCCGACATGGTGCGGCAACATGGGCGCCCGGGCCGGGCCGGTGGCGGCGGCTTTTACGACTACCCCGCCGAGAAAGGCGCGCGCAAATCACTGTGGCCGCAGCTTAAAACCCTGTACGAGAAGCCAGGTCAGCCCTGGGACATGACCGACATCCAGGACCGGCTGCTGTACCGGCAGGCGGTCGAGACCGCGCGCTGCCTCAGCGAGAACGTGCTGACCAGCGTGGCCGAGGCCAACATCGGCTCCATCTTCGGGATTGGCTTTCCGGCCTGGACGGGGGGTGCCATGCAGTTCATCTACGGCATGGGGGTTGAAGCCTTTGAGCAGCGCGCGGCCGAGCTGGCGCAGCGCTTCGGGCCCGGCTTTGCGCTCAGCGACGAGGTGCGGACCGCGATCCGGCGCTACCAGCCCATCTATTGAAAAACCTGAAATTGACGCTCCGTAATTCGCCGTTTTCACCCCTTGCCTGGGTGTGATATCGGCACTTAAGCCTATGTTTTTTATGGTTTTTTTGCATGAAGCTGGCGCGCTCATCGGTGCCGCTGAAACATGAAACACAAATGTGAACTGGTTTCATAGACTAGAGCCCTTGCCACCTTCTCTGCTGGAGACCGCCTTTGAACCGCATCACCAAAGCCCTGCTGGCCCTGGTCATCCTCGCCGCCCTGCTGGTCGGCCTGGCGCTGGCCTTCCAAAAACCGCTCGCCACCTGGGTGCTGCAGAAGATGGTGGAGCGCAACGCCGGGCGCGACATCATCCCCAGCCTGCCCGACGGGCTGCACCTGGCGCTGTGCGGTACCGGATCACCGTTTCCTGATCCCACCCGCGCTGGCCCCTGCTCGGCCATCATCGCCGGCGACCGGCTGTTCATTGTGGATGCCGGCGAGGGCAGCGCCCGCACCCTGGCCTACATGGGCATCCCGGCCGGCCGCATCGAGGCCATCTTTCTGTCCCACTTCCATTCCGACCACATCGACGGCCTGCCGCCCTTCATGCTGCAGCGCTGGGGCACCAGCAGCGCCCTCACGCCCACACCCATTTACGGCCCGACCGGCGTGGAGAAAGTCGTTGAGGGTTTTCGCGCCGCCTATGTGCTGGATTTTGGCTACCGCGTCGCCCACCACTCCGAGCGCATCATGCCCCCCGGCGGCAGCGGCGGCAAAGGCATTCCGTTCGATCTACCGGCCGTGGGCCAAGGCGACCAGGTGGTGGTGCTGGACGACAAGGGGCTCAAGGTCACCGCCTTCCGCGTCAACCACGCACCCATCGAGCCAGCCGTGGGCTACCGCTTTGACTACAAGGGCCGCTCCATCGTGATCAGCGGTGACACTGTCACCAGCCCCTCGCTGGTGACGGCCGCCAAGGGCGCCGACATTCTGGTGCACGAGGCCCTGCAACCCAAGCTGCTCAAGCTGCTGGAATCGCACTTTGAGAGCCGCAAGATGGAGCAACTGACCCACGTCATGCGGGACATCGTCAACTACCACACCACGCCCGAGCAGGCCGCCGCACAGGCCAGCGCCGCCGGCGCCAAGCAACTGGTGTTCAACCACGTGGTGCCACCGATGCCGCTCAGCTTTGCCTACCCGGCCTTCATGGGCGACGCCAAAGACTTCTACAAAGGGCCCATGACAGTCGGCGAGGACGGCATGCTGTTCTCATTACCGGCGGGTGGCACCGACAGCAGCAGCCGCAAACTGTTTTGAGCCCCGCGATGACCGCCCCACTCCCCAGCATCCACCAAGACCGGGTGCTGCGCACGCCAGAAGACCGCTTTGCCGGCCTGACCGACTTTCCCTACACCCCGCACTACCTGGAGCTGGGCGGCCTGCGCATGGCCTACATCGACGAGGGCCCGCGCGACGCGCCGCCGGTGCTGCTGATGCACGGTGAGCCCACTTGGTCTTACCTGTACCGCAAGATGATCCCGGTGCTGGTCGCTGCCGGTCACCGCGTGCTGGCACCCGACCTGATCGGCTTTGGCCGCTCCGACAAACCCTCGCACGCGGCTGACTTCTCATACGGCAACCATGTGCAGTGGATGTGCGCCTGGATGGAAGCGGTCAAACTGCAGGACGCCACCCTGTTCTGCCAGGACTGGGGCTCGCTGATCGGCCTGCGCATGCTGACCCACAGCCCGCAGCGCTTTGCCCGTGCGGTGCTGGGCAATGGCGGGCTGCCCACCGGTGCCGACCCGATCCCCAAGGCCTTTCTGATCTGGCGCGCCTTTGCCCGCTTCAGCCCCTGGTTCCCGATCGGACGCATCGTCAAGACGGGTTGCGCCATGCCCCTGAGCGATCAGGCAGTGGCCGCCTACGACGCGCCCTTTCCGTCGCGCCGCTTCAAGGTCGGCGCGCGCCTGTTCCCCACCTTCGTGCCCACCACGCCGCAAGACCCGGAGTTCGCCAACAACACGCAAGCCTGGTCAGTGCTCAAGCAGTGGGACAAGCCCTTTCTGACCCTGTTCAGCAGCCGGGACCCGATCACCCGCGGCGGTGAACGAATTTTCCAAAAGCATGTACCCGGCGCCGCCAACCAACCCCACGAAACCATCCGCCGCGCCGGCCACTTTTTGCAAGAAGACCAAGGCACCGAAGTAGCCCAAAAAATCGCCGCCTTCATCGCCGCCACCCCCGCCACCCACGCCCAGCCAAGCCACCCATGAACACCTTCCTCAAAGCCAACTGCCTGGGCGCCTATGCGCTGGCGCTGCTCAGCCTGGCCGTGCCCCTGCCCTGGGGCTTGGGCCCGGTGATGCAGAACCTGGCCCTGGC
>CALPLW020000362.1 GCA_943324505.2 Comamonas sp. lk
GCTGGGTGGCCAGCCTCAAGCCGATCATGCCGGACTTCAGCCGCGTCAACCCGCTCACCGGCTTTGGTCGCATGTTCACCAAGGACAAGCTGTCCGAGGTGGTGAAGATGTCGTTCATTACCGTGGTGCTGATTGCACTGGGCGCGGTTTATCTGAGCAGCAGCTTGCATTCGCTGGCGATGCTGGTCCTGCAGCCTTCCACGGCGGCCCTGGAACACCTGACTACCTGGCTGACGCGTGGCATGGGCATACTTTTGTTGGTGGTGCTGCTGGTGGCCATGGTGGACGTGCCCTTGCAGATATTCCTGCACAAATCCAGGCTCAAGATGTCACACCAAGAGGTGAAACAGGAGCACAAGGAATCCGACGGCAACCCGCAGCTCAAGGGCAAGCAGCGTGAACGCCAGCGCGAGATTTCACAAGGCAACAGTATTTCTGCTGTTCCCAAGGCTGACTTCGTACTGATGAACCCGACTCACTTTGCGGTGGCGATCCGCTACGACGACAAAACCATGCGTGCGCCCCAGGTGGTGTCTAAAGGCGCGGACTTGCTGGCCTTCAAGATTCGCGACATTGCCAAAAACCACGCCATTCCCGTGCTGCAATCGCCGATGCTGGCCCGGGCCCTGTACGCCAATGCCGAGCTGGACAAAGACATCCCCGCCAGCCTGTACACCGCCGTGGCCCAGGTGCTGGCTTACATCTACCGGCTCAAGGCCGCTATGCGCGGCGATGGGCCCATGCCCGAGGAACCACCGCAACCCTTTGTGCCCGCTGAGCTCGATCCACTGTCCAAAGTCGTGGCGAACACGGCTACGCCATGAACCCACAACTCAAGTCATTGCAACAGTGGTTCGGCGGCCACGCCGCACTGATCCAAGGCGCAGCCACACCGATGCTGGTGGTGGCGGTTCTGGCGATGATGGTGCTGCCCCTGCCGACCTGGCTGCTCGATGCTTTTTTCACACTGAACATTGCGGTCGCGCTGATGGTGATGATGGTCGCCGCCTACATGCTGCGGCCGCTGGATTTCTCGGCCTTTCCGGCCGTCCTGCTGCTCACCACCTTGATGAGGCTGTCGCTGAACGTGGCCTCCACCCGGGTGGTGCTGATGGAGGGTCACACCGGCCCCGGCGCCGCTGGTGCGGTGATCGAGGCCTTTGGCCACTTCCTGATCGGCGGCAACTTTGCGGTCGGCCTGATCGTGTTCTCAATTTTGGTGGTGATCAATTTTGTGGTGGTGACCAAGGGTGCCGAGCGGATTGCCGAGGTGTCCGCCCGCTTTGCCCTGGACGCCATGCCAGGCAAGCAAATGGCCGTGGACGCCGACCTGAATGCCGGCCTGATCGACGAGAAAGAGGCCAAGCGCCGACGCGCTGAAGTGTCTGAAGAGGCGGACTTTTTTGGCTCGATGGACGGCGCCTCCAAATTTGTGCGTGGCGACGCGGTGGCCGGCATTCTGATCCTCTTGATCAATATTTTTGGTGGCTTTGCCATTGGTGTGCTGCAGCACGGTCTCACGGCCAGTCAGGCGGCTGATACCTATATTCTGCTGGCGGTTGGCGACGCCCTGGTGGCCCAGGTTCCAGGCCTTTTGATCTCGGTGGCAGCGGCCATGGTGGTGTCCCGGGTGGGCAAGGAAGAGGACCTAGGGCGGCAAATCGTGCAGCAAATGCTGATCTCACCCAAGGTGCTGGGCATCACCGCCACCATCATGGGCATCCTGGGCCTGATTCCTGGCATGCCGCATGTGGTGTTTCTGGGGATCGCGCTGGTGCTGGGCTACGGCGCCTGGGCGATTGCGCACCAACCGCCACCGCCCGACCCTGCCATTGCTGAAGCCGACGCTGCAGCCGTCGTGTCGCCCGACGGCGAGGCCACCTGGGACGACCTGCAACCGGTCGACCAACTGGGACTGGAGCTGGGCTACCGCCTGATCGCCTTGGTGGACAAGAACCGGCAGGGCGACCTGCTGACCCGTATCAAGGGCGTGCGCCGCAAATTTGCCCAGGAGGTGGGCTTCCTGCCGCCGGCCGTGCACGTGCGTGACAACCTGGATCTCCAGCCCAGTGGCTACCGCATCACCCTGCGCGGCGTGATTGTGGGCGAGGGCGAGGCTTTTCCCGGCATGCACCTGGCCATCAACCCCGGCGGCATCACCACACCGCTGATTGGTACCGCCACCACCGACCCGGCCTTCGGTCTGCCGGCCCACTGGATCGACGATCGTCAAAAGGAAGCGGCACAAATGGCCGGTTTTACTGTGGTTGATTCCGAGACCGTGATGGCCACCCATTTGTCACACTTGATGCAAGTTCAGGCGTCGAAATTATTGAGCCGGACCGAGACCCAACAACTGGTAGAGCATGTGGCCAAGCAGGCCCCGAAACTGATTGAAGAAGTAGTCCCGAAAATGGTGTCGATCTCCATGTTCCAGAAAGTGCTGCAGCTCTTGCTCGAAGAATCGGTTCACATCCGTGATATCCGCACCATCATCGAGTCACTGGCCGAGCACGCCGCCAGCGTGACAGACCCGGCCGAGTTGGCACGCCGGGTGCGCATTGCGCTCTCGCCGGCTATCGTGCAACAAATCTACGGCCCCTCGCGCGAACTTGATGTGATCGCCATCGACCCTGCGCTGGAGCGACTGCTGGTGCAGGCCCTGGGCGCAGCGTCTGGCCCTGCGCTGGACCCGGGCGTGGCAGACATCCTTTCACGCAGCGCCGCCGAGGTGGCTCTCAAGCAGGAGGAGCTTGGCATACCGGCCTGCCTGCTGGTTCCTGACGCGATCCGCAGTGCCATCGCACGACTTGTGCGGCGCGTGGCGCCCCGGCTGCAGGTGCTGGCACACAGCGAAATTCCTGAGTCCCACACCATCCGCATCGGTCCGATTCTCAGAGGCGCGACATCATGAATATCCAACGCTTTACGGCCCCCAACTCGCGCGAGGCACTGGCCAAGGCACGGCTTGCCTTCGGCGACGAAACACTGATCCTCTCAAACCGCAGTACCGCCTCAGGTGTCGAGGTGCTGGCCACAGCAGAAAACACGCTTGCACCGTCAGATCGGTCCGAGTCGTTTGCCATCAGAGTGCGCGACCAGGCGCCGGCCCTTTCCAAGGATGCTGAACTTGAGACCTTGGACCTGAGAGCACAGGTGGAGGACGATGCCGCCCAACTGGCGATGAGCACACTGTCTTTCCAGGACTATGTGCGCGAACGCATGTTACGCCGCCGGGCTGAGGCCATCGCCGCCGAAAAGAACGGCAACAGCTCTGGCGGCGGCAACGCCAAACCCAGCGCCGAACCCCGTACACCGGCGCCGGCGGCGCGAACCGCCGCAGCCCCAGCCAAAACTGGCCGCGCGGAGGTGCCAGCGGCGATCAAGACCGCCCCAGCGCGTAAGCCTGAAGCACC
>CALPLW020000363.1 GCA_943324505.2 Comamonas sp. lk
CAATGAGGCGTATGTACAAGGTCAAACGTACCACTGAATTTGATGACTGGCTTGCTGGCATCAAAGATGGTTTGACCTTGATCAATCACCTTGTCCAGATCTATTGAGTAGTAATTTGCCATGACCAAGAAACTGAAAATTGCTGACCTGCCAGATTTTGATATGGCAGAAATGCTGAAAACCGAAGAAGACGTCGCCAATTACCTGACATTGGTGCTCGAAGAAAACGACATAGGTGAATTCACTTATGCGCTTGGCGTTGTTGCCCGTGCGCGTGGGATGAGCGCAGTGGCTGAAAAATCCGGTTTGACCAGAGAGGCGCTCTACAAAGCACTGCGCCCCAGCTCCCAACCTCGGTTTGACACGATTTACAAGGTGTGCCGCGCCCTCGGTGTCCGCCTGGTTGCACAGTCAGGTCCAGCGCCCATCTGATTCAACCGAAGTAGCCACCCGACAAGTGCGGTCACGGCAGTAAGCCCTCAACGCACGCAATAAAAATGCAGTTCCTGCCCGGCAACTTCTTGCGGGCTGCGCACGGGAGAGGGGTTTTGCAGGGCTGTGGCGTAGACCTGGCCGGCCGCAAGGGCCCACACGTCTTGGTTCAGGTTGATGCCGCCGTTCCACTCGCCCAATACGGCGATTTGCTCGTACTCGTCGGGCGTGGGCAGGCGGGCCTGGAGCGAGAGGCAGGTTTTCTCAGCCACGGCGACGGACGGCGTGTGGCTGAAGTTGCCGGCTGGGGTGCCCACAATGGTCAGCGCCCTGCCCGCCAGCTTGATCTCAGACGGCAAGCGGGTGGACTGGTAATGGCGAAAAATCTGCGCAGCGATCAAACCGCTGGCCTGTGTGGGGCTGCCCTGGGCACTGAAGCTTTGGGTCTGGCCGGTGCGCATCTCCAGGTGCAGGGTGAGCCGAATGTCACCCCGGCAGCCGGGTGCGTAGCCGTAGGTGCCCCACGCCATGCCGCTGATTTTGGCGAGCTGGCGGGGGTTCAGGGTGCCGCGACGCTTTTCTTCGCGCACGTCTTGCAGCAGCTCAATCAAGGACGCCGGGTTGTAGAAGGTGATCTGCCGGCTGGGCACCCGGATCTCACGGTAGAGCTGGTCAATCGAGGCCTTGACGTTGGCCTCCAGGGTCACGTCCATGCCCATACCGGCTGCGGCAAGTCGCCGGCTTTTGTCTATCAAGCTGTCCAGGGTGGCGACCACGGTCAAGGCATCCAGGGGGCTGGCACCCTCCATCAGCAGCGATTTGACTTCTGCCGCCAGGTCTTGCATCTGGGCGCTGCGGGTGCGGCCGTAGGCGTCTTCAAACTGGCACATGTCCAGCGCCCGGATAAAGGCAATGGTGGGCCAGAGCGTGACCGGCTCGGCCGCAAACACTTGCCCAAGGCTCGCAGCACCCATGAACCAGGCCAAGGCCAGGGCTTTAAGCCTTGGCCCAAGGCGACGGAACATGGTTGAGGCGCTGTTTGACATGGTTAGCAGTCGCGGTCAGCTTGGCTCGGCCGCCGAGTTGTTGGCCTTTTGGATTTGGCCCCAGAAGGCGGCCTCGGTGCCGGTGAGGCTGTCCCTGTCCTTTGCCGTCCGCTCAAAGGCGACCGGGTCGGTCAGCAAAGCCAATTGCCGAATTTGGCCCAGCAGCGATTTGTAGTGCTCCAGGGCCAGCTCTGGCTTGGACGCGATGGTGTGTATGGGCATGGCAGCAAAGTCTGATTTGTTGGCGTTCTCTTCCTGAACCTGTCTGAGCAGCTGTTTGATTTCTGCGGCGGTCAAATGCAGTCGCTTGGACTCTGCGCGAATGTAGGCCATTTCATCGACGTCGATATTGCCGTCGGCCAAGATATCGTGAAGTTTTATCTTCAGCGCGGCGCGCTCTTTGACCAATTCGTCACTGAATGCAGATGACAACAAGGCCGCAGGAATCGCAAAAATACCGATGCCAATCAGCGCTAAGACCATGGTCATGATCCGCCCCAAGGGGGTCACGGGCGAGATATCCCCGTAACCGACCGATGCGAGGGTGATGACCGCCCAGTAAATGGAGTTGGGGATGTTGTCAAACTTGTCGGGCTGGGCCTCGTGCTCAAACAGGTAGCCAAGGGACGCCGTCAGCACCACCAGCAGCAGCATGATGAAACCGGCGGCGGCAATCACCGGCCATTCGCGGGCAAGCACCCGGCCCAGCGTCGCGGTGGCGTCACTGCCGCGGGTCAGTTTGAGCAGCCGGGCCAGCCGGAACACCCGCAAAAACCGCAGATCGATCAAATGGTGCAAAAAGACTTCCAGGAAGAAGGGCAGGATAGCCAGAAAGTCAATCATGGTGGAGGTTGACTTGGCCTGCTTCAGTCGGCCCGACACCGCGCCTTTGAAGCCCGGCTCTTCCACGCAAGAGTAGATGCGCATGCAGTACTCCATGGTGAAAATGGCCACCGCCACGGCGTCCAGGATCACAAACTCAACGTTCAGGATGTAGGACACGCTGTGCACCGACTCCATCACCACGGCCAACACTGAGATCAAGACCCAGATGCCGATGAAACCCTGAAAAAAGTCATGCATTTTCCCGCCATAGGGGCTGTTAAAGACGATGGCATGAATTTTTTGCCGGAAGGTTCTGCCCCGGTTCAGGCCAACGAACTCATGGTAGGCGGGGACGATCACCCTGAACAGCTTCAAGATCCGAAGCAGCCGCAGGAACCTCAACACGCGTAAATCAACGGGTATGAAGGCCTGCAGATCAAACGGCGCGACGGCCAAGAAATCGACAATGGCAAACGGGCTGGTCACATAGGCCAAACGTGGTTTACCGCGCTTCTGAAACTCCGGGTCTTCAGGCGCCAGGTACAGACGCAAAAAATACTCAATGGTGAAGACGCCGACCGAGAAGACATCAAAGTAATGAAACCAATGCTTGTTGAGATCAAACACCGCTGGCACATGTTCAAACACCAGGGCAAACAGGTTGACAACAATCAGGATGCCAATCCATTTGTCCATACCCTTTTGATAGTTGCCGGGGATTGTGGGGTCAAGCAGCCAGGCGTAAAGCCACTTGCGCAGGGGCAAGCCCGACGGGATGTTGGCTTCTTTGGGAATTTCGAGAATGTCGTCGACGGCCAAGTCGTCGATCGAAATGCTGGTTTGGTTCTTCATGTCATACCTCAGAAGTCAATTTCTTCGATCTTGATCGGGTAGCCGCCCTTGTCGCACACAGTGATGGCTATTTTTATTTTTTCTGAGATGGCATCGGTTCTTACCAGGTCAGATTTCACCGTGGCCACTGCGGAACCTGCCGGCGTTGCGGTGATTTTGTCCAAGTCGATGGCACCAACCACGCTGCGGTCAGATGCGCTGCACTCGGTGACAAATTTGGGCGCCTGTCCCACAAATG
>CALPLW020000364.1 GCA_943324505.2 Comamonas sp. lk
CAGGCCGACATTGCCGGCTCGCTCGCGCACGCTGAGATGCTGTGTCACCAGGGAATCCTCTCAGCCGCGGACCAGGCGGCCATTGCGCGCGGCATGGCGCAAATCAGCGCCGAGATCGAGGCCGGCCAGTTTGACTGGCAGCTGGACTTGGAGGATGTACACCTGAACATCGAGGCCCGCCTGACCCAGCTGGTGGGCGACGCCGGCAAACGCCTGCATACCGGGCGCAGCCGCAACGACCAAGTGGCGACCGACGTGCGGCTGTGGCTGCGCAGCGAGATCGACCAGATCAGCGCCCTGTTGCGCGAGCTGCAACTGGCGCTGGTGGACGTGGCCGAGCGCCATGTGGGCGTGATCCTGCCCGGCTTCACCCACCTGCAGGTGGCGCAGCCGGTCAGCTTTGGCCACCACCTGCTGGCCTATGTGGAGATGTTCAGCCGCGATGCCGAGCGCCTGGCCGATGTGCGCCGTCGCACCAACCGCCTGCCGCTGGGCAGCGCCGCGCTGGCCGGCACCACCTACCCGCTGGACCGGGACCGGGTGGCGCGCACCCTGGGCATGGTGGACGAGCAGGGCCAGCCGCAGGTCTGCCAGAACAGCCTGGACGCGGTGAGCGACCGCGACTTCGCGATTGAATTCACCGCCGCCGCCAGCCTGTGCATGGTGCACATCAGCCGGCTGAGCGAGGAGCTGATCCTGTGGATGAGCCAGAACTTCGGCTTTATCAAAATCGCCGACCGCTTCACCACCGGCAGTTCCATCATGCCGCAGAAGAAAAACCCCGACGTGCCCGAGCTGGCGCGCGGCAAGACCGGCCGCGTGGTGGGCCACCTGATGGGCCTGATCACGCTGATGAAGGGCCAGCCGCTGGCCTACAACAAGGACAACCAGGAGGACAAAGAGCCGCTGTTCGACACGGTGGACACGCTCAAGGACACGCTGCGCATCTTTGCCGAGATGATTGGCGGCCAAACCGACCCGGCCACTGGGCAAAAGAGCGGCGGCATCACGGTCAACCCGGAGGCGATGGAGCAGGCGGCGCGCAAGGGCTACGCCACCGCCACCGACCTGGCCGACTACCTGGTCAAAAAAGGCCTGCCGTTTCGCGACGCACATGAAACCGTGGCCCACGCCGTCAAGGCGGCGCAGGCCCAGCAGCTCGACCTGTCCGAACTGCCACTGGCCACCCTGCAGCAATTTCACCCGCAGATCGCGGCCGATGTGTTCGAGGTGCTGAGCCTGCGCGGCTCGCTCAACGCCCGCAACACCCTGGGCGGCACGGCGCCGGCACAGGTGCTGGCGCAGATTGCGCGGCACCGGGCGCGGCTATGACCTGGACAATCAGCGAGTTGCCCCGCCGGGCCTCATGCGCGCTGTGGTTAGGTCTTTTGGGCCTGGGATCGGCCCTGGCGCAGGAGGTATCGGGGAACGTCGTCGTGCAGCCCCTGAGCGTTGGTGCCAAGACCTTCAGCGGCATGACCCGCTGTCTGCAATGCGACCCAGCCGATGCGCGCGAGCTGGGCATGGAGCCAACCGGGCTTGCGCCGCGTTTTGAATCGAACGCGAGCTGTCGGACGATTGACGACGGCTGGGCCATCGATTACTCGGAAAAACGCGGCAAGGTGACCTACCACGGCGGAATCGACATCCCCGCACCCAAAGGTACGCCGATCTTGGCAGTGGCGGACGGCGAGTTGGTCGCGGTGAACGATGATCTGGAGAACCCGGAGGGCTTGAAAGTCTATTTGCGCCATGCACCGGCAGACACCGGGCATCCTTACTGGATTTATACCGAATATGCGCACTTGGTCGAACTGCCGGCATGGACGATCGGGCAGCGGCTGCGACTTGGCGATGTGGTCGGAAAAACCGGTAACAGCGGGCTATCGGGTAAAGATGTGAGGGTTCGCAACACAGGTTCAGCGCGCGTTGGCAGTGGCAAGGGATCAGGGGGGAGCGCACGTCGAGACGCGGTGCATTTCGCCGTTCTCTACAGTGAAGACCCACGCTTTGCAGTCTGGCACGGCCGCTTGATCCCCCATGCAGGCCGCTGGATGGACCCGGTTGCCCTGTACCGTGAAAAACCACCTTTCGAGTCGGTAAAACTCCGTGAACTGAGCGCTCAAGAGAAATCTGTGCCAGTGCCCTATCGCACTTCAGACGGGCAGACCGTGCCCGCGGGAAGCAAGTTGATTTGGCCTTATGCTTGCGGCGGCCGATAGCAACCGCTGACATCCAAACCCTTGCGCTGTCAGATCAGTATTCAACTATGCAAATCCTAAGGCCGCCGTCATGACCCCTCAAATGCAAAACATCCTGGTGCTCAGCATCATTGCCGGCTTTCTCGTCATGGAGCTGGCGACGCGGCGTTACCAGGCCACGGTCACCGCCACGGCCGATGACACCAAGCTGGAACTGTTCATGTTCCTCAGCCTGATTGCCATCTGCCAGCCGGTGGCTCTGCTCAGCACCAATGCCCTTGGCGTCTGGCTGGCGCCGGGCTACCGGGATGCGCTGGTTAACCTACCCTGGTGGGGCATGGTGGCGATATTGCTGGTGGGCGACGACCTGACCCAGTACCTTTGGCATCGCGCCTCCCACTCGGCACTGCTGTGGCCGCTGCACCGGGCTCACCACACCGCGGAATACATGAGCATTCGCGTCACCTACCGCAACAACTTCTTTTATTACCTGATGATGCCGGGCCTATGGATTGCCGGCGTACTGACCTACCTGGGTTTTGGCCCGGTCTATGCCGCCTATGTGGTGGTCAAGCTGCTGGTCATCATGGGGGCGCACTGCGCCTGGCGCTGGGACGAGCCGCTCTACCGTATCCGCGCACTGCGGCCGCTGATGTGGTTGGTGGAGCGCACCATTTCAACGCCGGCCACCCACTGGGCGCACCATGCCCTAACCAATTCAGACGGCATCGGCAATTACAAAGGCAACTTCGGCAATCTGCTGTTTGTCTGGGACCTCATTTTTGGCACCGCCAACATCACCCGGCGATATCCGGCCCAGGTGGGCCTGCAGGACGATCTGGTGCACGGCCAGGAGCGCTGGTACCACCAGATGTTCTACCCGCTGCTGCAGTCCAGCCGGGCCAATTCGGCGCTGCGCGCGGGCGGGCGCGTCTATGCCGCGGCCGAAACCCAGCCAGATGCGCCCGCCGGGCGGACCGTGACTTGACCATCAGCCCGGCCACCAGCTCCCGCGTTCGCAACGCTTTCCCTCATGTGCAGCCACTACCAGGGCGTCAAAGACCAGGAGCGCTTTCGCCGCCATTTCGGGGTGGCCATGCCGCCTGACCCGGGCCGCGAAGACCTCTGGCCGGGCTATGCGGGTAGTTTCATCCGTCGTCACCCGCTGGCGGAGGTGGGCGACGAGGC
>CALPLW020000365.1 GCA_943324505.2 Comamonas sp. lk
GCTGAACTACTACCTGACGATCGACATCGACGGCTTTGACCCGTCGATCGCGCCGGGCACTGGCACGCCCAGCCATGGCGGCTTTTTGTACTATGAGGTGCTGGAGATCATCCAGGCGCTGGCGGTGCGCAGTGGCGGCAACATCATCGGCATGGACCTGGTCGAGGTGTCACCGCCCTATGACCCCACTGGCGTGACCTCGATCCTGGCCGCGCAGTTGCTGCTCAACAGCATTGGTTTCATCTTCCACGCCCGCAAGGTCGGGCCTCAGCCCTGAGTGGCTTTGAGGATAATGGGCTGATCTTGAAAAAGCGCACGCCTCACCTGCCCGAAGTCAACTTTTCCGAGGACGGGCGGTTTCGACACTTGCACCTGGGCACCGAGTGGATCCAAGGCTCGATGCAGGTCGATGCCCCGACGGCCTTGGTCCATGAGTACATTCAGCGCATGATGGCCTGGCTGCTGTTTGTAGAGCCCGCCAGCGTGGCTGACCGGCAGGCGCTGCAGCTGGGTCTGGGTGCGGCGTCGCTGACCAAGTTCTGCCACAAAGAGCTGCGCATCAAGACTGCCGCCATTGAGCTGAACCCACAGGTGCTGGTTGCCTGTCGTGGCTGGTTCAAGCTGGCCGCCGACGACGCTCGCCTTCAGGTGGTGCTGGCCGATGCGGCCGCCGAAATTCAAAACCCGCGCTGGTGGGGCACCGTAGATGCCCTGCAGGTTGATCTGTACGACCACGAAGCCGCGGCCCCCGTGCTCGACAGTCTGCCCTTTTACAACTGCTGCCGGCGCCTGCTGACCGAGGACGGCTGCATGACAGTGAATTTGTTTGGCCGGGCCTCCAGTTTTGTGCGCAGCGTGGAGAAGATCTCGGCCGCTTTTGGCGTCGACGCGGTCTGGACCTTCAAGGCCACCCGCGAGGGCAACACCGTGGTGCTGGCCCAACGCAACCGGACCCGGCCACGGCTTGAGATCTTGCAATCACGCGCGGCCGAAATCCAGACACGCTGGGGTCTGCCGGCCGACAAATGGGTGCGTGTGTTCAAACCCTTGATGGCATGACAGCCACCCCGGGGCCGCTGGACTGGCGGCGCTGACCCAATGGCTGGCGCAGCGTGCCGGGCTGGAGTACCTGCGTATCGACCCATTGAAAGTAGACGTGGCCAAAGTGGCCGACGCCATGAGTGCCGCCTACGCCGAGCGCCACCACATCCTGCCCATCCAGGTAACAGCTACCGAAGCGGTGGTGGCTACGGCCGAGCCCTATGTCACCGACTGGGTGGCAGAGTTTTTTGCGCTGGCCAAATCGGTGCGCACCGGCCAGAAGGCCGGTTCCCCCAGCCGCTGGATGCCAACGACCAGCGCGCCAGCGACATCCACCTGGAGCCGCGGCGTGAGCAGGGGGTGATCCGTTTTCGCATTGACGGTGTGCTGCACCCGGTCTACCAGGTGCCAATGGGCGTGCTGGGCGCTATGACGGCGCGCATCAAGCTGCTGGCCCGTATGGATGTGATGGAAAAGCGCCGGCCGCAAGACGGCCGCATCAAGACCCGACGCTCGCAGCCAGCGGTTGGGCCCGGAGCGGCGGAGGAGGTCGAAATGCGCCTGTCTACCCTGCCGACCGCCTTTGGCGAAAAAATGGTGATGCGGATTTTTGATCCTGACCACGCCGTCAAGGACCTGGATGCACTCGGATTTTCTGAGCATGACGCCTGGCGACAGAAGCGGTCAACATCAGCACGGTGGAGGACCCGATCGAAATGATCGAGCCATCGTTCAACCAGACCCAGGTACAGCCGCAGCTCGGTTTTGGCTTTCCGGAGGGCCTGCGTGCCCTGATCCGGCCCGAGCCCGACACCGATGCTTTGCGCCTGCAGGCCGGCCGTGACGGCATGCGGCCGCTGAGGCTGGCCGGCGCACAACGCGTGGCCATGGGTCAGACTGTCCTGGAAGAAGTGTTGGCGGCGACGCCGGCTTAGGTGCATAAACTGGGACGCAGGGTCTAGGTGGAATCCACAGGTGTCAAGGGGTCAATTCCAGTGCAAAATGCTCGAGTCTGTAAATATGTAGGAGCCAGTTGATGAATATCAAAAGTCAAAAAGACTTTTTCTCGGGTCTCATGTTCACCGCTGTCGGGGTGGCCTTCGCGTGGGGTGCCACCAAATACAGTTTGGGGACCGGCGCTCGGATGGGTCCGGGTTACTTTCCGATGATGCTCGGCGTTCTCATGGCGGTCCTGGGCGGCGTCATCACCTTCAAGGCCATGGTGATTGAGACTGAAGATGGCGACAAGGTCGGAAGTTGGGCCTGGAAGCCCTTGCTGTTCATCATCGCGGCCAATCTGTTGTTCGGCCTGATGCTCGGTGGTCTGCCCAGCATCAAGTTTCCGGCCTTCGGTTTGATCGTTGGCATTTACGCGCTGACCTTTGTCGCCAGCTTGGCGGGCGAAGAGTTCAAATTCAAGGAGGTCATTGTTTTGGCCACCGTCCTGGCGATCATGAGCTACCTGGCGTTCATCGTGCTGCTGAAACTGCAGTTCCCGGTTTGGCCGGCCTTCATCACCGGTTAAGAGGTACTAGACCATGGATTTGATCAACAACCTGTCGCTCGGTTTCGGCGTGGCCTTCACGCCGATCAACCTGATGTACGCCTTTATTGGCTGCTTACTCGGTACCCTTATCGGTGTGCTGCCCGGCATCGGCCCGCTGGCCACCATCGCCATGCTGCTGCCCGCCACCTATGCTTTGCCGCCGGTGTCGGCGCTGATCATGCTGGCGGGTATTTACTACGGCGCCCAGTACGGGGGGTCTACCACAGCTATTCTGGTCAACCTGCCTGGAGAGTCGTCGTCGGTGGTCACGATCATCGACGGCTACCAAATGGCGCGCAAGGGGAGGGCTGGTCCTGCTTTGGCTGCAGCGGGCTTGGGGTCTTTCTTTGCCGGTTGTGTGGGCACCCCGGTGCTGGCCGCTTTCGCAGTGCCGCTGACCGAGGTGGCTTTCAAATTCGGTCCGGCCGAGTATTTTTCACTCATGATCCTGGGCTTGATCGGCGCGGTGGTGCTGGCCTCGGGCTCCCTGCTCAAGGCCGTGGGCATGATTCTGCTCGGGTTGTTGCTTGGGCTGGTGGGTACCGACGTCAATTCAGGCGTGGCACGCTTTAGCCTTGACATCCCAGAGTTGACCGATGGCATCGGCTTCATCGTGATCGGTATGGGCGTTTTTGGCTACGGCGAGATCATCAGCAACCTGGGCAAGGACGAAAGCGAGCGCGAGGTGTTCACCGCCGCCACCCCGTCCGTTTGATGGTTCCACCGCGACTCGTATGCAATCTTCTGTCCCTACGGCATCCGAGCACGACCCTTCCATCTTCTCGCCATCTTCAC
>CALPLW020000366.1 GCA_943324505.2 Comamonas sp. lk
AAATTACTTCTTTAGCTGCCATGTTGATATCTCCAGAATTCGTTGGTTAATTACTTTTCGACCACAGCAAACAGGTCATCTTCTTTCATGACCAGCAGCTCGTCGCCGTCGACCTTGACAGTCTGGCCGCTGTATTTGCCGAACAGCACGCGGTCACCGACCTTGACGGCCATGGGGCTGATGTCGCCCTTGTCGTTCTTCTTGCCTGGGCCTACGGCCAGGACTTCACCCTGATCGGGCTTTTCTGCGGCGCTGTCAGGAATGACGATGCCGGAGGCGGTTTTGGTTTCGTTCTCGACACGTTTGACGATCACGCGATCGTGCAGGGGGCGAAGTTTCATGAAAGCTCCTAGAGTTGTTGAAACAGGGGTTGAAAATCACAAGCGTCAACCAGAATAAGTTGGTGCTCATTAACTTGAGGTGCTGGTGCCACAGCAATATTGCTAGCACTCAACACCCACGAGTGCTAATGATACGGGCATTTCGCTGCTTTTCAAGGCCGGCGCATTAAAAACCGACGTCGACAGGAGTCTCGGGTCTCATTTGATCTGGAAATGGTCTGGGCAGACAGGAGATGTCTGGTGGTCTGGATAAACCGAGAAACACCAATGCCACATTTGAAGCGCAGCGCTGGGTATACTTATTTTGAAGACTTGGGTGACCTGATTGTTTCAAGGAGTTGCACCATGCCAATGAATCGCCGAATCCTCTTGGCCGCTGCGTCCGCTTGGGCCGCGGATGCCGCCCTGGGGCAGACCTCGCATCATCACCATCCTGAACTGCCAGTGCTCGCCCCGGCGGCCGAGCCCTATGCGCGACTGCAGGGTGGCCAAGCACACCATTTGACGGCGGATCAAACGGCCCAGCGTTCTTTTGAAAGCCCTGCTCCCAAAGGGCCTGTGGGTCGTTGGGTGCCCAGGGCGGCTTTGCCGATTCCCCGCAGCGAAATGGCTTGGGCCACTGAGTGGGCAGGTCGTTTGCACATCATTGGCGGTTACGGTGAAGGCCGTGTGGATCGGGGCTATCACCATGTGTACAACCCTGCCACCGATGTGTGGCACAACGCAGCCGCCTTGCCGCGTGGCGCCAACCATGTGGCGGTGGTTACCCTGAACGGTCGAATCTACGCTTTTGGGGGCTTCACTGAGCAAAACCGCAATCCGGATGCCAATGCCTATGGGTATGACGTGAGCCGTGACCAGTGGCAAGCTATTGCACCGATGCCAAGGCCCAGGGGCGCCGCCGCTGCCGTGGCCATGAATGGCAAAGTGCACCTGATTGGTGGCGCGTCGTCCCCCACCGAAGAGCGTGCCAGTGTGGGTTGGCACGAGGTCTATGACCCGCAGACCGACAGCTGGAGCCGTCGTAAAGCCATGCCCGGTGCCCGTGACCACGTGGGCTGTTTGGCTTACCAAAACCGCATCCATGTGGTGGGCGGTCGGTTCAACACTTTCGAGTACAACACCGCCTTGCACCACGTGTACCTGCCCGAGCGCGACACTTGGGAGCTGCGCGCCCCCTTGCCGACGGCCAGGTCCGGGCATGGCATGGTGGTGTACCGTGACCGGTTTTTCGCCATGGGCGGTGAAGGCGGCATCATCAACCAAGCCGGGCAGCAAACGGTGTTTGGCCAAATGGAAAGCTACGACCCGAAAACCGACACCTGGTTATCACATGGTGCCATGCCAACACCCCGCCATGCGGTTGGCGCCGTGGCTATTGGCGACTGGATTTACGTGGCCGGCGGGGGCGCTGTGTTGGGCGGCAGTGTGCAATCGGCCGTGCACGAGGCATTCAGCCTGTCTATGTAGTGCTTTCCTTCGTCGACTCTCTCGAGGCAAGCGCACTTCCCAAGCAGGCGACAGAAATGCCTGCAATGCCAAGCCACTGAAGGCCGTTCAGGTATTCCCCAAGAATCAACCAACCCGCCAGCGCACTCACAGCGGGTGAGGCGCTCATCAACACGCCAAACACATGGCGCGGCAGATGCTTCAAGGCCAACATATCCAGCAAAAACGGCATCGCACTTGAGAGCAGGGCAACCACCAGTCCAAATAGCAGCACATTGGGCGCCATCAGCTTCATGCCAGCATGGGCCATACCCAGAGGCACCACCATCAAGGCTGCCAGGCTCATGCCCAATGCCACGCCGCGCCCGCCCAGCGGGGCTGTTTTTTTCCCGACGATCACATACAGTCCCCAAAACACTCCCGCGAGCACTGCATAGCCCGCACCCCGCAGGTCCAGCGACGCGCCCAGGGACCCAAACGGAAGGAGCGCGACGCCCGCCAGCGCCAAACAAACCCAGAGTACGTCCAACCGCCGGCGCGACGTGATCAAGGCCACGCCCAGCGGCCCAAGCACCTCGATCGAGATGGCAATACCGACCGGAATGGTGTCAAAGGCACGGTAGATCAGCAGGTTCATCATCGCCATCACCATGCCGTAGCCGAGCAGGGCCAAACTGTTTGACTTGCTCAAACGAAGTGTCCATGGCCTGAACCAAATGACCAAAATGACCGCCGCGATGCCGAGGCGCAAGCCTGCAACGCCCTCAGGCCCTACCTGCGGAAAAAGTGTTTTTGCGAAAGCCGCGCCCACTTGCACTGACACCAGCGAGATGAGCGTCGCTGCGAGCGGATAGTGAGATGCGATGGTCATGAAGGCCCAAGTCAATACGCTTGTCCGGGCCGTTGGATGGGCTGTGGTTTATCCCGCAAAAGTGGTCTCTGGCAAGCCACGTACCCCAGGGATACGGATCGAGAACAGAGCGCCTGACAGCGGCGCCGCTGCCAAGGCCTCTTCGTTCAGGCGC
This sequence comes from Comamonas sp. lk, assembly GCA_943324505.2. GTDB lineage: Bacteria > Pseudomonadota > Gammaproteobacteria > Burkholderiales > Burkholderiaceae_C > Rhodoferax. The sequence continues at coordinate 2,816 of CALPLW020000366.1, forward strand.
ACTGAAGCGCTGGTGACGTACAAGGTGTCGAGGTTCGAGCCACCAAAACAGCAGCTGGTAGGCCGGGGAACCGGCATCTTGATGCGCAACAGTTCTTCGCCTTGGGGTGAAAAGCGGGACACGCGCCACGCGTCCCACACCGCCACCCAAAGGCAGCCTGCGTCATCTACTGTCAGGCCATCGGGTGTGCCGTCGCCCGCATCAAGCGTGATGAAGGCATGCCGGTTGCTGATGCTGCCTGCCAGAAGGTCAAAGTCGTAACGGTAGATCGTGCGCCTGGGGGAATCGGTAAAGTACATGTACTTGTTGTCCGGGCTCCAGCCCAGGCCGTTGGCGACCGTGAAGCCAGAGTCCATCTTGCGCCAGCTCCCATCCGGGTCAACGCGAAACAAGTTGCCCCGGTTGGCAGCGGTACCCATGTCCAAGGTGCCGATCCACAAACGCCCCATGCGGTCGCACTTGCCGTCGTTGTAGCGGTTGCCTGGGCGGTCAGACTCCGGGTGGCAAAACGGAACCAGGGTTTTGTGGGTCAGAT
>CALPLW020000367.1 GCA_943324505.2 Comamonas sp. lk
AAGCAGCGTTGTGCAGATCAGTACCACCGTCAGGCCGCCCTGCGCCAGCAGCAGGCCGCCCAGCATGGGGCCAACCAAGCGGCAAGCGTTGGAGGCCACAGCATCCAGAGACATGGCCTGAACCATTCGGCCCTGCCCGGCCAGGTCACCCATCAGCGCACGCCGCAAGGGCATGTCACCAGCCCAAACAATGCCGTTAATGAAGCTCGCCAACGCCAGGTGCCAGACCTCGATGGCACCAAAGGCGGACACGATCAGCAGCAGCAAGGAGGTTGCAAACAGACCGGCATGCGTCACGATCAGCAGCCAACGACGCGAGATGTGCGAGGCCAGTGCCCCCATCGCCAGGCCAAAAAGGGACAAGGGCAGCAGGCGCAACATCATCAGGCTGGCCACCCACAACGCGGATTTGGTTTGGTCGTAAGTAAACACCGCAAACGCAAGGATCTCGAGCCATCGGATCAGCGACATCAGCATGCCCACGCCCCACAGGCGATGCAATTGCGGGTCCCGATAGATCGGCGGTGGTGGAGCCAGGGACGGGGCTGGGGGTATTGGGGAGGTCAAGGGGCAGGCGCCTGGGACCAGCGCGCAGGCCCAATGTGACAGTATTATCAACCAGACAGTGCGCAAAAGCCCACTTTTGCCCAACGGCAAGGGCAATCGTTCAAGTTCGTGGAGTCATCATGAAGCAAGTTGCGGTTCTCATCATTGGTGCCGGCCCGGTTGGCCTGGTGGCGGGCCTGCGCCTGGCCCGTGCCGGCATCGAAACCCTGGTGCTGGACAAGGCGGGCAGTGTCAACGACGACTTCCGGGCCTCCACCTTTCACCCGCCGACGCTGGAAATGCTGGATGAGTTGGGGCTGACGCAGGACCTGATCGCACAGGGCCTGGTGTCGCCTACCTGGCAAATCCGCCAGCATGAGTCCCACAACAAGGCACAGTTTGACCTGTCGGTTCTGGGAGATGACACGCGATACCCGTTTCGCCTGCAGTGCGAGCAGCGGGTACTGACCCGTCTGGCCGATGCCAAGGCGCAATCCACGGCCAACCTGAAGCTGCACTACGGCGTTGAACTGACGGGCTTGGCGCAGGATGCCAGCAGCGTGTCAGCCACCGTGAGCACGCCCACAGGCACTGAAACCATCAGCGCCAGCTACCTGATCGCCGCAGACGGCGCCCGCTCGATCTGCCGCAAACTCACTGGCATGACCTTTACCGGCGAAACCTACCCCGAAACCACGATTCTGGCCACCACGCCGTACCGCTTCGAGGACCAACTACCGGGCCTGTCCAACGTCAATTACGTGTGGTGCGAGCAGGGCACCTTCTCGCTGTTGCGGCTGCCCGATATCTGGCGCTGTTCGCTCTATGCCGACCCAGACGAATCGATGGAACAGGCGCTGGAGCCCCAGGCGATCGAGCGCAAGCTGCAGCGCATCGTGCCGCGCCAACAGCCCTATGAGATTGTTGAAATCCGCCCCTACCGAGTCCACCGCCGCCTGATTGACGACTACCGGGCCGGTCGGGTGCTGTTTGCCGGGGACGCCGCGCACCTCACCAGCCCGTCCGGCGGGATGGGTATGAACGGCGGTATTCATGACGCGGTTAACCTGACGGACAAGATGATTGCCGTGATGAACAAAGGCGCATCGGACGAGCTGTTCAACCTGTACACCCGGCAACGCCGCCCGGTGGCGCAAGACGAGATTCTGGCCCAGTCCCACACCAACCGTATGCGCATGCAGCGGCGCGATCCGGCCTGGCGTGCCACCGAATTGGCGCGCCTGCAGGCGCTTGTTGCCGACCCTGTCAGCCATCGCGAGCATTTGCTCAAAAGCTCGATGATCGCCGGGCTGGCGCGTGCAGCGGCCACCACCTAGTCAGACTGTCATGCCACCTACCACCAACGCCTCGGACCGAAACCATGCTTCGCCGCCTGACTACGCCCGCGCCGGGCGTCTCGGCATTGGCACGCCACAGGCCAACCCGACGGTGGAAGCCGAAATCCGCCGGCTACTTCCCTTTGATGTGGACTATGTCACCCTACGCCTGACATCCTTCAGCCCCGACCCGGCGACACGGCTAAAGGCCTACCTGACCGATCTGCCGCAGCATGCCAAACAGTTTGCCGGCATGAAGATTGACGCTTTTCTGTTTGCCTGTACGGCCACCAGCTACCTGCTTGACACAGCCGCCCAGGACCGGGCCATCGCCGAGGCGCAAGCGGTGCTGGGCGCCCCGGTGATCACGGCGCCGGCGGCACTGATGGCCCAGTTACACGCCATCGGCGCGCATCGCATTGCCTTGGTGTCGCCTTACCCTGCGCCGATCATGACGGCGGGGGTTCGCTGGTGGCGCGCACAGGGCTTTGATGTGGTGTGCCAGGGCGGTGTTGACATCCATTCATATGACACCGTGCAGGTCTACGGCCTGCAGTCGGCCGACGCCTGGGCCGCCATATGCCAGCTGGACATCGGCAACGCCGAGGCCGTGGTACTGTCAGGCACGGGCATGCCCAGCCTGCCGCTGATCGATCGGGCTAGTGCGCATTTCAGCGTGCCGGTGATCTCGTCCAACCTGGCGCTGGCGCGCGAAGGCCTCAAGCGCTTTGGCCTGACGCCGGTCCTCTATGACAGGCATTGAACCCATGACCCACAGTCTTACTCGCAGACGTCTTGTCCCCGCACTGCTGCTGGCAGGCCTGCTGGGTGCTTTGCCGGGCGCCCTGTCGGGTGCTGCGGCGCAGGCCTACCCCTCACGCCCGGTGAAGTTGATCGTGCCCTTCCCCCCAGGGGGATCGACCGACGTGATCGCCCGAATGATCGCTCAACGGTTGGGCGACGCCCTCAAGACGCCCGTGGTGGTGGAGAACAAACCGGGGGCTGGCTCAGTACTGGGCACAGATGCTGTGGCCAAGGCGACCGCAGACGGCTACACCCTGGTGGTGTCGGCCAATCCGGCCATCGCGCCGGGGCCGCTGATGCGAACCAGCATGCCGTATGACCCCCTTCGCGATTTCACACACATAGCGCTGCTGGGTACCTTCCCCAATGGGTTTGTGGTGCGTGCCGAGCACCCGGCCAAGACCATGGCCGAGTTTGTCGCGATGGCGCGTGCGCGGCCGGGGGCCCTCAACTACGCATCAGCCGGCTTGGGCAGCGCCGGCTTCCTGACCGGCGAGCTGCTCAAGCAGGCCGCAGGCATCGACATGGTGCATGTGCCCTACAAAGGCTCAGGGCCCGCCATCACTGACTTGCTGGGCGGCCAGCTTGACGGCATGTTTGAGAGCCTGGTCACTGCGACCGGTTATGTGCGTGGCGGCAAGCTGCGCCTGCTGTC
>CALPLW020000368.1 GCA_943324505.2 Comamonas sp. lk
CCTTGCGCCGCTTCAATGTCGCGCCGGTAGGCGACTATGTGTTCAGCGCCTATCCCAACGCCAGCCTGGCCATGATCAAGCAGCAGTTTGCCAACGCCCCGGCGCGGGTGGGCACTACCCAGCACCCACTGCTGGTCAGCATGCCGGTCAAACCGCCCACCGCCGTGCATGCCGAACTGCTCAAACGCGTCATCCAGGTTGGAGCGCCGCGCATCGAAAAGATGCTGCGCGAATCCAAGCACGTGCACTTTGCCTGCTTTATGCTGCTGGAGAACGATAGCCAGTTGATGCTGCTGACCGTGTTTGACCGCGGCTTTGACCCCTATGTCGAGCATTTTGCGCTGCAAGTGGGCTCGCTGTTCGACCGCCTGTTTGAGCACATGGCGCATGCCCCGCCGATGCCGGTGGACGAGTTTCCGCAAGACTTTGTCAAGCTCATCCGCCGCTTCAACCAGGCGCCCGAGGCCAACCTTTTCTTCATCGCGCAGCCCAACGCCGAGGCGGCTCAAATCCAGCGTGCATTCACCCGAAAGGCACCGTTGTGAGCACCACTGCCCACCCTACATCGCAGTTTAAGCCACCGCTGCCGGGCGATATCCAGAAGCTGGTCACCCGCGGCTACCGTGCTGAGAGCAGTCGCCACCTCATCCTGACCGTTTTGCATCCGGCGCTGGCGCGGCAGTTTCTGCATCAGCTGTGCCTCGGTGGCTGGCTGGTAGATGCCAACCGGCCTCGGGATGGCAGGGCCACGCGCTGTGCGCTCAGCCTGGGCATTACTTTTGCCGGTCTGAAAAAGCTCGAACTCGACGATCGCCTGCTCGATGTGCTGCGGGCCAAGGCCCCGGCCTTTGCCCAGGGCGCATGGGCCAGAGCGAAAGATCAGTTGGGCGATGTCGGCGACAGCGCACCAGGCCGTTGGGAGGCCAGTTTCAGGCCAGATTCGGCACACTTGTTGCTGATCCTGCACGCTGATGACGAAACCGCCCTCAACACCGCAGAAAAGAAATTGATGCAATTGGCTGGCACCCAGGCTTTTGCCTCGCCTTGGGCCAGGCACGATGGCGTCCACCTTGGGACCCAGCCCATCGGGCGGCGCGTGCATTTCGACATGCTCGACGGCCTGTCGAAGCCGACCATCCTGCCCGAGCCGCCCGGACCCGAGGACCTGCCCAACGCCGCTCGAAACAGCCACCGCCTTGGGGAATTCGTGTTGGGCTACGACAACGATGATCAGGTCAACCCCTGGCGGCTGTCGGCAGAGCGCCCGGCGGCCAGCCGGGTGCCGGCGGCCGAACAATCAAGGGCGCTGGCCGACTTCTTCAAAAACGGCAGCTTCGCGGCCTTTCGCAAAATGGCGCAAGACGAAGCTGGTTTTCGCTCCTTTGTGCGACAACAGGCGCAACGCCTGCAGGGTAAGCAAACGCAGGCGCAGGCCGAGGCCTTCATTCGCGCCAAGCTGCTCGGGCGCTGGGATGACGGCAGGGTAGTGCAAGCCAAGGACACCATGGACAGCGGCCCGACCGGGCCGGCCGTGACCGCCACTTTTGATTTTGCGGGCGACCAAGCCGGGTTGGGCTGTCCGTTTGGCGCCCACATCCGACGCATGAACCCACGTGACGATCCAGTGGTGCCGATCAGGCGCCGGCCCATTCTGCGCCGCGGCATGCCCTATGGCGAGGCCTACCTGCGCGACGACGGCCAGAACGACGGCCAGAACCGTGGGCTGCTCGGCCTGTTTTTTTGCGCCAGCCTGGAACACCAATTTGAGCACCTGGTCGGCCAATGGGCCAACGACACGCCCATGGGCCCAAACAACCGCGGCAACGCCCGGGACCCGCTGATCGGCCATAACGACCCTGGGCTGCACGTCTACGACATCCCCCAGAGCGGCACCACGGTACTGGCCCTGCGGGGTCTGACCCCCTTTGTCACGACCAGAGGCACGCTGTACGCATTCTTCCCCAGCCTGGGCGCCATCGCGCACTTGGCCAACCGGCCGCCGCCTGACGATGGCACCAACCGCCCCTACGCCTGCGAGACAGGCCTGGCAAGACTATGACCGCTGACACAACAGTCCACTTCGGCCCAGATCTGCTGGACCCAGCGCAGGAGCCGCCGCTGGACCGGTACTGCGATGTGGTCATGAAGGGCGGCGTAACCGACGGGGTGGTTTACCCCTGGGCGGTGATGGCGTTGGCGCAGCATTACCGCTTTCAGAGCATAGGGGGTACATCGGTGGGTGCCGTGGCGGCGGCCCTGACGGCCGCCAGCGAGTACAGCCGTCGCTATGGCTCGGTCAACGGCTTCAACAAGGTGCTGCGCGAGGTGCCCCTGGCGCTGGCCGAACTGCAAGGCGGTGGCCAGACCAAGCTGTTTACGCTGTTTCACCCGTCCCCTGGCGGCGAGCGCCTGTTCCGGCTGTTTGTCGGCTTGTTCAGTAAGAAAAAAGGCTGGGCGGGTACCTGGGCCATCGTCAAGGAACTGTTGGCTGACTATCTGCTGAGCCCGAACCTGCGTCGGCGCCCAGATCGAGGTGCCTTGCTGCTGCTGATTGGCGGGGCGTTGCTGCTGGGGGCCCTGTGCCTGCTTCACACGGCCACGGTGCTACCCCTGCTGCTCGTCTTGCTGACCAACGTGGCGGCCATCGCGGTACTGCTGCTGGGCCTCATCGGCTGGCGGCTGTTGGACGACGTCAGACGTCAACTGGGCGGGCCAGGCTGCGGCCTGTGCACCGGCATGGGCCCCATGGGTGGCCCGGACGGGTTTACCGATTGGCTGCACAAGGGCATACAGGGCGCCTCTGAGCGGGACTTGGATAAGCCACTCACCTTTCGCGACCTGTGGGATGCGCCGGGCGGGCCTGACCTGGATCTGTATCGCGACGGCTGGATCGAGCGGCCCCAGTCCATCTCCCTGCAAATGATGAGCACCAACCTCACACATGGCAGGGCCTGCGGGTTTCCCCTGAACGACAACTCGGAGCGGCTTTACTTCCGGCAAGAAGATCTGGCGCCCTATTTTCCGGCCGCCGTGATGACACACTTGTTCGCCTGCAGCCCGGTGTTGGACGGCTACGAGCATTTGGGCCTGCGCCGGCTGCCTAGGGGCGAATTACCCGTGCTTGTGGCGGCCCGGTTGAGCCTGAGTTTTCCCATCCTGTTCAAGGCTGTGCCCCTGTGGGCGATACCGGACATCGGACAACCCTACCGCTGCTGGTTCTCAGACGGTGGCATTTGTGCCAACTTTCCGATCCATCTGTTTGACGCCGTGCTGCCACGCTGGCCCACCTTTGGCATTACCCTGGTGGAACGCCGGCATCCCAACGCCC
>CALPLW020000369.1 GCA_943324505.2 Comamonas sp. lk
GGGCGAGGCCACGCCCCTGCCCGCCCTGTTGCTGACGGGCGGTTTGCGCTTTGACAGCATGACCTACGACATGAGCAATAACCTGGCGGCCGGCACCACGCGCGCTGGCACAACCACGCGCTACTACGGGCAAATTGCCTCGGCGGCGGTCGACTACACCCACCTCAGCCCCAAGCTGGGCGCGGTGTACAGCCTGAGCCCCAACAGCAGCCTGTATGCCTCGTACAACCACGGGTTTCGGGCGCCGTCCGAGAGTCAGCTGTTTCGCGCTGGCAGTGGTGCGCTGGCCGATGCCCTCAGCAAAGCCCAGTTGGCCCTGGCACTCAAGCCGATCAAGGCCAACCAGTTCGAGCTGGGCTGGCGCGGTGCGGCCGACGGCTGGTCGTATGACCTGACGCTGTACCAGTTGGTCAAGCAGGACGATCTGGTGAGCCAGCGCGATCTGGCCACCAACATCAGCACCAGTGTCAATGCCGGCAAGACCGAACACCAGGGCATCGAGCTGGCACTGGGCAAGGCCTTCAACAGCCAGTGGCGACTGGCCACCGCCCTGTCGTATGCCCGTCACCAGTATGTCGATTGGGTGACCACCACCGTGGACTACTCTGGCAAGGAAATGGAAACTGCGCCCCGGCTGATGGCCAACACCCGGCTGAGCTGGACGCCACGTGACGGCACCCGGGCGGAGCTGGAGTGGGTGCGGCTGGGCGACTACTGGCTGGAAGCCAGCAACGCCGCCGCGTTTGGCAAGTACCCCGGGCATGACGTGTTCAACCTGCGCGTGAGTCAGTCTCTGACCAAAGGCGTCAACGCCTTCGCCCGCCTGATGAACCTGACCGACCAGCGCTATGCCGACAGTGCCTCGGTGTCGTCCAGCACTGCGGTGTTCTCGCCGGCCCTGCCCAGAGCCCTGTATGTCGGGCTGGATGCCACATGGTGAGCCGGCACCGCCGTCTGCTGGCCCTGCTGGGGCTGGCCCTGAGCGCCGCCCAGCTGCTGGCGCAGCCGGCGCAAAAAACCGCACATCTGGCCGCGCATCAGGCCGCGCACCAGGCGCGCCCCCAGTTGGCCAGTGGTGTGGCTTTCGGGCCCGACGGTCGGTTGTGGCTGGCCGGCCTGAATGAGCAGGGCCAATTGTTCTTGCAGACGGCACCGGCGGCCAACCTGAACAAGTGGGGCGCGCCGCGCGTCATCGCCACGGGCGGTGATGCCATCTCTGCCGACGGCGAGAACCGGCCCAAACTGGCGTTTGGGCCACAGGGCTGGGCCGTCATCAGCTACACCCAGCCGCTGGCCAAGCCCTACACCGGCATGATCCGCATGCTGCGCTCCAGCGATGGCGGGCAGACCTTCTCTCCGCCGTTCACGGTGCATGCCGACCGTCAGGAGATCACCCACCGCTTCGAGTCCGTCACCTTTGACGCGCAGGGCGTGCTGCACACGGTGTGGGTCGACAAGCGCGACATGGAACTCGCGCCCAAGGTGGGCAAGAGGTCGAGTTACGTCGGGGCGGCGATTTACCGCAATGAGTCGCGTGACGGCGGGGCCAGCTTTGGCCCAGACCTCAAGCTGGCGGACCATTCCTGTGAGTGTTGTCGCATTGCGCTTGCGCCCGGCCCCGACGGCGTGATGCGGGCCCTGTGGCGGCACGTGTTTGGCGCCAATGTGCGCGACCATGGCTTTGCGGCACTCAGCGACGCCAGCCCACTGACCGTGATGCGGGCCACCTGGGACGACTGGCGCATTGACGCCTGCCCGCACCACGGCCCCGGCCTGGCGCCCGCCACCGCCGGTGGTTTTCATGCGGTCTGGTTCGGCATGCGCCGCCAGGGCAGCGACAACACGGCCGCAGTGCGCTATGCGCGCCTGGCCCCCGACGGCAGCCCGCAGCTGGAAACAGTGCGGCCGCTGCCCGACGAACTGGCCGAGCACGGCGACGTGCTGGCCTGGGGCGACCGGGTCGCCGTGGTCTGGCGCAGCGTGGACGGCGCCCGCAGCACGCTCAAAGCCTGGTTGTCGGTGGACGGCGGCCAGACCTTCCGCCTGGCGGTGCTGGGCAGCCTGAGCGGCGACAACGACCACCCGCGCCTGGCGCAGCAGGGTGAACGCATGGTGGCCGTGTGGCGCCACCTCAAAGGAGTGCAGGTCTATGACATCCGTTTTTGAACCCGCTGCCCGCTCGGTGCCTGGGCGACCAAGCCGCCGCCGTGCCCTGCTGCTGGCGGCTGGGGCAGCCTGCGCTTTAGTGCCAAAACTGGCTGCAGACCTTATCCAGCATAGGGTTGAAGCTATTAAAACCGTAGCGCCGTTCAGGGCCGCAACCTGGCAGCGCCTGCTGCGCCAGGGCCCGCGGCCGGCGGCCTATGTGTTCACCACCACCTTCTGTTCCACCTGCCCCGACGCCTTTGACCAACTTCACACGGCGGCCATGAGCTCGGCCCAGCCGGTGGAGCTGGCCGCCATCGTGATGGACGCCCAGGGCGCGCGTGCCTTGGCGCATGCGCACCATTACCAGGGCGCCACCCGCATTTATGCGTTTGACGGCTTTGAGCCCGAGATTCGCCAGGCGGTGGACCCCAAGTGGCGCAACGTTACGCCCTATGTGGTCTTGATCGGGCGCAACGGCGTCGTCCAGCGCTCCATCGGACCGCCCGAGCCGGCTATGCTGAAGGCTTGGTTGGCGTGAGGGCAAGGCCTTTTGGTCGGGCCCGGCTGCGGCGCCCCTGGGCGCTGTGGCTGGCCCTGCTGCTGGCCGTGGTGTCGGCGCTGGCGCCGACCCTCTCGCACGGGCGGGCCGCAGGCCACGGCAGCGCCATGGCGCTGCAGGACATCTGCGCCAGCAACGCGCCAGACCGGCTGGCCGACGCCAGCACGCCGGCCCAGCCAGCGTCACCCGCGTCTCCGGCGAGCCCGCTGGCTGGCGGTCTCAACGATTGCCCACTGTGCCTGCTGGCCCAGGACCGGCTGGCCGGCCTGCCGCCCGCCCAGGTGCAGCTGCGCTTGGCAGGGCTTGCGCTTGAGCTGCCCAGGGCGGGGCCTGCTGTTATACGGCGGGCCGCCGTGGCGCTGGCACCGCCGGCGCGTGGGCCGCCGACCTTCTCCTGAACTATTGAATTGATAGCGCTACCGGCCCGCCTGATGCGGGCTGGCGGCATATTGTCATGGCAAGCCTCGGGCTCAGGCCCAGCGGTCCGCTTGCCGCAAATTCTTTTTTTGGATTGGTATATCACCCATGATTACATTGTTTTCGTTTCGACGCATCCTGCGTTGGGCCACATTTCTGCTTGCCGCGGCCTTCGCGCTGACGGCCTGGTCTGCCACC
>CALPLW020000370.1 GCA_943324505.2 Comamonas sp. lk
AACATCCCGTATCGGGGCACGGCCCCTGCGGTTCAGGATGTCATCGCTGGCCAGGTTGATCTGATGTTTGCGCCCCTTGTGAACACCCTGCCCAATATCCGTGCCGGTCGCCTCAAGGCTTTGGGTGTCACGAGCAAGCAGCGTTTGCCCCAGTTCCCGGACGTGCCGGCCATTGCCGAAGTGTTGCCTGGTTACGAGTCGAGCGCATGGTTTGGTTTGTTTGCGCCTGGGCGCATGGACCCAACCCTCAGCCGCCGATTGACCGATGCCGCCCGCCAGGCCGTTCAGAGCGCCGAAGTGCGCCGAAGGATAGAAGCCGATGGCGCAACCGCTGTGGGTAGAAGTGGCGGTCTCCGTCAAATAGGTCGAACAAGATGGCTTGGGATTGCCTTCCCTACCTTGTTACTGGTCGCTGTGCCGGACGCGAAGCGTTGCTCCAGGTAAGCCAGCAAGGTGCGGATGGTCTGCGCCTCGCCCCCCACCGGCCTGCCGGCGCGAGCGCCGTCGTTCCAGGCGAACAGGTCGATGTGCAGCCAGTCTTGCGACTGGGGCACGAAGTACTCTAGAAACAAGGCCGCATTGATGGCCCCGGCCATCGCGTTGCGGCCGGTGTTCACGATGTCGCCGATGGGGCTCTCGATACCGGCGCGGTAGGGCGCCCACAGCGGCATGTGCCACAGCGGGTCATCCAGTTGCAGGCCCAGGTCGACCAAATGGCGCGCGGTGGCCATGTTTCGGCAGAACAGGGCCGGCAGTTGGGGGCCCAGTGCCACCCGGGCCGCGCCCGTCAACGTCGCCAAGTCGATCACCAACGCCGGATTGCCTTCACAGGCATACGCCAGCGCGTCACACAAAATGACCCGGCCCTCTGCGTCGGTGTTGCCGATTTCGATGTGCAGGCCCTGGCGGGTCTTGAACACATCCCCTGGCCGGTAGGCATTACCGGCAATGGCGTTCTCTACCGTGGGCAGCAGCACCTGCAGGCGCACCGGCAGCTTGAGCGCCATCACCAGCGCGGCGAGCCCGAGTGCATTGGCTGCACCACCCATGTCTTTTTTCATCTGGCGCATGCCCTCAGCGCCCTTGATGTCCAGGCCACCACTGTCGAAACACACCCCTTTGCCGACCAGGCAGAGCAGGGGATCCCGGGGCTTGCCCCAGGTCAGTTCGATCAGGCGCGGGCCCCGGGTGCTGGCGCGTCCGACAGCGTGGATGGCGGGGAAGTTCTTCTTCAGCAGCGCCTCACCCACCACTTGGCGGAATTTCGCGCCGTGTTGCTTGGCCACCATGTGCGCGGCGGCGGCGAGTTCTTCTGGCCCCATGTGTTCGGCCGGTGTGTTGATCAGATCCCGCGTGGCAGCCATGGCGGTGGCCAGCGCAACGCCGCGCTGGGCGTCCGGGCCGGGGGCCAGCAGTAATTGGGCGGCAGCACGGCGCCGTGGTTTATACAGGTCGAACTCGTAGGCACCCAGTTCCCAGGACATGGCAGCCTGCTCGGCAGGCACCACCAGCCCCTGGTCGGACAGGCGGTAACGCCCCTGCGGCAAGGCTGTCGGCAGGGCGGACAAGGCAAACGGATGGTCCGCCCGTGCCACGCCGGCGAACACCTGGGCCAGCTTGCCTTGCGCATCCGGCACCAGGGCATGGCTGTCGGGGGTGCCAGTAAACCCGACGGTCTGCAGCCATTGACGGGTTGCGGCCGGCAGGGTCGGCGCGAGTTGCGCGAATCGTGCGGCGTCGACCACGGTGATGGCGATGGCGCTGGCGGGGATGGTTTTTTGGAGTTGGACAGTCATGACCGCATGGTAGCGGGTTCTGTATCAGCCAGCCTCAACGACAATCCGGGTCATGCCTGAACTCCGCCAAAGTTTGAACCACTGTTTTCATGGCCATCTCGTGGCCACACAGGAAGGTCTGCATGCACGCTGACAACCGGCGTGGTATTTTGGCCATGAGTTTGGCCATGGCGCTTTTCATTGCCAACGACGCACTGGTCAAACAAGTCAGTGCCACATTGCCTGGCCCTCAACTCATTTTCATTCGCGGCCTGATGGCCACCACTTTGGTGCTCATCATGGCGCAGGCCATGGGCCACCTCAAAAACTGGCGCCTCATGCTAAACAAGCGCCTTTGGGTAAGGGGTTCTCTTGATGCTGCGGCTTCACTCGCCTACTTAACAGCCGTCTTTCACCTGCCCTTGGCCAACGCAACGGCCATCAACCTTTCCTCGCCGCTGTTCATCACGGCGTTTGCCATTGTTTTCCTTAAAGAACTGGTTGCGTTGCAACGAGGCTTGCTCATTTTGCTCGGCTTCACTGGCGTGTTGCTGGTGGTTCAACCCAGCTCAGAGGGTTTCAATGTTTACGCTTGGCTGGCCGTGTTGGCCACTTTGTTGCATGCCATGCGCGACACACTCACACGGGGCATTGGCCTTCACGTGCCTGCACTGCTAATTACGCTGTCAACCGCAGTTTCTGTAGCCGTGGCGGCTGGCGGCATTACGCTCACTCAAACATGGACGCCTGTTGACAACCTATCGCTGGGCTTACTTTTTGGTGCCTCCTTGTTCCTCTCCATGGCTTATTACCTGCTCATTGTGGCCATGCGTTCCGGTGAAATGAGTTTGGTGGCACCGTTTCGATACAGCGGTTTGCTGTTTGCACTGCTTATAGGCTATGTAGTGTGGGGCGACGTGCCCAATCTGCTTGGATGGGCGGGTATTTTTTTATTGGCTATTTCTGGCTTGCTCATTCTTCGATCAGAGCGCTTTAAGTCGTTAGATTGACATGGGACTTGTGTATCGAGGTCAAAAGCGGTGGTTCTTTGCCCCCAAGTGGCCCGCCAGTGTCCCATTTGAACGACTGTTTGTTGCCGTCAAATGGTCAATCACCATGGGTGGGCGGTCGGGGAACTGCGCCACCAGTTCCAGCTTGCCGCCCATCGCCTCAACGTAACGGCGCAGCGTGGACAGCAGCATATCGCTGCGCTTCTCTATGCGTGAGATGGTGTCCTGCCCCACACCCAGAGTGGAGGCCAGGTCTTGCTGGGTCTGCGCCACAGCTTGGCGCAAATCCTTCAAGGTGGCTAGGTTGCCTGCCCGTGCTTCAACCGCTGCCCGGCGTTTTGCGGGCAGATCAGCCATTATTTGTTCAAGTTTTCTTGCCATGTTGCTGCTTATATGGATGCCCCCCGGGTAGCAAGAGAAATTTGTGTCGTGTTGCGAAGAAGTCGGCTGCTCTCTTATATCCGGCCTTGATTGCGTGGTCCGTCTGGTTTCCCAGACTCGCCCGCTGGCCCCGATGCATATCCGCTGACAAGCG
>CALPLW020000371.1 GCA_943324505.2 Comamonas sp. lk
ACTGCCCCACCCAACGGTCGATCCAGCGTTGGGTTTGCAGTTTCATGCGGGGTGTGCGACCAAGGCGGTGCGCTTACAGACCAGCTGCCGCACGCAGGGCCTGGGCCCGGTCTGTCCGCTCCCAGGTGAACTCGGGTTCTTCACGGCCAAAGTGGCCGTAGGCAGCGGTTTTTTCGTAGATCGGGCGCAGCAGGTCCAGCATCTGGATGATGCCTTTGGGCCGCAGGTCAAAGTGCGCCGCCACCAGAGCCGACAGTTTGTCGTCAGGCATGACGCCAGTGCCTTCGGTATAGACCGTGATGTTCATCGGCTGGGCCACGCCAATGGCGTAGGCCACTTGCACCTGGCATTGCTTGGCCAGGCCTGCAGCCACCACATTTTTGGCCACATAACGGGCCGCGTAAGCCGCCGAACGGTCAACCTTGGACGGGTCCTTGCCAGAGAACGCACCGCCGCCGTGCGGGCAGGCGCCGCCGTAGGTGTCCACGATGATCTTGCGACCGGTCAAGCCGCAGTCGCCCTGGGGCCCGCCAACCACGAAACGACCGGTGGGGTTGACCAGGTACCGGGTGTTTTGCAGCCATTCCTTGGGCAGCACGGGCTTGATCAGCTCCTCAATGATGGCTTCGGTGAAGCTGGCCTTCATGTGGTGCTGGTCTTGCGACTGGTCGGGGCTGTGCTGGGTGGACAGCACCACGGTGTCGATGCTGTGGGGCTTGCCGTCCACATAGCGCATGGTGACCTGGCTCTTGGCATCCGGGCGCAGAAAAGGCATGCGGCCGTCTTTTCGCAACTGGGCCTGACGTTCCATCAGACGGTGGGCGTAGTAGATCGGCGCGGGCATCAGCTCGGGCGTCTCGTTGCAGGCGTAGCCAAACATCAGGCCCTGGTCGCCGGCGCCCGTGTTCAGGTGGTCGTCGGAGGCGTGGTCCACGCCCTGGGCGATGTCATTGCTCTGCTTGTCGTAGGCCACCAGCACGGCGCAGCCCTTGTAGTCGATGCCGTAGTCGGTGTTGTCGTAGCCAATGCGCTTGATGGTGTCGCGCGCCACCTGGATGTAATCGACATGCGCGTTGGTGGTGATTTCACCGGCCAGCACCACCAGACCGGTGTTGCACAGAGTTTCAGCAGCGACCCGTGATTTGGGGTCTTGCTTGAAAATTGCGTCGAGGATGGCGTCGGACACCTGGTCGGCTACTTTGTCGGGGTGGCCTTCAGAGACGGATTCGGAAGTGAAGAGAAAATCATTAGCCATGGTTAAAAGCTCCAGGTTCAAGGTTGCAACAAATCAAGAGTCCAAGATTCGCGTTGCTTGAGCTGAGGGGCTTTCCGCGAACGCTTTAGCAGATTTGCCAATGAATTGACAAGGCACAATGGCTGCTCTTGGGAGCCAAGCCCGTGTGGGTGTCGCCCTGCAAGTAGTTCCATAACTCAGCGACGCCCCTAGTTTATCCGACGGATGCAGCGATTTTTCAAAATTTTCTCCCGCCTGCCTTTGGGCCTGGCGCAGGCCTTGGGCGGGCTGCTGGGCTGGTGCGTGTTTGTCGCGTCTACCACCTATCGCCGTCGGTTTTTGGTGCAGGCGCGGCAAGCCGGGCTGGGCGCCGCCCAGTGGCGCCCGGCAGTTGCTGCGGCCGGCCAGCTGGTGGCAGAGCTGCCGCGCCTGTGGCTTGGCGCGCCCGTGCCGGTGCAGTGGGTTGGCCAGGCCCATGTGGAGGCGGCCCTGTTGGCGGGGCGTGGTGTCGTGTTTTTAACCCCGCATCTGGGCTGTTTTGAGATCGCCGCCCAGGCCTATGCGGACCGTTTTGGTGCTGCGCGGCCGATGACAGTGCTATTTCGCCCGCCACGCCAAGCCTGGCTGCGCGAATGGGTTAACCGCGCTCGGTCCCGGCCCGGTCTGCTGACTGCCGCTACCTCGCAGGCAGGTGTGCGCCAGCTCTTGCGGGCGCTCAAGCAGGGCCAGTGCGTGGGTCTGTTGCCCGACCAAGTGCCGCCCGAGGGGCAGGGCCAGTGGCTGCCGTTTTTGGGCCGCCGGGCCTACACCATGACGCTGGCGGCGCGACTGGCCCATCAAACCGGTGCCTGCGTGCTGATGGCCTGGGGTGAGCGGCTGGCTGGCGGACGCGGGTTTCGCGTGCATGTGCAGCCCCTGCCAGGGCCCTTGGCTGCCGACACCGTGCAGGCGACAACACAGATCAATCAGGCGCTCGGCGCCTTGATCCTGAGCTGTCCGGGCCAGTATTTGTGGGGCTATGCGCGCTACAAGCAGCCGCGTCAGGCCGCCTGAGCGTGGAACACACCGCATGCTGAACCGACTGGGTCTCGCCATGATGCAGGGCCTGGCACGGCTGCCCCTGGCCTGGCTGCGCGGGCTGGGCTGGCTGTTGGGGCTGTTTTTATACGCCGTTGCGGCGCCGCGGCGCCGGGTTGCCCGCGTCAACTTGGGGCTGTGCTTCCCCGACCTGTCGCCATCTTCGCTTCGGGCCCTGACGCGCCGCAGTTTTGTACGATTTGCCCAAGCCTGGCTGGACCGGGCCTGGCTTTGGCATGGCGCGCCCGCTGTCTTGCGCCAGCGACAGGTTTTAACGGGCGATCTTGAGCAGTTCGCCGGCACGTCACCACTGGTGATTTTTGCCCCGCATTTTGTGGGGCTCGATGCCGGCTGGACCGCGCTCACCCAGCAGTTGCCGCGCCGTTTCACCACCATCTACACGCGCGCAGCCCAGCCCGGGCTGGACGCCTGGATGCAGGCCGGCCGGCAGCGTTTCGGCGACCCTCGTTTGTTTGCCCGCATCGACGCCGCCAAGCCGGTGCTGACGGCGTTGCGAGCCGGCGAGCCCTTGTATTTGCTGCCGGACATGAACTTTGATGTGATTGACTCGGTGTTTGTGCCGTTTTTCGGTGT
The DNA here is from genome assembly GCA_943324505.2 of Comamonas sp. lk. Lineage (GTDB taxonomy): Bacteria > Pseudomonadota > Gammaproteobacteria > Burkholderiales > Burkholderiaceae_C > Rhodoferax. The sequence continues at coordinate 2,906 of CALPLW020000371.1, forward strand.
GCCGGCCGCGACCCTGCCTTCGCTGTCGCGTTTTGCCCGGCTGGGCCGCGCCCGCGTGGTGCCGGTGCTGACCCGCATGACGGCCGGTGGTTATGAGGTGAAGGTGCTACCGGCCTGGGCGGATTTTCCAACTGACGATCTGGTGGCCGACACCGCTCTGATGAACGAGCGGCTGGCCGGCTACATCACCGCCATGCCCGACCAGTACTACTGGGTTCACAAACGCTTCAAAGACCGCCCGCCTGGGGAGCAGCCGGTTTATTGAGCGGCTGGGCGGATTTGTGTTTTGGCGCTTGGTGTATTGCGGGGACGGCGCGCCTGATTCCGCTCGTGTCCTCCGCCCTGCGGGCTCCCCCTGATATTGTTATTCCCGCTCCCGATGCGCTGAAGGGAGCCTGAGCGGACGACCCCGATC
>CALPLW020000372.1 GCA_943324505.2 Comamonas sp. lk
GTAACCCTCAACCCTGAGCGCGACAGCGTCATCCGAGACTACTCGGAAGACAAACCTATTCAGCAGTTTGCTGCATGAATGAGGCGACAACTACCTTGACACGCGCCGATGCGCGCACCCATGAAAGGATGCTTCAAATGCAACTCATCGATGCGACGCATGAGCGCCAGATCGGCCTCACTCACGGGCTTGGGCAGGTAGTACACAGAGCCACGGCTCACATTGAGCAACTTGGCCTGGTGCGTTACGGGCAGTTCTTGTTGACGGTCGATCATGGCTTTGCGCTCAGCAATCCCGCTTTGGTGAGCGCGCTGTTTAAAAAATCCAGCTCCAAGGCTTGCTGCCCGATCTTGGCGTGCAGCGGTACCAGATCAACGGCATCGGCCTGTCCGGCGGTACCGCCGAAGATGTTGGCTGCGTTCTCAAGAAGCTGCTTCTTCCATTCGCTGATCTGGTTGGGATGCAGCTCAAACTGCTTGCACAGTTCGGCCATCGTCTTGTCCTCACGCAAAGCGGCAAGGGCCACCCGCGCCTTGAAAGCGGGCGTGTGTGTGCGCCGGGTGCGGCGCGCTGACTTCTTCACCATCAAAAACTCCTGTCTGTTCAGCCGTCCACGGCCAAACTTTATGCCCAGAGTTTCCACTTAAAAAATTGTTCAAATTTGCGCGACCACTTCTGTCAGTAGTAACAGCCCTGCGTTTTGAGCCAGCGCTGCAATTGCAAGGTCTGCAAAGCCTGGATGGCGACCTTGAGCAACGGCTGCATCCGAAATTTGACCGGCCAGCCGGGCAACTTGTGCGTCCAGCGGCAAGATACGGTCTGCATAAGTGCCCAACAGTCCGTCCAACCAGCGATCAAGGCGGTCTGCCCGATCGACGCCGCCTGCGCGTCGCAATTTGCCAATGCCCTGTGCCATTTTTGCAATAGCGATGCAAGGCAGATAGAGCTGCCTTTGATGCTCTCGCAGCCAATCCAGCAAGGGTGTGGGCACAAAGACTTCTCGGCCAGGTGCGAGGACAGACACCACGCTGGTGTCGAGCAAATAGCCGTTAGCCAAAGTCAACGCCTCGCAGTGGCGTCGCGTCGCGCTGGGTCGCTAGCGGCTCAGGCAAGGCCAAAAGATAGTTGGCCAGGTTGGGCATCTCCAGCGGGTAGAGGCGTGCGCCGTCGGCCACCGGCACGATCAGTGCACAGGGCTGCCCGTGGCGGCTCACAAGCGTTGGGCGACCTTTCTCAGCGGCAGCCACCAGCGTAAAAAAACTGGCTTTGGCTTCGCGAATTTGCACTGTTTCCATGGCGATCCCCTGTGACTACATGGAGTCATTTCATGCGAGTTTGAATTGTCATTGCAAGTAAGGCTGGTCATTTGAGGCCTTCGCCAGCAATATCTGGGCACCGATGGCCTCGTCATAGTTCTTGACCAACATAGACACAAGCCCAATCGATTGCGGCAAGGTGGCTCCTTACATGGACAAGGGATTAGGGGATCCTGACGACCAGGGTCACCTCTATCGAAAAATTACTGACTACTTTTCAAGTAATCAATCACCCAAGGTGGATCACTGTCGCTGGGGAATATCGGATAGTGAACGGTGACAATTTTCCCATCCTTGGCGATGATGGTTAGTCTTTTCAATAAAGTCATGCCAGCGGCCTCGAAGGTTGGGAGGTTCAGCGCTTTTTGAAATTTGAAAGTAACATCACTAACAACGGGAAACGGTAAATGGAGTCGTTCAGCCATTTCTTTTTGATAGACGGTGGTCTGAACGCTCAAGCCAACGACTTCAGCCTTCAAAGCTTTCAGCTCCTGGTAGTGATCTCTGAACGAACAGCTCTGTGGGGTACAACCCCTAGCTCCAGGGATCTGGTCCCATCCGTCAGGCAGAGCCACATTGGGCTGTCCCGTCATCGGATAACAGTAGATAACCAAAAAATCCTTGAACGAGCCAAGGTCAATCTGCTTACCGTTTGTAGCTAAGAGGGACAGCCTAGGAAGCGTCATTCCCACAAGGTGTCTGGCTGCCCCGTCGTCCTGTGGAATGGGTAGGTCGTCTGGGGTTTTGCTTAGGTCAACCATTGATATCTCCGTTGTTGATGTGCAGCTGGTGAAATTCTATAAGTTGTTGAAAAAATTTTGTTGCCCGCTGCGTGTACACGTACCGAGCCATGCCTTGAGGTTTTATTTTCCGGCGTTATGCCCCGAGGTCGACACCGACCTGCTGAATGGCAATGATTGAATACACATAAGCTTCCTTGATACTCGTCAAGGGTCAATGCGCCTGCAGGCCTTAGGCTCAGGACGAGATGACGTCGATCACGCTACTGCAGTGGATTTTGGGAGCCCTGCTGTTGCAGTTGGCGGCTTTCATGGGTTTGGCCTTTGGGCGGCACTGGCAGGCCTATGCAGCCTTGCGGGAGGCGGCGGCCAAGGGGCAGTTTGAGCTGCCCTTGCCGGCTGGCACCGTCGCAGCCAACCCGGCGGCAGCGGCCTGGGCCGGCTACCGCTCGTTTCGGGTACGGGCCAAGACCCTGGAAGATGCCGACGGACAGGTCTGCTCTTTTGAGTTGGTGCCCGAGGACGGCCAGCCGTTGGCGCCGTTTCTGCCAGGCCAATTCTTGACCTTTAGGTTGGACCTGCCGTCTACGCAGGGCAGTACAAGCCGGGTGGTGCGTTGCTACTCCCTGTCTGATGCGCCAAAGGCGGAAGCCTATCGGGTCTCGATCAAGCGGGCACTGAACGGTACCGGTGTGACCGGGGTCAACCAGCATGCCTCCCACTATTTTCACGATGACGTCAAGGTCGGTAGCCTGTTGCAGGCGCGCGCGTCGCAGCCAGCATCAATCTTGGCCCTGCCGGAGCGGGTGCACCACCACCACGGCCGCATCGACCTGCGATTGCTGCGCAGCGTGTTGCCGCTCAAGCCCTACCATTTCTACCTTTGCGGCCCCACCCAGCTACTGGCCAGCCTGGTGCCGGCACTGGAAAGCTGGGGCGTGGTCGACGAGCGCATCCACTTTGAGGCCTTTGGCCCGGCTTCGATCCCCCGCAAAAAGGCCGGCTTGACCCCAAGCGGCCCAGTGACGGGCAGTCCGTTCATCGGGCCTTTGGCGGTCACCTTTGCCACGTCAGGCAAGGTCTGTGAATGGTGGCCAGGCATGGGTAGCCTGTTGGATTTTGCCGAGGCCAATGGCATCGACGTCGCCAGCGGCTGCCGCAGCGGCAGCTGTGGCAGCTGCCAGACCACCATCCGCGCCGGTCAGGTGCGGTATGCACATGCGCCCGACCA
>CALPLW020000373.1 GCA_943324505.2 Comamonas sp. lk
GACGCCTTCCAGTTTGCACTGGCCAGCCCCGCGTCGGGTGCCGATCAGGCGAGGGCGTTGGTCTATGCGTGAGCTTCAGATCAGCTACGCCCAGGCCCTGCGTGAGGGGCTCGATCAGGCCATGTCGCAGGACCCGCGTGTGATTGTGATCGGTGAAGGCGTGCCGGACCCCAAAGCCATTTTTGGCACCACTGCCGGACTACGCGAACGCCATGGTGCAGACCGTGTCTTCGACATGCCACTGTCCGAGAACGGTGCCACGGGTTTCTGCATAGGCGCGGCGCTCAGTGGCATGCGGCCAGTGATGGTGCATCAGCGCATTGATTTCGCGTTGCTGGCGATGGACCAACTGGTCAACAATGCCGCCAAGTGGCATTACATGTTCAATGGCAAGGCCAGTGTGCCTTTGGTGGTGCGGGTTATCGTCGGGCGTGGCTGGGGCCAGGGGCCGCAGCATTCGCAAAGCCTTCAGGGTCTGTTTGCGCAAATTCCCGGTTTGCGCGTGGTGATGCCCACCACGGCACATGACGCCAAGGGCATGCTGATGGCGGCGATTGCTGACAACAACCCCGTGATCTTCATCGAACACCGCTGGCTGCATGGCGTGACCGATGAGGTGCCCGAGGCGGCCTATCAGGTACCCCTGGACCAGGCCAAGGTGCTGCACGCCGGTGTAGACGTCACGGTGGCGGCTTTTTCCTTCATGGCACTCGAAGCCTTGCTGGCGGCCCGCGCACTGGCCCTTGAGGGCCTGTCCCTGGAGGTGGTGGACATGCGCAGTGTACGGCCCTTGGACGTGCCCGCTGTGCTGCAATCTGTGCGAAAAACCGGGCGCTTGCTGGTGGCCGATACCGGCTCTCAGACCGGCGGGGCAGGGGCCGAGCTGATCAGCCAGGTGGTGGCCCAAGGTTTTGACGCCCTGCGCGCGGCACCGGTACGCGTTGCCAGCCCGGATCATCCTGCGCCCTCTTCGCCCTTCATGGCTGAAACCTATTACCCCACTGCGCTCACGCTGGCCCACGCGGCACTGGCCTTGGCTGGTCGACCGACCGATGGCCCGACGCTGGAACGATTGCAGGTGGCGCTGGCCCGCAAAGACCCCCACGACACCCCGCATCGGAATTTTTCCGGACCATTCTGAGGTAGCCACGGCATGCAAGCCCATCCAGTCAGTCGGAACCAGCCCTGTCCCTGCGGCAGTGGCCGCAAGTTCAAGCACTGTTGTGTCGACAAAGCGGTTTCATCGCAACTGTCAGAAGACCTGACCACCGACATTGATACGCTGATGGGCGCCGCCATGGCCCTGCATAGGGATAAACGCTATGCCGAAGCCATCACCGCCTACCAGCGTGTTTTGCAATTGCAGCCAGACCATGCCCAGGCTTTGCATCTGCTCGGCCTGATGGCGCAACAGGAGGGCGACCCGGCCACAGCCATTGAACTGATCAATCGTGCCATTGCAATTCAACCAAGCGCAGAAATGCACTACAACCTTGCGGTTGCATTGCAGGCGCAGGAGGACCACAAAGGTGCCGCGCAGCACTACAACACTGCGGTGGAGATCAAACCCGAGTATGCGATGGCCTGGAACAACCTTGGGGCAGTGCTGCAGAAGCTGGACTACAAAGAAGCAGCGATTGAGGCCTATACCAAGTCGCGTGACTTGCAGCCCGAGCTTGCCAGCGCGCACAGCAACCTGGGTGTGGCACTCAACCTGGGTGGTCGGGCCAGAGAAGCCATGGTAAGTTTCAGAAAAGTTCTATCGCTTCAGCCGGACAGTGCCACCGCGCTTTATGGCATGGGCTCGTCCTTACAGGGGCAAGGTGACGCCCAAAATCCAGAGGCCATTCGCTACTACAAGTCGGCGCTGAAGCTTGATCCCTGCCACCTCCAAGCCCACAACAATTTGATCTTTGCGATGGACATGGATCCTTCGTACAACACCCGGACCCTCCTTGAGGAGCGTCGGCGCTGGGATCTGGTTCATGCCGCCCCGCTGGCCTGCAAGCAACTGCCGCCCACCAACCTGGCCGATCCGAAGCGACGGTTGCGCATCGGCTACGTATCCGCCGACTTCAAGTCTCACTCTGCGCCCAAGGTCTTCGGTGCCATGCTCACCAGTTACAGCCGACACGATTTTGAGTTGTTTGCGTACTCCAACATGGCGGAGAAATCCAAAGACTACGTCTCGCGTATTTTTGAAAAATCAGTTGACTGTTGGCGTAACGTGGTTGACATGACCGATGACCGGTTGGCTGATCAAATACGGGAAGACCAGATCGACATCCTGGTGGATTTGTCCGGCTTTACGGCGGGTACCCGTTTACTGGTGTTTGCCCGACGACCGGCACCCATCCAGGTCACTGCCTGGGGTTACGCCACCAGCACGGGCATGAAAGCCATGGATGTCTTTTTTGCCGACCCTGTGATCGTTCCGCCCGATGAGCTGTCGCTGTATGTGGAGGAGGTGCGCTATCTGCCCAGTGTGGTGTCGTATTACGCGCCCGACCCTTTTCCGCCAGTGGGCCCCTTGCCGACCGACAGTGGCAAGGGCATCACCTTCGGCTCATTCAATCGCCTGTGCAAGGTGACCGACGAGGTTTGGGCCACCTGGATTGACCTGTTGCGGGCCATTCCGGAAAGTCGCTTGCTGATCAAAGCCTTGGAAAATGATCGACCGGAGGACCGCAGCCAGCTGCAGGCCCGGTTTGACCAAGCAGGCATCGCTCCTCAGCGCGTGATCCTGATGGGGGGGACCGACTGGTACAACCATCAGGCCGCTTTTTCCCAGGTGGATATCTGCCTCGATCCCTTCCCCCATGGCGGCGGTGTCTCCACCTTGGAGTCACTGAAAATGGGTGTGCCTGTGGTGGTCTTGCGGGGCAACACCTTGATCGGACGCCTGTCGACCTCCATCATGACGACTCTGGACATGACGGATTGGGTGGCCGATACGCCAACCGAGTATGTCGGTTTGGCGGCGCGCAAAGGCCGTGATCTTGATGCCCTGCGACGTGTGCGGGCCGGCCTCCGTGAGCGACTTGATGCATCTGCCATCGGTGACAACCAGGCTTACGTGCGTGCCGTCGAGGCGCAGTACCGGCAGCTGTGGCAGCGCTGGTGCGAGCAGCAGCAAGGCGGACAGCTGAAACAGTCAGCTGTGACTTCGAGCCTTTTGGCCGCCTAAGCCTTACCAGTATTCATTAGTTTGCTATATTTAGCATAGCAAAAGCGCGCCCAACGCCAGCCGGTCCCTGCAACAGGGCGCCAAAACCCC
>CALPLW020000374.1 GCA_943324505.2 Comamonas sp. lk
GGGCACGTCGCAATCGAGCATGGCCTGGAGCGCCGGCCAGACTTCGCTCTCATGAAACTGGCGCAGGCTCGCAGCCTCGAACCGGAAAGCCGGGTATTCGGAAATATCACCACCCGCGCAGAAGTGCGCACCCTCCCCGGTCACCAGCACACAGCGCAAGTCAGGCTGCCCGCCCAGTTCAACAAAAACGCGGCGCAAGTCGCGCCACATCTCGCGTGTCATGGCATTCAGTCGAGCCGTATGACACAGTGTTACCCGTGCCACGCCACTCTGCAGCGTGAGACCAATGCCGGCTTGCATGCCCGGAGCGACCTCTAGTCGAGCTTGGCGCCCGAGGCTTTGACCACCGCAGCCCAGCGTTTGATCTCGGCGCTCACAAAGCTACCGAATTGCGCCGGAGACAAACTGCCGAAATCAGCGCCATTGCTGGCCCAGATGGCTTTGAGCTCATCAGTGGCTGCGGCACGGCGGATCTCTTCAACGATCTGCGCCTGAACATCGGCTGGCGTGCCTTTAGGCGCCCACAGGCCATACCAGGTGGTGACGGTGTAGTCGGGCAGGCCCAGCTCAGCCGCGCAGGGCACATCCGGAAAAGCCGGGTTGCGTTTGACCCCTGACACCATCAGCGCCTTGATCCGGCCACCTTTGATGTGCCCAGCCGAGGAACCGAGGCCGTCAAACATCATGTCCACCTGACCACTGATCAGGTCGCGCAGCGCTGGTCCGGCGCCAGTGTAGGGAATATGGGTGATGAAGGTGCCGGTCTGCTGCTTGAACAGTTCGCCAGCCAGGTGGTGCGAGGTACCCGTGCCGGCCGAACCGTAGTTGAGCCGCCCAGGGCTGGCCTTGAGCTGCGCGACAAAAGCCTTGAAATCCCCGCTGACGCTCTTGGGATTGACCACCAGCACCTGCGGCACATTAGCCATCAAAGCCAATGGCACGAAGTCCTTCTCAATATCGTAGTCCAGCTTGGGATACATCGACGGCGCAATCGCATGGTGAACCGCCCCCATGAACAGGGTGTAGCCATCGGGCGCGGCCTTGGCCGCCACACCGGCACCTAGCGTGCCACCGGCGCCACCCCGGTTGTCGATCACCATGGTCTTGCCGGTCTGCTTGGCAAACTGGGCAGACAGTGGACGGGCAAAGGCGTCCGTGCCGCCGCCGGCCGGGAATGGCACGACCAGATTGACGGGCTTGGTGGGCCAGGCCGACTGAGTGCGCCCTGCCAGGGGTAATGTCAGTGCACCCGCCGCAGCGGCCAGACGCAGCAATTGACGTCGATTAGCGAGTGATTGTTCTTGAAAAAACATGCTTGTCTCCTGTTGTTATGACGATAGTTATGCTATACATTTTGTAGCTTAAAAACCAATATCCACGTGGCCTAGAGGCCTATTTCACACTTAATTTCTGACGATGTCCAGCCCACCACCAAAGGCCCACACCACCCACAATCATGGGCAGGCACAGCCACTGTCCCATGCTCATGCCCAGTGACAGCACGCCCAGGTGCGCATCCGGCTCGCGAAAAAACTCGGCAACAAAGCGCAGCACACCGTAGCCCATCAAAAACAGGGCGGCCACCGCACCTTGCGGGCGCGGCTTGCGCGCATACAACCAAAGGATCACAAACAGCAGCAGGCCTTCGAGCAAGAACTGGTAGGCCTGAGATGGGTGACGCGGCAAGTCGCCTGCCCCCCGAAACACCATGCCCCAAGGCAGTTCCGGGCTGCACACCCTGCCCCAGAGTTCGCCGTTGATGAAGTTGCCGACCCGCCCGGCGGCCAACCCGGTTGGCACGCAGGGTGCGACGAAATCAGCCACTTGCAACCAGGGTTTGTGACGGGAGCGCGCGAACCAGACCATGGCCGCGATCACACCCAGCATGCCACCATGAAAACTCATGCCGCCCTGCCAGACCGCCAGCACTTCCAGCGGATGCGCCAGGTAATAAACCGGCTTGTAGAACAGGCAATAGCCTAAACGCCCGCCTACCACCACGCCCATCACGCCCAGGAACAGGATGTCCTCCACGTCTTGGCGAGACCATGCCTGCACCCCACTCAGCGAGGCAAACGGCTGGTGCCGTAGCCGACGCACACCCAAAGCCATGAACAGACCGAAAGCCGCGAGATAGGTCAGGCCATACCAATGCACAGCCAGCGGGCCCAGCTGAAGCGCGACCGGGTTGATGGAAGGATGCAGCAACATGGCGCCATTGTGCCTGCGTTCGCGGCCCCCTCGGGCTTGTGTCCGACATGTGACCGGCCCAAGGTCGAGGGCTAAAATCCGCCTACCTCAACCGTCCGACCCCCTACAGCCATGAGCGATTCCAAAGTTATCCCGGTGCATGCCATCAACTCGCGCAGCAAAAACATCACAGAGGGCAAGTCGCGCGCGCCGAATCGATCCATGTACTACGCCATGGGCTATGAAGCCGACGACTTCAAAAAACCCATGGTCGGCGTGGCCAACGGCCACAGCACCATCACACCCTGCAATTCGGGCTTGCAAAAGCTGGCTGATGCCGCGATTGCCGGCATTGAAGAGGCCGGTGGCAACGCTCAGGTGTTTGGTACACCCACCATCTCGGACGGCATGGCCATGGGGACCGAGGGCATGAAGTACTCGCTGGTCAGCCGGGAAGTGATCTCGGACTGCATAGAGACCTGCGTCCAGGGCCAATGGATGGACGGCGTGGTGGTGGTCGGCGGCTGTGACAAGAACATGCCCGGCGGCCTGATGGGCATGCTGCGCGCCAATGTGCCGGCCATCTATGTTTATGGCGGCACCATCCTGCCGGGGCACTACCAGGGCCGTGACCTGAACATCGTCAGCGTGTTTGAGGCCGTGGGCGAAAACGCCGCTGGTCGCCTGAGCGATACGGACCTGCTGGAGATCGAGCGCCGTGCGATACCGGGCACCGGTTCCTGTGGCGGCATGTACACCGCCAACACCATGTCCTCGTCCTTTGAGGCGCTGGGCATCTCGCTGCCCTACTCCAGCACCATGGCCAACCCGCACGACGAAAAGCTCAACTCCGCCCGGGAGTCGGCCAAAGTTCTGGTGGAAGCCATCAAAAAAGACATCAAGCCGCGTGACATCGTAACTCGCAAGTCGATCGAGAACGCAGTCGCCGTGATCATGGCCACAGGAGGATCCACCAACGCCGTGCTGCACTTCCTGGCGATCGCCCACGCTGCCGAGGTCGAATGGACGATTGACGACTTTGAGCGCGTGCGCGTGAAAACCCCCGTGCTGTGCGACC
>CALPLW020000375.1 GCA_943324505.2 Comamonas sp. lk
ACCTGGCGCCGGACCCTGAACAAACCCAGGCCTTGATCAAATCGGGCGCGGTCTGCATTGCCTACGAGACCATCACCGGCCCGGGCGGCGGCCTGCCGCTGCTGGCGCCCATGAGCGAGGTGGCCGGGCGCATGGCGGTGCAGGCCGGTGCCGCCCACCTGGAAAAATCCAAGGGCGGCATGGGCGTGCTGCTGGGCGGCGTGCCGGGCGTGCCGGCCGGCCATGTGGTCATTCTGGGCGCTGGCGTGGTTGGCACCCATGCGCTGCAAATGGCGGTAGGCTTGGGCGCGCGCGTCACGGTGCTGGACAAGAATGTGGACCGGCTGCGCCAGCTTGACCTGGTGTTTGGCAACCGCATCAGCACAGTGTTCTCGAACGCGCAGAGCGTGGAAGACGCGGTGCTGGACGCCGAACTGGTGATCGGCGGCGTGCTGATCCCCGGTGCGGCAGCGCCCAAACTGGTCACGCGCCAGATGATTGCCAGCATGAAGGCAGGCGCAGTGGTGGTGGACGTGGCCATCGACCAGGGTGGCTGCTTCGAGACCTCACACGCCACCACCCATGCCGACCCGACCTTTGTGGTGGATGGCGTGGTGCACTACTGCGTGGCCAACATGCCGGGCGCCGTCGCACGCACCTCCACCTTCGCCCTCAACAACGCCACCCTGGCCCACGCCGTGGCGCTGGCCGACAAGGGCTGGCAGCAGGCCATCCGCGACAACCCGCACCTCAAAGCCGGCCTGAACGTGGCGCTGGGCCAGGTGACGCATGAGGCGGTGGCGCAGGCGCTGGGCTATGCCTATGTGCCGGCGGAACGGGTGCTGGGTGAAAGTGCACTGTCAGCGTAGGCCACATTGGGCGCAAATAGTTGCACCTGTCCAACGTCGGCGCTGTCCGGCACGTGACATGCTGCTGCTGTGTGTCCGCGACGAATAACGCGTTATGTCGCCTTGTTGGGGGGTAAATGCTGGCTCACATATTGGCGAAGCACACTGTCCATGCGCGCCTGCCAGCCGTCACCTGTAGAGCGAAAGTACTCAACGACCTCCACGCTATAGCGTACAGAGAGCAGCAGCTTTTTGTTCTCAGATTTTGGTCTGCCTCGCGCAACGCTGATCGGCACAAGCTCATCTAGCTGCGCCTTCGTCATGGGCTTGGCATCTGGATCGGCCTTAGCCGCAGCAACAATTTTCGCGTTGTCTTTGACCGTTGGCATCAAGATGACCCGCTTATTGGATATTTTGGACATATTTTTTCACCTCTCGTCGTTCGGCAAGACGCAGACTGATGGTTCTGCGCACATCACCACGGTCTACAAACGCCACGAAATACAGTGTGTTGCCCTCGGGGACCAGGCCAATCATTCGCAACTCATCGTATGCATAACGCGGATCGACCCAAACGTACGCTTCCTCCCAGATTAACTTTTCAGCGAAGGAGAGCGATAGGCCGTGCTTGGCCAAGTTCAGCTTGTCTTTGTCAGGGTCGAATACAAAGCGCACAATTTATTGTAGCTACTGATAATGAGAAGTCAAGGACAGCCATGGCGGTCAAGCGGGTCATGGTTTAGCAAATCGAGAAAGAAGTCTGAGTGTCAGTGTTTAAGGCCGCCAACTACACTGTCACTACTCATATGTTTTCGCCTGAAGTCCAGAATTCCGCAGAGCGCAGTGTCCTGTGCTGGCTTGCGACCGTCGATGGGAATGGGCAGCCCAATGTCTCACCAAAAGAAATCTTCGCCATCTTTGACGCTGAACACCTTGTCATAGCGAACATCGCCTCGCCCACCAGCGTGCGAAACATCGAAATCAATCCACTTGTGTGTGTCAGCTTTGTCGATGTCTTCGTCCAGAAAGGATTCAAGGTAGCGGGAACGGCACGCAACGTGCCCCGACAAGACGCGGAATTTTCTCGTTGGGCGGCTCCGCTGAATGCGAAGGCAGGACCAAGGTTTCCAATTCACAGCGTTCTGGTTGTCCGCGCCACGGCGATCGACGCAATCCTTGCCCCAAGCTATCGGCTCTATGCAGCCGAAACGACAGAACGGTCGCAGATGGCATCGGCCATGCGGGCTTACGGCGTTCAACCAGCACGCGGTAATGCTTGACGTATTTGCCCAAACGGAGATACCTATCGCGGGTCCCATATTCGATTGATATTCGTGCGTCGGGCACGCACAGAAAAGGTGGCGCTTTATGAAAGCTAAAAAGTTTGAGCAACAGTTTGAAGAGGGCGTCGACATCAAGGCTTCGTTGGACTTGACCAAAGCCAAGCGCGTGATGCAAGAGCAGAAACGGGTGAATGTGGATTTTCCAACCTGGCTGATTGACTCACTGGATCGTGAGGCCAGCAAGCTAGGGGTTACAAGGCAATCTGTGATCAAAGTATGGCTGGCTGAGCGTCTTGAGGCCTCTACTTCTAACATGCCGCTCCAGCGGACTCGCTCAGGTGCCACGCACGGCTGAACGTCAACGTACGCCGGATTCACCACTCAGTTAAAGTGCACCGTCAGCACGCTACGGTCATCGCTGAACTGCGTTGACGTTGAGCCCTTGACGCCGGCAAAGGCGCCGCACTTGTGAAAGTCCTGGGCCTCGACCCGAAAAAACTCATCCTCCCAGTCGCGGACGCTTGTGCCGGCCGGGCAGGACATGTAGCCGTCGGTGAACAACTCGATGCTGCGTACCTCGCTTTTGGGCCGTGACAGGCTCAGCACATCCGGGCCTTGGGTGTGCGTGCCGTCTAGCACCGCATAGCCCAGGGAGTGGCCGGCACGGTTGCAGTAGCCGTACTGCCCGCCGGCAATGCCGGCCAGCAAGAGCTGCGGCACCTCGGCGATGGCATCGGGCTGCAGGCGTGGCGCACAAGCGGCCTGCGCCAGCGCCAGCAGTTGCGCCACGTCTGGCGCCGACAGCAAGGCCGGATCGGCTTGCGCCAGGCCCTTGAACACCAGCTGCCGGGTCTGCTGCTCCAGCGCATCGCCAGCCCAGCCACGCGCTTGCAGCAGGCGAAACACCGCACCCCGGCCGGCGGTGTAGATCAGGTCGATGTCCTTGTGGATGCGCAGCAGTTCCGTGCCGTTGATGCGAATACCGGAGTCGCCCACGATCAGGAAGTGAAGTTGATCGCCGGCGTCTTCCACCATGGCAACCGTGGTGCCGGCCCGCACCGACCCGGCACCCGCCGCCGCCAGGCCGCTTGCGATCGCCTGGTTCATCGCCAACATCAATGTTTGGGGAGCGGCCGGCACATGGCCGGGCGCAC
>CALPLW020000376.1 GCA_943324505.2 Comamonas sp. lk
GCCGCCAGCAACAGCGTCATGACGCGGCTGGACGCCTCTTGCGCCTGCAAAATCTCGGTCAAGTTGCGCACCGAGAACGGGTCGTCGCCGCCGGGCTGCACCTTGAAGCGCTGGCGTAGACCTTGGGAACCTTTTTGCGCCGATTTAGATCGGCTTTCACCAAGTTTAACAAATGGGCGTTAGCAGGAAGGCCGAGTTTGAGCGGATAGGAAATTCAACCGCGTGAGGCCAAGTATGGCACGTGTTTTGGGCGATCTGACGCCATTGAAATCTGCTGTCCCGAGCGAGTCGGCTGTGCGACTGCCGCGCGCGCAACCTCCCCTAGCAGCGCATGGGATGTGCCGTTTTGGCAAAACCCCCAAGTCCACCTTGGTCACCAGTTGGCGCGCTGATCGACCTCGTAATCCGGTGCCGGTTGGGCCGCTAGATCCCAGTCCTGTCCAATTTGGCTGCCTTCGCCAGCCCACGCATCACAGTCCTCCCACAAAGGCGGCCCGCGTGCCGGGGCGATGCGTGGTGGTTCAGAATTTGCCCCAACGTGCTCGAGAATTTGCCGGATGTCGGCGCTGTGCGTAATGAACGCGATGATGCGCATCTGCCCACTGCAGATCGGGCACAGCAGCGGGAACACCTCATAGATGCGGGCGATCAGCACCGCCCACAGGTAGTGCGCTGCACGCTTGGGTGGTGCAAGTTCGGGCGTAGGAGCAATTGGACTACCCATCGGCGTGGGGCCGTCTGCGCCGCCGCTCGTGGTAGTCGGTTCGGCCTGCGCCGTGGTTGGTTGTGCCGGGGCTGCGGCCATAGCCGTAACCGCCGCCCGAAGCGGCGAGTTCGGTGCCGGCACACCAAAGTAGCGGTGCCGGTGGGTGCGCGGTGGCGGCACCAGGGCGGCAATACGATCGATCAGCTCCAGCGGTGTGAGGTGTAGTTCGTCGACCTTGGCGCCACGCTTGTCCGAGCCAGGCTCGCTGTGCTGTTTGGCGCAGCGGTACACCAGTTCGCTACCCGCCTTGCGCAGCCGCTCCATGGAAAACGGTGGGCGGGCGCAATACCGCGGTAAACGCTCCAGGCCCGCGCGGTCGTGGGCTTCAATACACACATCCGCATCGACTGAGAAACCGCTGTGTTTGTAGGCCAGCATTTCTTTGGCCTCGAAACTCTCCAAGAGCCCACGACCGACGAAGGCGCGCAGAATGCGGCGGCGCAAAGTAGCTTGCACTTGGGCGACGGTATCCGCGTCGATACCGCTTGCCGGGTGGAAGATGACGCCCGACTCGGTGGCCTCAAACACCCCATCGACCACGCAGACGTGGAAGTGCACATGTGCATTGAGGCTGGAGCCGAAACGGTGGATAAAGGCGACCGCACCAATGTGCAAGGTCGCCATGTCCGCCGTTTGCGCACCGGGGCAGTGGTCCTGCAGAGTTTGCGCAATGACCCGCAGAAAAATCCGCAGCACCATGTTCAGCACCGCCCCATCGCGCTGCATAAAGTAGCGCAGCCGCTTCGGCACAGACAGCACCCACTGGCGCACCGGCAGGCGGAGAAAGACGTGATCCGTCAGGTGCGCGGCCGTCTCCACCATGCGCCGGGTATTGCACGAGGGGCAGACACCCCGGCCCTTGCAGGAGAAGGCGACAAAGTAGTCGTGCCCGCAATCGTCACAGCGGGCGCGGGCAAAGCCGTGCGCAAAAATGCCGCATTCGAGGTATCTGCGAAAGGCCTGACGCACATAGGGCTTTGGCGTGTGGCGATCACCTTGGCCGTCAAACTGGCCCGCGCTGGCCATATCGAACCAGGTCTCGAAATGTTCGGCTATGGTTTCGTAAAGCAGCGAGCGCTCCGGGTGGCGCGGGTTGTAGAGTTTGGGCTTCCCATGGGACTGTGCTGTGGCGGTGTGCATCGTGCAATGCCCGCTGGATAAGGTCCAGAAGGCAATACTGTTGTTATGAACAGTATTTACAGCAACCCTTTGCCAGGTCAACCCCCAGCGGCCTTGTGACGCAGACGTCACGGGCACTTGCACAAACCAGTGACAGCACCTATGCTGTCACTATGATTCCCGTTGTCATCGATACCAATGTTTTCGTTGCAGGCCTGCGCTCAGGCGGCGGGGCGTCGCGTGCTGTGTTGCGCCGTGCGCTGGGTGGCAGTTTGCAGCCCCTGTTTGGCAATGCCCTGTGGATGGAATACCAGGACTTGCTGGGCCGCCCGGTGTGGGGCGATGCCACCACAGGAGATGAGCGGCGCAACGTGTTGGCCGCGTTGGCACAGCAAGGGCGCTGGGTGACGGTGTATTTCGGTTGGCGGCCCAACTTGCCTGACGAGGGGGACAACCACTTGATCGAGCTGGCCTTGGCCGGCGGGGCGCAGGCCATCGTTACCCACAATTTGCGGGATCTGCGCGGTGGCGAATTGCAGTTGGGAGCTTTGCGGGTGCTGACACCTGCGCAATGTTTGGAGGAATGGAAATGAGTACCTTGACCATACGGTTGCCTGAAGACACGGCTCAGCGGCTCAAATCGCTGGCACAAAGCCGGGGCCTGTCCATGAACAAGCTGGTGGAGCAGCTCAGCGCGCACGCGCTGGCGGCTTGGGACACAGAGAACCATTTCCGTGCCATGGCGGCCACGGGGGATATACACAAGGCCCTGGTGGTGCTGGATCGGCTGGATGCCGCTGATGCGGCCGTGGATTAAACCGCCGCCTTCACCTTCAAGCGCCAAGCATGCAGCAGTGGCTCGGTGTAGCCGCTGGGCTGGGCCAGGCCCTTGAAGACCAGATCGCATGCCGCCTTGTAAGTGGCTGACGTTTCAAAGTGGCCGGCCATGTTCTTGTACAGCGGGTCGCCGGCGTTCTGCTTGTCCACCACGCCGTGGTGCAGCCAGTTGGCCATGTGCTGGCTGCTGGTGCACAGGGTAGCGCGGTCTTCCATCAGGCCCACGTTATGGATGTCCGGCACTTTGCTGCAGCCCACACCCTGGTCGATCCAGCGCGCCCCGTAGCCCAGGACGCCCTGGGCGTTGTTAGCGTTTTTGAAAGTCATGGATTCCCTCGTGCGCGGGAATGACGGTTGTGGCCGTCATGCCCGACTCGATCGGGCATCCACTGCCCCCCGTCATGCCCGACTCGATCGGGCATCCATGTTGGATTATTCAGGCCGCCTCACTCGTAGCGCAGCGCCTGAATCGGCAGCAGGCGCGAGGCACGGCGGGCCGGGTAGAAGCCGAAGAACACACCGACA
>CALPLW020000377.1 GCA_943324505.2 Comamonas sp. lk
GATGTGCAAGCGATTGAAAACGTGCCCACCCCTGATCTTGGGCGAGTCCGGAATGACGCCAACCTGAGCCTCATCACGGCGACCTCCCAGCGCATGGTGTTCATGTTTGCCGACTGGCGGGACAAGTCCCCTTTTGTCACCGACAAAAATGGCGCTGTGTTGGCGACCAGTCCGCTGAAAGACGTTCGGGTGCGTCGTGCCCTGTCGATGGCGATCAACCGCGATGCGATTCGTGACCGCGTCATGGAGGGCTTGTCCGAAACAACGGAAAACTTGATCGTGCCTGGTTCGCCCGGGTATGTGTCATCTATGGTGCCACCCAAGTATGACCCTGACGCTGCCAAGAAACTTTTGGCTGAGGCCGGTTTCCCCAACGGGTTCGGTCTGACGGTTCATGGCCCGAATAATCGCCTTGTCAATGACGAAAAGATTGCCCAGACGGTGGCACAGATGTTCACGCGTATCGGCGTAGACACCAAAGTTGAAACCATGCCCATGGCTGTTTACGCACCGCGTGGGGCCAAGTATGAGTTCTCGGTGGCCTTGATTGCCTGGGGTGGCAGCGTTGACCTGACCTCGCCGATGCGTGCCTTGCTGGCTTGCGAAAACCCAGCCAAGGGCATGGGCGTCGTGAACTGGGCCAAGTACTGCAACCCGAAGGTTGATGAACTCCTCATGAAGGCCGACAGCATGGACCCGCTGGTTCGCAGCCGCATTCTGCGGGAAGCCGCGGGCATTATCAGCAAAGATGTCGCCTTGATTCCGCTTCACTTCCAGGTGTCTGCCTGGGCGGTCAAGAAAGGCTTGACGTATAAAGGGCGTGGCGACGAGCGGACCTATGCCTTCGACTTCAAGCCGATGTAATTGCCGGATGAGGGTTGAGGCAGGGGCCGGCTGGTACGGCAGGGGCCGGCCTGCCCCCGTTTGCATGCACCGCGGTGGCCAACCATGATTGCTTTCATTGTGCGGCGAGTGTTGCAGAGCGTGTTCGTTTTGCTGATCATGTCGCTGCTGGTGTTTGTTGGCATCTACGCCATTGGTAACCCAGTCGACATCCTGATCAATCCCGAGGCCACCCAGGCTGAGCGGGCTGCCACGATCGTGGCCTTTGGACTCGACAAGCCCATGTGGGTGCAATATGGCCTGTTTTTGCAAAGCGCGGTGGCAGGGGACCTGGGCCGCTCGTTTGCCTACTCCACCCCGGCATTGACCCTGATTGCGCAGCGGCTGCCAGCCACTCTGGAACTCGCTGTGGTCGCTATGCTGGTCTCGATCTTGTTGGGTGTGCCGCTGGGTCTGTGGGCGGGCTTGCGTCGCGACGGCTTTGCCGGGCGCACGATCATGAGCCTATCTATCCTGGGCTTCTCTTTGCCCACCTTCTGGGTCGGTTTGATGCTGATCATGTTGTTTTCTGTGAACCTGGGCTGGCTGCCCTCCAGCGGACGCGGGCAGACGGTGGAGTGGCTGGGCATTCCGCTGAGCTTTTTGACCCTCGACGGGCTTAAGCACCTGGTGCTGCCAGCGCTCAACCTGTCGTTGTTCAATATTGCACTGGTGATCCGGCTGACCCACTCCGGCACCCAGGAGGCGATGTTGCAGGACTACGTTAAGTTTGCCCGTGCCAAAGGCCTCGCCAGCCGACGCATCATTGGGGTGCACGTGCTCAAGAATATTCTGATCCCCATCGTCACGGTGATCGCCTTGCAGTTTGGCGCGCTGATCGCCTTTGCCATCGTCACGGAATCCATTTTTGCCTGGCCAGGCATTGGCAAATTGATCATCGACTCCATCCGGGTGCTGGATCGACCGGTGGTGGTGGCCTATTTGCTGTTGACAGTCACGCTGTTCATTGTGATCAACCTGATTGTTGACGTGTTGTATTCTGTGCTGGACCCACGGGTCAGGCTGTCGGACGCACGAGGCTGATGGCCATGACAGAAGCCCCGGCGGTGACGCCAACCGACATTGAAACGCCGTTCCGGCGCTTCTTGCGCTCCTACCTGGCGAGCAAGGTGGCCGTATTTGGCTTGGTGTTGCTGGCCCTGGTGTTGTTTGCCGCCATCGCCGGGCCTTTTCTGGCCCCGCAAAACCCGTATGACCTCAAGGTGCTGGACGTGATGGACTCCCGCCTGGCACCGGGCGGTGTGTCGGGTGACGGCAAGATGACCTTCCTGCTCGGCTCGGACGAGCAGGGTCGCGACATGGTGTCCGCTATCCTGTACGGCATCCGGACCTCGGTGCTGGTGGGGGTGGTCAGCACGGCCATTGCGCTGGTCATCGGTTTGTCTTTAGGCCTCTGGGCGGCCTACCTGGGTGGACGCTTCGACGGTTTCGTGATGCGTCTGGTGGACATCCAGCTTTCCTTCCCGCCGATATTGATTGCGCTGATCTTGCTCGCGCTCACCGGCCCCGGGCTGGGTAAGATCATCGTGGCGCTGGTGGCCGTCAAATGGGCCTATTACGCCCGCTCTGCGCGGTCTATCGCGCTGGTGGAGCGGCGCAAGGAATACATCGAAGCCGCGACTTGCCTGGGCCTGTCCACCAATCGCATTATTTTCAAGCACCTGCTGCCAAACTGTCTGACGCCATTGTTGGCGGTGACGGCCTTACAAGTGGCCTCGGCCATTACGCTGGAGGCCACGCTGTCGTTCCTGGGGCTGGGCTTGCCGCCCACCGAGCCTTCGCTGGGCTTGCTGATCTCCAACGGATCGCAGTACCTGATGTCAGGCAAGTATTGGATCAGCGTGTTTCCGGGCGTGGCGCTGCTGGTCGTTGTGGTGGCCATTAATCTGGTGGCGGATCAGTTGCGCGATGTCCTGAACCCACGGCTACAAACGCAATAAGCTTCGAATGGCAGCCACCGACTCCGCCCAACCCACGCTGGTCATTGAAGGCCTCACCACGCGCTTTAGCACGCGTGGCGGCACCGTCACACCGGTTGACGGCGTGTCACTGTCCATCCAACCCGGGCAAATCCTGGGGCTTGTGGGCGAATCCGGCTCGGGCAAATCGCTCACCGGCTATTCCATCATGGGTCTGATCGATGCGCCCGGGCGCATCGAGTCGGGCAGCATTCGACTCAACGGGCGCGAGCTGTTTGGCTTGGCGGCGGACGACATGCGCAAGATCCGCGGCAACCGGATCGCGATGATCTTTCAGGACCCGATGATGACGCTCAACCCGGTGTTGCGCATCGACACCCAGATGATGGAGGCCGTGCTGGCGCACCAAAAAGTGAGCCGAGA
>CALPLW020000378.1 GCA_943324505.2 Comamonas sp. lk
AAACAGCGCTGGTAATACTCAGCCACCACCGGCCGTTCGGCCTCGTCGCACTTGTTCAGAAATGACAGGCGCAACGCCAAGGCAGGGTCCTGAAAGATGTCGAGGTTCTCGCCCCAGGTGATCACGGTGCGGGGGGACATCAGCGTGGACAGGTCGCCTGCGGCAAAGCCCTTGCGGGTGAGATCGGCCAGAGCCACCATGCCCTCCAGCAGCGTTTGTCGCGCCGGGTCGGCCAGGCTCGGCACGCGCGCGGCGACGATGGCCATTTCTTCGGCCGCTGGCAGGTAGTTGAGCGCGGCCACGATGTTCCAGCGGTCCATCTGGGCGTGGTTGAGGCGCTGGGCGCCGTGGTACAGGCCGTTGAGGTTGCCTAGGCCCACGGTGTTGGAGGTGGCAAACAGGCGAAAGCCCGGGTGCGGCCGCAGCACGCGGTTTTGGTCCAGCAGTGTGAACTGGCCGCCCTGCTCCAGGATGCGCTGGATCACGAACATCACATCGGGCCGGCCCGCGTCGTACTCGTCAAAAATCAGCGCCACCGGCCGTTGCAGCGCCCAGGGCACGATGCCCTCCTGGAACTCGGTCACCTGCTGCCCGTCGCGCAGCACCACGGTGTCACGCCCCACTAAATCAAGCCGGCTGATGTGGCCGTCCAGATTCACGCGCACACAGGGCCAGTTCAGCCGCGCCGCCACCTGCTCGATGTGGGTCGATTTACCGGTGCCGTGCAGGCCCTGCACCAGCACGCGCCGGTTATGCGTGAAACCCGCCAGCAGCGCCAGCGTGACCTCGGGGTTGAAGCGGTACACGCTGTCGATCTCAGGCACATGGGCATCAGCCTGGCTGAAAGCCGGTACCCGCAGATTGGTGTCTATGCCGAACACCTCGCGCACGGACACCATGCGGTCGGGCAGGCCAGGTTGAGCGGGCTGGGCGGGCTGGGCGGGAGAAATGGCGCTCAAAGTGGTGGTCCTGGGGTGGGGTTGATTCAGCTGTCAGCCCTGCGCGGTATCGGGCGGGGCTTGCAGTTCAATGTGGCTGAGCGCCTGTGCCGCCCGCTGCAGGCTGGGCAACATGGCCAGCACCTTGTCGGGGGTCAGCCGCATGATCGGCGCCTGCACGGCTACGCACAGGTTGGAGCGGCCGGCGCTGGAGGGCACCAACACCGCAGCGCACAACAGGCCCGGTAAAAACTCTTCGTTGTCCAGCGCGTAGCCCTGGGTTTTGACCAGCTTGAGTTCGTCTTCCAGCCGCGCCGGGTCGGTCAGGGTCTTGCCTGTGTAAGCGGTCAGCGGCGCATGGGACAGCAGGCGCCGGCGCTGGGCTGGGCTCATTTGTGACAGGAACATCTTGCCGCTGGCTGAGCAGTGCGCTGGCACTCGGGAGCCTGGGTGCAGGTAAAAGCGCAGCGGTGCTGCTGTTTCCACCCGGTCCAGGTAAATCACCTCGCTGCCGGCCAGGGCGGTGATGTTGCAGCTTTCACCCAACTCGTCCACCAGGTGCCGCAACACCAGGTGCTGGGCGCCATGGTAGGTGTTGTTGAGCAGCAGGTTTTCGGCCAAACGGCGCAAGCGCAGCCCGGTGCTGTAGTGCCGGCCATCACCCTGGCGCTGTACCAGGCCGGCGGCTTCGAGTTGCTGCAGCATGCGGTGCAGGGTGGGTTTGGGCAGGGCGGTTTCTTCGACCAGGCTGGGCAAGGAGAACAGCTGGTCTTTGGCGGCAATGGCTTCAAGTAGCGAAAACAGGCGCAGCGTCGGCGTATCGCCATTGATTTCGACGATGTCTGGCTTCTGTACGGGCACGGCTTTCATGGCCTTGGATGATATCGAAATTCCAAATAGTTGTCGATTTCGTTCTAGTTATCGATATTCAGGTTGACCCGGCAAAAACCTGATCCTAAAATCCGATGCAGCATGCCATGACCTAAGCCACGGCCCAACCGCCGATTTTCAGGAGAATCTTTCCCATGAACGACACCACCGCAAACAAACCCGCCTTGCCCGCTGGACCGCAAAAAATGACGCCCTCTGAGGCTTTTGTCGAGACCATGGCGGCCAATGGCGTGACCGAGATCTTCGGCATCATGGGCTCGGCCTTCATGGATGCGATGGATATTTTTGCCCCCGCCGGCATCAAGCTAATCCCGGTGGTGCATGAGCAGGGCGCCGGCCACATGGCCGACGGCTACGCCCGTGTCAGCGGCCGCCACGGTGTGGTGATTGGCCAAAACGGCCCCGGCATCAGCAACTGCGTGACCGCCATTGCGGCCGCCTACTGGGCGCACAGCCCGGTGGTGATGATCACGCCCGAGACCGGCACCATGGGCATGGGCCTGGGCGGCTTCCAGGAGGCCAACCAGCTACCGATGTTCCAGGAATTCACCAAGTACCAGGGCCATGTGAATAACCCCAAACGCATGGCCGAGTACACCGCCCGCTGCTTTGACCGCGCCATGTCCGAGATGGGACCGACCCAGCTCAATATTCCACGCGATTACTTTTACGGCGAAGTCACTTGCGAAATCCCCAAGCCAATGCGCGTGGAACGCGGTGCCGGCGGTGAAAACAGCCTCAATGCCGCTGCTGACCTGTTGGCTAATGCCAAGTTCCCGGTCATTTTGGCCGGCGGCGGCGTGGTGATGGGGGATGCAGTGGCCGAATGCCAGGCGCTGGCTGAGCGTCTGGGTGCGCCAGTGGTGACCGGTTACCTGCGCAATGATGCTTTCCCGGCCAGCCACCCGCTGTGGTGCGGCCCGCTGGGTTACCAGGGCTCCAAGGCGGCCATGAAATTGATCGCCCAGGCCGATGTGGTGGTGGCGCTGGGCTCGCGCATGGGGCCGTTTGGCACATTGGCGCAGCACGGGCTGGACTACTGGCCCAAAGACGCCAAGATCATCCAGGTGGAGGCAGACCACACTAACTTGGGCCTGGTCAAGAAGATCACCGTGGGTGTGCATGGCGATGCCAAGGCATCGGCCAAGGCCATGCTGCAGCGCCTGCAAGGGCGGGCTTTGGTGTGCGATGGCAACAAGGCCGCTCGCGCCGGCACCATTGCCGCTGAAAAAGCCGCCTGGGAGAAAGAGCTGGACGACTGGACCCACGAGCGCGATGCCTACAGCCTGGACGTGATCGAAGAGGCCAAGAATGAGGCTGGTAACTGGCTGCACCCGCGCCAGGTGCTGCGCGAGCTCGAGAAAGCCATGCCGCCACGCGCCATGGTCTCCACCGACAT
>CALPLW020000379.1 GCA_943324505.2 Comamonas sp. lk
CCACGGCCGATGTACCCGTTAGATCCAGATATGAGTTGGGCGCCTGAACCGCTTTAAGCCCGGTTCGGACCGGCACATGCCCTTGGGGCCAAGCGCTCAAACCACATTGACTTCCAGCAAGGGCCGCTGCTCAATCACACGCGCCCAACCCATCGCCGACAGGTCCAAGGTGCGGTAGGAACCAAAGGTAACCAGTTCCGACAGGGCCCGCCCTACGGCAGCCGACTGCTGCATGCCGTGGCCGCTGAATCCATTGGCAAAAAGCAAGTTGTCCACTTCAGGGTGCGCCCCCAGAATCACGTTGTGGTCTAGCGTATTCACGTCATAGTGGCCAGCCCACGCGTTTTGCACGCGGGCGGCCTCGAAGCCGGGTACGCGGGCGGCCAGCGTGGGCCACAGCACCTTATCGAACAGTGTGTGATCCACCTCGAAATCAAAGCACTCCGGGTCCTGATCTTCAGGCGGCGAGATGCCGCAAATGAACCCACTGCCTTCAGGCCTGAAATAGGCGCCACTGGGATCGATCACCAGCGGGCAGTGGCTGACTTCCGCCGGCGTCGAGAAGAAAAACACGCAGCGTTTGCGTGACTGCACGGGCAAGAATATGCCGGCACTTTGCGCCAGTGCTGGCGCACCTGTGCCGGCCGCATTGATCACTAGGCCGCAGTTCACCGTACTGCCATCGGACAAGGTCACAGATGTAATTACCCGGCCAACGCGCTGCACCGCCGTCACCAGCGCCTGTTGGTACTCAGCGCCCAGCGACACGGCCTTGCGCCGAAAAGCCTGCATCAGGCCGTACGCATCCAGCCAGCCTTCTCCAGACAAGCCCAGGGATCCAGCACTCAGGTCAGAAGTGTTCAGCCATGGGAAACGCGCCTGCAATTGAGCCGGCGCCAGCAAAGCCACGTCAACCCCCAGACTGCGTTGTACGCGGTGGTTGGCCTCCAGGACATCGCGCCCGGCTGGCGTGGCCAGGAACAAATACCCGCCCTCATGGAAGCCCACATCAGGCACCTCTCCGCCCACCGACAAGTAGTCCCCTATGTTCTGGATGAAATGGGTCCCGAACTGCGACATGCGAATGTTCTCCGGGGTGGAAAACTGGTGGCGTATCGACGCCGCCGAGCGTGCAGTGGCAGAGTGTTCGTAGCTGAAATCCTTCTCGACCACCAGCACCGAGCCCTTGAAACCGGTCTGCGCGCGCAAAAAGTAAGCTGCTGCACTACCGACCACCGCACCACCGACAATCACCACATCCACATATTTCATCGATCCACCATGCATTTCATTGCCAAAGAAGATGTCGAACGACTCGCCCCGTATGGTCCCTTGGTTGAGGCGCTGGCCAAGGGTTTAGGCGAACCCATCGAGTGCCCACCGCGCAGCCACTTCAACCCCAACCACGATGCCAGCGCGGTCCTCATCATGCCAGCCTGGCGGCCCCACCAGATCATGGGTACCAAGATCGTGTCGATATGGCCCGGGAATAATGCTCGTGGCCTATCGGCGGTATCGGCCATTTATGTCGTCACCTCCTGCAAGGACGGCACCCCTCTGGCGGTGATCGACGGCACCGAACTGACGCTACGCCGCACTGCCGCTGCAGCAGCACTGGCGGCACGCACCCTGGCTCGTCCCAACAGCCAACGCCTTTTGGTTTTGGGCACAGGCGCACTCTCGGCGCATCTGGCCATGGCCCACCACAGCGTGTTTAACCTGTCGAAGGTCACGGTGTGGGGGCGCAGTTTAGACAAGGCCTGTCGGGTGGTCGCGAACCTGGCTGAGGTGGGCATCGCCGCCCAAGCCACAAACGACCTACAGCTTGCGCTGGCTAACGCAGACATCGTCGCCGCCGCCACAACGGCAAGCACGCCATTCATCCCCAGCGCCTGGGTCAGGGCCGGGACCCACCTGGGGTTGATAGGCGCCTTCACGGCTAACATGGCCGAGGCAGAACCCGAACTTTTGCCCCGGGGTCGGTTGTTCGCAGATAACCGAGCGGCGGTCCTTGAAAAAGGCGGTGAGGTCGTCCAAGCACTGCGCGCAGGCCTGATTTCGGAGAAAGATGTGCTGGCCGAACTCTCGGAGCTGGTGGCGTCGCCCGCTCTGGCCGACGGCCGCCGCGCAGACTTAGACATCACGGTGTTCAAGTCAGTGGGTTTTGCAGCGCTGGACCTGATCGCTGCAGAGCATGTGCTTTCAGGCCTGGCGGGTTAGCCTGGATTCATGAAGGGCTGGTAATCGCCCATTGCGCGCAGCACCTGCTGCGCTCAAGCGAATAGCGCCCGCCAGAGCAGCCGACCACCAAACAGCACGAACAGCGTGCCAATCGCTCCGTCCATCACGCCGCGAAAACGTGCGTAGGCGGCGCGAATTTTCTCGCGCTGAAACAGCCACCCTAGCAAGGCCAGGTAAGTGGCGTTGCAGCTCAGCATGATGGCAATGCTGACAAATCCGGTAGCCACATTGGCAGTCAGCACCCCAGTGGCCGCATAGATAGAAGTAATGAACAAAATCGCCTGCGCATTGGAGAGGGCTGTGACCAACCCCAGGACCGCAGTGCGCCGGTAATCAGCCGGCGTGTCGCCCGCCTCGCCGGGTGTGGGGGCTGACAGGGGGCCACCCGTGCGGGCCCGACGGATCAGCTTTGAGCCAACCCACATCAGGTACAGCCCACCAAAGATATTGACGCCTGAACGCAACCACGGAAAAGCCGCCAGAACCGCCGCCCACCCCACCAGCGCCAGGCTGGCCAGCAGCGCAATGCCAGCCAAATTGCCCAGAATAGCAAAGACCACGTGCGCTGGCCGCCGGGTTAGCGCCACATGCGTCACCATCAGCACGTTCGGGCCCGGCGACGGCACCACCGCCAGCCACAACAAAGTGAATGAAGTCAGAACCGAAAGATCAAGGTGCAGCAGCATTCAGGGTTTCGCCAAGACGTAGGCCACGATGGCGTTGGCATGCCCATGGCCCAGGCCATATTCGGTCTTTAGCCAATTCACGATCGCCATGTACTTCATGCGGGACCTTTGATTTTTTCAGGTGTAGCCATGTTGTGCTTATATGGATGCCCCCCGGGTAGCAAGAGAAATTTGTGTCGTGTTGCGAAGAAGTCGGCTGCTCTCTTATATCCGGCCTTGATTGCGTGGTCCGTCTGGTTTCCCAGACTCGCCCGCTGGCCCCGATGCATATCCGCTGACAAGCG
>CALPLW020000380.1 GCA_943324505.2 Comamonas sp. lk
ACGCAGTCGGCGTTGCGGATGAGCAGGGTGGGCATGGCGAGGGGTCACATTGACAGTGGAGGCAAGGCGATCAGTCGGGACTAAGGGCTTGCCAATCGGGCAGGGGCACAAATTTCCGAATGGCATCGGCGACTGCTCGTACAGTGCGGGCCGGCGCACGTCGGCCACCGATGGCCAGGTAGAAGGTTTGTCGTATGACTGGGTCACAAAGCGCGCGGGACTTCAGTTCACCCGATGCAATCTCTGCGCTAACCGACGGCCAAGTGGCGACCATGCTGAGCTCACTCGCAGCCACCAAGCGCTTGATGAGGTGGTTGGAGTTCACCTCCAGCACGATGTTGAGTGTCAGTTTGGCTCGGCGGGCCGCTTCTTCAAGAAGCAGGCGACCCCCATTGGGGGCTGTTGGTATGGCCAGCGGTATGGTGGACAACTCAGCCAACGACACTATACCGGCGGGGTTTGATGCCCCGTCTCCTCGCGACACCAGTAACAGCGGGATGGAAAACATGGGCCATGACTCGGCAAGGTCAGAGGAGGGTGCCTTGGACATGACGCCCAGGTCAGCTCGACCATCGGCCAGCCACTCTTCAATCTGATGCGTGGTGCCTTCTGCCACCTGAAGTCGGATACCGGGGTGATGTTGCCCAATGACGCAGATCACCTCATGGACGAGGGGCCAACTGACTGATGGCTGGATGGCAAATTTAACGGTGCCCGTGGTCTCGCCCGTGACGCTGGCAATCAAGTCCGCCAAACTGTCGGCGTCTCGGACCAGGACCTCAGCGCGTGGGACCAGAGCTCTGCCTGACTCACTCAGGCTGGCCCCGCGGCCGGTTCGCAAAAAAAGTTTTGCGCCAAGTTCGGCCTCAAGTTGCGATATTGCTTTGCTGACCGAAGACTGTGTCGACTCCGTAAGTATGGCTGTGCGGGAAAAGCTGCCGGTGGCGGCGATGCTGAGAAAGATTTTGAGGTTATGGATGTCCATGGCCCGCATTGATACTCATTTTGGGAATATCTGATATCGCATTATTCCCATTATCAAGAGGACTTGGCCTTTCTAAAATATTTTTTGCTTATTCACCAAAGTTCAGAGCACCTGTGCAACTGAGACTTGCCAAACCCACATGGAGAATGCGATGACCGTGAAATACGGATTTTTAGTTGGAGCCAGAGCCATATTGGCAATCTTTATGGCTGTTACTTGTCAGCTGGCGTCTGCTCAGAATTGGCCGAGTCGGCCAATCCGGCTGGTTGTACCCCATGCGGCTGGCGGCGTGACCGATGTGGTTGCGCGCTTGGCGGCACAACATCTTGGAGACGCCCTGGGCCAGCCAGTGGTTGTGGACAACAAACCTGGTGCTGGTGGCATTCTGGGGACCGACATCGTCGCCAAAGCACCGCCTGATGGCTACACCTTGCTGATGTTCGTCGACGCCAACACGATCTTCCCGTCCACCTCCAAGGTCTTGAACCACGACCCTGCCACGAGTTTCACGCCCATTTCTTTGCTGGGACGTGGTTCCCATGTGCTCGTGGTGCACCCATCAGTGGCCGCGAACAATCTTCGCGAGTTGGTCAGTGTTGTGCGCCAGAACCCCAAGGATTTTTCGGCGGCGTTGCCCAGTTACGGCGGGCCACAACACCTCGCGCTTGAAATGATCAAAGTGGCCGCTGGCGTCGACATCACACCGATCCCTTACAAGGGCGGCGCGCCAGCAGTTGTGGATGTGGTGGGTGGGCAGGTCAAATTAGGGCTGCTCGGTATGGCGCCAGCCCTGCCGCACATCAAAAGCGGCAAGTTAAAGGCGATCGCGGTCACGGGCGCAAGCCGCTCCGCGGTTCTGCCCAATGTGCCCACCCTGGCTGAGTCAGGTTTGGCTGGCTTTGCCACCAGCCAATGGCAGGGCATTGTGGCGCCTGCCGGAACCCCTGCAGCCGTTGTGGCCCGCATCCATGCGGAATTGGTCAAGATCATGCAACAGGCTGCGATCGTCGATAAGCTTGCTTCGATTGGGATGGACAACGCCACCAGTGCCACGCCTGACGAGATGGCGCGGATGATTCGCGATGAACTGGTGCGTTGGCCGGCGGTGGTCAAGGCCGCAGGGATTACGCCGGAATAAGCCCATGCAGCAGCGCCCCAACATCATTTTCATCACATCGGACCAACAACGGGCGGATTGCTATGGCTTTGAAGGCCGCAAGGTCAAGACGCCGCATCTGGACGAGATGGCCCGTGCAGGCACGCGGTTCAACGCCTGCATCACCCCCAATCTGGTTTGCCAACCATCACGCGCCTCCATCCTGACCGGGCTCTTGCCGCGTACCCACGGTGTCTCTGACAACGGGATCGAACTTGCCGACAACGTGGGTGAGGGGGGTTTTGCTGGCGCCCTGACCCACGCCGGCTACAAGACGGCACTGATAGGCAAGGCCCATTTCAAGACATCGCACACATTTGCGCCTACGGGTACCCCGGAGTGCAGGGAAAGCAGCGCCAACTATGGCCCGGACTGGTATGGCCCCTACATGGGTTTTGGCCACGTCGAACTGATGCTGGAAGGGCATAACCACTTCCCGCCCATGCTCCCGCCCAGAGGACAACATTACGAGCGCTGGTACCACGCGGATGGGCAGGGTGAACAAAGAACGGCCTTGTACCAGCAGTCCGTTGGCACACTCTCTGGTGCGCACGAAACTTGGAACTCAGGCCTGCCGGTAGCCTGGCATAACTCCACCTGGATCGGCGACCGTACCGTCGACCATATCAAGCAAGCGGGCACTGAGCCCTTCTGTTTGTGGGCATCTTTTCCCGATCCGCACCACCCGTTTGACGCCCCTGAGCCTTGGTGTTGGTTGCACCACCCTGATGATGTGGACTTGCCGCGTCATGGCACCCTGGACCTGGACCGGCGGCCTTGGTGGCACCGAGCCAGCCTGGAAGGGTCGCCCCAAATGGCCAATGAAAGCCTGCGAAAGTTTCGCGAAAAGTCCTCGCGCACGCCGCTGCAGAGCGAAAAACAGATGCGCCATCTGATTGCCAATTACTACGGGATGATCTCCCTGATCGACCATCAGGTCGGCCGCATCAGGATCGCATTGCGCGAGAGAGGCCTGGACAAGAACACGATCTTGGTCTACTCCACGGACCACGGTGACTGGCTGGGGGACCACGGCTTGCTGCTTAAGGGCCCCATGGCCTACGAGGGCC
>CALPLW020000381.1 GCA_943324505.2 Comamonas sp. lk
CAGCACATAAATGGCTTTGTTGGCCAAAAAGCACGAGGCCAGCCCCAGCTTTTGGGTCATGCCCTTGGAGTAAGCCCGCACCGGCCGACTGAGCGCGGCGGCGTCCAGGTCCAGCGCGGCCAACATCTCCAGCGCCGGAGCTTCCTGGTAAGGCAGGCCCTGCAGCTTCAGGATGTACTTTAAAAAATCGCGCCCGTTCAGGTAATAGGGCGGCATGAAGCGCTCTGGCAAAAAGGCCAGGGGCTTGCGCGATTGCGTCAAACGATTGCTGACGCCCGCAATCTCGATGCTGCCGCCGTCGGTGGCGCAAAAGTCCAGCAGGCACTTGAGCAGCGTGGTCTTGCCCGCGCCATTCATGCCCACCAGGCCAAAAAATTCGCCCTGCCCGATCTGCAGGTCAATGCCGTGCAGCACCGGACGCTTGCCGTAGTTCTTGCGCAGTTGGGTGAAGCGGAATGCGGGGGTGTTCATGGCTAAAGACGGGCTGGTCTGAAACGAGCGCCAATGGTAAAGGATGTTTCCATGCAGTAATTAATCCAAATTTAATTGGAATCTGACCCCAATTAAAACAGGGGGGCGGCGACGATGCCCACGCCGGCGCCGTTGTAATTGATGCCGATTGGGTCTGAGTTGGGGTTGGTCGGGGTGCCGTTGGCCACGCCTCGGTAATTGCCTCGGTTGGCAAAACCGTCATCGGCGGAGGCGTCCAGGGCCTGTGCCACGTCGGGCGGAACGCCGGTGAACACAAGGTACAAGGGGGCCGGGGCAATGCCCACAAATGGGGTGTTGCCCCCTGCGGGCGTGGGCCCGGCCACCGCCAGGACGCCGCCAATGCCATGGCGCGGGTTGTCAAAGAAATTGTCACCATCCACCCGGATCAAACCCGCCGCGCGCAGGTGTTGCCAAAGCTTGCTGACCTCGTTGTTGGGGCCGTCTGCCACCGTGGCGGCTGCCGCCGCTGCAACGCGGTCGGTGTAGGCGCCGACGATGGCACCGTTGCCGTCCCCATTGGCGCAAGCGTTCGTACCGGCGGAAACGGCACCGCACTGCGCTGCAGAAAAGCGGCCCGAAGCCCGGGCGTCATCGCCGGGAAAGGCACGGTAGCGGTCTTGGTAGAGGTTGATCACGGTGCGCATCCCGGCCTGGCTGGCAAACAGGGCCTTGGCCTTGCTGGCATTGGCCACCTGCTGGCCATTGACCACCACAGCCAGCAAGACCCCGACGAAGATCAGCGCCATGGCGATCTCGACCAACGTGAAGCCGGCGCAAGGCCGCCGGCAAGCCGGACCAGCTCCCGCAGAGCTGCCCCGCGCTAGCCGCTGGCGATCATTTTTTTTCATTCAGCTTGGCCCACTCGGCATACTCACCCGGGTACGCCGCCTTGTAGCGCTCCAGATAGGCCAAGGCCAGGTCGTGGCGCTGCGCCAGCACGGCGCTGCGCAGCAGCGGCTCGATGATGGCCGGAACCGGCCGCCACTGCACCACCCGCTCGGACAAATCCAACATGTGGGCAGCGTTGGCGTCGGTCACTGGCGTGTTGGCCACCTCGGCAAAGTCCAGCCACTCGCCAAACAGCCACGGCCGGGGTTGCGCAGCCACGTAGCCCTGGGGAAACAGCGCCAGCCGCTGGCCGCTGGGCGCGTAATAGGTTCTGACCTGCAGGTAGCTTTGCGTGGCGACGGCCGCCAAGGCCAGCGCGCCCATGGCGACGCCCACGCGCCAGGCCACCGCCAAGCGCCAGAAACGGCCCCAGCGAGAGGCTGGGTCTGACGACGTGGGCAACAGCGCCAGCAGGCACCCCAGGGCAGCCAGCTGGAATGGCCCGTAGCTCAGCGGGTATTCCAACAGACTGTGCAGGCCAATCACCGCCAGCCCGGCCCAGGCCCACTGGCGCTGGTGGTCCCGCTCGGCCCAGGGGCGGGCAAGCACCAGCCTCCACAGCACATAGCCGCACACCAACACGGCGGCGGGTACTCCAAACTCCACCGCCAGATGCAGTGGCGCGTTGTGCGCGTTGTCCATCAGCCCGCAAAAGCGCAGCCCGGGAAACAGCGTGATGAACTGCGCGTAGATGAGCCCGCCCCAACCCCAGCCAGTCAACGGTTGCTGACCAATCAGGTACAGCACGTTGGACCACAGAGCCGACCGGCTGGCGCAGGCCCATGGTTCAGTTTGCAAACGGGCCACCAAGCCAGAGTCAGTCGAACCTAGCCATGGCAGCACCAGCACCGCCACCGCATAACCCACAACCGCGGCCATTAGCAGCCGGGGCAAACCGGGCGCCTGGCTGCGGCGCCACAGCAGGCCGAACAGTCCCAGCAGCAACACCAGTTCCAACAGGCCCGTGCGCGAGGAGGACAAGCCGTTACCCAGCCCCAGCCAGGCCGCCGCCAGCACCCAGGCCCGGGGCGGCGGCGCCTCAGGCTTGCCGCTGCGGGCGGCCAACCAGATCAGGGCCACCAGACCCAGGCTGATCAGGCTGGCGAAATGGTTGCGCTGGCGCAGGTTGGCGTACACAGTGCCCAACGGCGATTGGCTGACCCAGGGCGCCCACTGCGAGGCGTTGCCCGTGTACTGAAGCAACGCCAGGCCGGTGCTCAGCAGGGCCGCCACCAGCCAAGAGGCGGCCAGCACGCGGGCCATGGCTCCGGGCCCTTCGGCACGCCAGGGCAGCAACAACCATACGCCCAGGGCCAGCAGACTCAGCAGACCCTGCACCATGGCCTCGGCCGGGCCGGGCTCGAACGGGTTCAGCCAGGGCAGCACCAGGACAGTCATCACAAGCCACTGCACCAGCCCGGCACCGGCATTGCTCAGCCAAGCCGGTTGGACAGCAGACAACATGTTCATGCGCAAAGTTCCTCAAGACCATAAAAAAACCCCGGAGCATAAGCTGCGCCGGGGTAGAACACTGCTGGAACCAAGTACGCCACAGCGTGCCTGGTTCAGCCCGAGGGCTTACAGCAGATTTGTTGAGATGGTGCCTGCGGCCGCAGGGTAGGGCACGCCGACAGTGACACTGTTCGGATTCTGAGCAGCGCCATTGGCCGCGGCGCGGATGCCGCCCAAGTTGGTAAAGCCATCATCGTTGGCCGCGTCCAGTGCCCCCGCGATGTTGCCAGGAACTGCAGTTTGGTGAATGAACATGAGCGACGGCTGCTGCCCAGTGTACAAGGCCGCAGTATTCACCACAGTCA
>CALPLW020000382.1 GCA_943324505.2 Comamonas sp. lk
GCTGCGGCAGCGCGCAGTGCATCGCCTAGCGAGAGCGGTAGGTCGGCCAGCAGGGCAGAGACGGGTTCTGGGCGCATGCGGTGAATATACCTGCGGCACCCAGGGTGGCCTGCGCGGCTCATAAGCTCCAATGCTATTTAATCAATAGCAATATCGTCACTTACTATATGGCCCAGAGGCAAATTTCGCATAGACGCTGATCAGCGCAGGCTTTGCTTGATGCGGCTCTGGTGGTAAATGCGCTGTTCGACGTTCTGTAGGGTGCCGACTTCCAGTTTCAGGGCGTTCGTGAGTTCGCGGCCACCGCCACTCATGATTCAGCCAGGCGTGCCAGAGCCGGCCAGGGCGGCAATTAAGAGTGGCCGTGCCTTTACTCCTCCCGGATATCTGCGGCTTTGATCAGTGCCGTCCAGCGGACGCTGTCACGTTCCAAAAAGTTCTTGAACACGGTCGGCGGTCCACCGACGGGCACCATGCCCAGGCCAATCAGACGGTCTCTGACTTCGGGTTTTTTAAGGGCGCGGTCAATAGCGGTATTGAGCTGAGTCACGACGGTGGAAGGCATGCCGGCTGGGCCGACGATGCCGAACCAGGCGCCCACATCGTCAAAGCCTGGGAACCCTGCCTCGGTCATGGTCGGCACTTGCGCAAACTCAGGATGGCGCGATACGGCGGTGATAGCCAGCGGGCGCACTTTTTTAGCTGCCACCAACTCCTTCAGTCCGGACATGGTGTAAAAAGTGAAATCGACGCGACCAGCCATAACCTCGGTCAGGGCGGGCGCCGCCCCGCGAAACGGAATATGCGTCATGGTGGTGCCAGTGTTGTGCGCCAGCAGTGCACCCGCCAAGTGCGCCGGGCCGCCATTGCCAGCTGAAGCATACGACAGAGGTCGGCTGCGCGCGGCTTTGACCAGATCCTGAATGGTCTGAGCCGTGGAGTCTGGCCCTACGATCACGATGGTGGGCAGCACCGCGGTGTGCGAGATCGCCACAAAGTCCTTGAGCGGATCTGGTTTGGTGCGTTTGCTCAGGATCGGGTTAACAATAAATGTGGAGGCCGTCGACATCAGGGTGTAGCCGTCAGCCTCTGCTTGCGCGACCATGTCGGTGGCAATCTGGCCACTGGCGCCGGCGCGGTTGTCTACCGTCACAGGCTGTCCCAATTGCAGGCTGATGTCCTGCGCCAGGATGCGAGTGTAGACATCAAGCGGACCGCCCGCCGCAAAGCCAACCAGCAGCTTGATCGGTCGGGTCGGGTAGCTGGTTTGGGAATGGGCCAGTTGGCTGGCGACCGTGGCTGCACCCAGCAGGGTGAAGGAGCGACGTGATATGAACATACAGTAACCCTTGAAGGCCGGCCTATCAGGCGCCGGGTCTGAAAACGAACCCGACCTAGCGTATCACGCCTGGTCAAGCTGATACCCAGTGCGTTCGAGCCCAACAATTGGAAACTGTTACACCACCACCTGGTAGCTGGCCAGAGCCTGCAGGTCTGGCGCCACACCCAGGCCAGGGGCATCAGACAGGGTGGCCCAACCGTCCACCACCGTTAGCGGAAACACTTGCTCGCGCAGCGGGTTGGGGTTGGCGTCCACCTCAGCCCAGCCGCCGGGCGTGCCGGAGCCGGCCAGGGCGTGAAGGCTGGCAGCGAGGCCAACACCGCCGGCCAGCCAGTGCGGGCAGTAAGCGATGCCCTGTACCTGCGCCCGCCGCGCCACCACCAGCCCCCCGGTGATGCCGCCCCACTTGCCCACGTCGGGCTGCACAAACCGCAGGTAGCCGGCTTCGATGGCCTCTGTAAAGGCTGGCTCGCCACGCAGGTTTTCGCCGGCAGCTAGGGGCACGGGGCTGGCCTGCGCCAGGCTGTGCCAGGCGGCGTGGGGCTGGTCGGCGCCAATGGGTTCTTCAATCCAGTAGGGCTTATAGGGGGCCAGCTCGGCAATGCGGGTGGCGGCATCGGTCGGTGACCAAGCTTGGTTGGCGTCACACATGATCACCGCATCCGGGCCCAGGGCTTCGCGCATGGCGGCCAGGTTGGCCACATCCCGTTCAGCGCCAAAGCCGACTTTGAGTTTGAAAGCCCGGTAGCCCTCGGCGTGTTTGGCCAAGGCCACCGCCACCACCTTGTCGGGCCCGATGCCACTGGCATAGACTCGCACTCGGCCGCTGCCGCCGCCCAGCAGTTGCCATAGTGGCAGCTTGGCGCGACGGGCGGCCATGTCCCACAGCGCCTGGTCCACCGCGCCGGTGATTTGTGCAAACGGCCCGGGCTCGCCACACTGGATTGCCATTTGTCGGGTGCGCTGGTCCAGCAGGCTGCGCACACTGGCAGGGTCGTCGGCTGACACCCCCGCCAGCATGGGCGCAAAGATGCTGCTGACCAGCCGCGCCCGGTGCTCGGCGCCCACTTGTGGGAAATTACTGAACACCTCGCCCCAGCCCGTGGCGCCATCGCTGGCGTTTACGCGCAAAAAAACGGCGGGCCGGTTGCTCATGGCGCCAAAGGCGTTGGCCACGGGCTCGGCGATCGGCGCACGAAGCACCCAACAGTCCAAACGGTCAATCGTGGTGGCCATGGAGCCGCCTTTCAGAGGGCAAAATCAAAGTGTACACTGCCCAAAAAAGGAGACAAACACCATGCGCATCGGCTTTAATTGGCAGCGGCTTTGCGTCGCGCTCTTTGGTTTTTTGGCGGCCTGTACCGTACTGGCCCAGGCCTATCCCAGCAAGCCCATTCGGCTGGTGGTGCCCTTCCCGCCAGGCGGCGCGGTCGACTTTTACGCCCGGGTGGTGCAACCGGCCTTGGCCGAGGCGCTGGGTCAGCCGGTGGTGATCGACAACAAGGGCGGCGCCAGCGGTATGCTGGGCGCTGGCATCGTGGCGCAAGCCGCGCCAGACGGCTACACCCTTTTGCTGGGTAACATTGCCTCGCTGGCCATCAACGTCGGTATCTATGAAAAGATGCCCTATGACCCGCGCAAAGACTTCACGCACATTGTGCGCACGGTGGACGTCAATTACGTGTTGGTGGTCCACCCCAGCTTGCCCGTGAAAACCGTGGCCGAACTGGTGCAATACGCCAAGGCCAACCCGGGCAAGCTGTCCTACGGCTCGGCCGGCAGCGGCAGCTTGCCTCATCTGGGTACCGAACTGCTCAAGGCCCAGGCCGGCATCGACATGGTGCATGTGCC
>CALPLW020000383.1 GCA_943324505.2 Comamonas sp. lk
ATGACGGCCGTCACCCGGGCACCATAATGGGCCAGCCAGTCCTCGCGCTCGGCGGCGCGGACGATGGCCGCCATGTTGGAGCCGCCGCCCGAGATCAAAATCACGATGTTTCTCATACCTGCCTGAATTATGACCCTGACCCCTGCCACCACCCCCCTGTCAGCAGCCGAAGCGCGCGTGCTGGCCACGCTGATGGAAAAAGCCCGCACCGTGCCCGACAGCTACCCGCTCACGCTCAACACACTGCTGCTGGGTTGCAAC
Organism: Comamonas sp. lk; assembly: GCA_943324505.2. GTDB lineage: Bacteria > Pseudomonadota > Gammaproteobacteria > Burkholderiales > Burkholderiaceae_C > Rhodoferax. The sequence continues at coordinate 262 of CALPLW020000383.1, forward strand.
CAGAAAAGCAGCCGCGAACCCTTGATGGACTTGAGCGAGGCCGACATCGCCGCCGCCCTTGACAGCCTCAAGACCGCCGGCTTGGTGCGCGAGAGCAGCGGCGGACGCACAGCACGGTTTGAGCACAACGCCCAGCGCGGGATTGGCGTTCCGGAGCAATCGGCCGTGCTGCTGGGCCTGCTGATGCTGCGCGGCCCGCAAACTGCGGCCGAGTTGCGGCTGAACAGCGAGCGTTGGTACCGCTTTGCTGATGTCTCGTCGGTTGAAGGCTTTTTGGAAGAAATGCAGGATCGCAGCGACGACAAGGGCGGCCCGCTGGCGGTCAAGCTGCAGCGAGCCCCCGGGGCACGGGAGCAACGCTGGGCTCACCTGCTGTGCGGCTTGCCGGCGGCCCAGGCCAGCGGAACGTCAAGCCAAAACTCAGGCCGCGATGGTGGTGACGCAAGCACCCAAGCACGGCTGGATCGGCTCGAAGCTGAGGTCGCTCACTTGCAGGCTCAGGTAAAACACCTGTTGGGTGAACTGGGTTTGTCACCGCTTGGACAGCCATAATCGCACGGTCGTGCTAAAAACTGCACCGACCGCAGGAATTAACGGGAGACCCCATATGGATTTGGCTTTCACAACAGAGGAACAGCAGTTCCGCGAAGACATTCGCGCCTGGGTGCGCGATCAACTCCCCGCTGACATCTCGCACAAGGTGCACAACGCCTTGCGTCTGACCCGCGACGATATGCAGCGCTGGGCCAAGATTTTGGGCAAGAAGGGCTGGCTCGGCCACGCCTGGCCCAAGGAATTTGGCGGCCCGGGCTGGAACTCCATCCAGAAACACCTGTTTGAAGAAGAGTGTGCGCTGGCCGGGGCGCCCCGCGTGGTGCCCTTTGGCCCGGTGATGGTGGCACCGGTGATCATGGCCTTTGGCAATGCCGAGCAGCAGCAGCGCTTTTTGCCTGGCATCGCCAGTGGCGATGTCTGGTGGAGCCAGGGCTACAGCGAGCCGGGCTCCGGCTCCGACCTGGCCTCGCTCAAAACCCGGGCCGAGCGGCGCGGGGATAAGTTCATCGTCAACGGCCAGAAGACCTGGACCACCTTGGGCCAGTACGGCGAATGGATTTTTTGCCTGGTGCGCACCAGCAGCGAAGGCAAACCGCAGACCGGCATCAGCTTTCTGCTGATCGACATGAAGTCGCCCGGTGTCACGGTGCGTCCTATCGTGTTGCTCGATGGCGAAGCCGAGGTCAACGAGGTCTGGTTTGACAACGTCGAAGTCCCCGCCGAGAACCTGGTGGGCGAAGAAAACAAGGGCTGGCACTACGCCAAGCACCTGCTGGCGCACGAGCGCACCAACATTGCTGATGTGAACCGCACCAAGCGCGAGCTGGAGCGGCTCAAGCGCATTGCCCGCGCCGAAGGCGTGTACGACGACACCCGCTTCCGCGACGAAATCGCCAAGCTGGAAGTCGATGTGGTGGCGCTGGAAATGCTGGTGCTGCGCGTGCTGGCGGCGGAGACATCAGGCAAGCAGTCGCTCGACATCGCCGGCCTGCTGAAAATACGCGGCAGCGAGATCCAGCAGCGCTACTCAGAGCTGATGATGCTGGCTGCCGGCCCCTACGCCCTGCCCCTGATCCGCGAGGCCATGGAGGCCGGCTGGCAGGGCGACGCCGTGGGTGCCGCCTGGTGCGCGCCGCTGGCCTCGACCTACTTCAACATGCGCAAGACCACCATCTACGGCGGCAGCAACGAAGTGCAACGCAACATCGTCTCGCAGGTGGTGCTGGGCTAACCCGCCCCGCCGCTGCCACCGAACCAAAAGGACACACACCATGGACTTTGATTTCTCTGAAGACCAGGACCAACTGCGCGACGCCGTGCGCAAATGGGTCGACAAGGGCTACAGCTTTGACCGCCGCCGCGAAACCACGCGCGCCGGCGGTTTTTCGCGCGCCGCTTACACCGAACTGGCCGAACTCGGCCTGTGCGGCCTCTACATCGCGCCCGAGCATGACGGCATGGGCATGGGCCCGGTGGAGGGCATGGTGGTGATGGAAGAGCTGGGCCGCGGCATCGTGCTGGAGCCACTGGCACACAGCCTCATCGCCAGCGGCGTGCTGGGTGGCTATGCGCCACAGGCCCTGCAGGCGGCCTGGCTGCCGCGCATTGCCAGCGGCGAGGCACTGGTGGTGCTGGCCCATCAGGAGCGCGCAGCCCGCTACCGGCTCGATGTTTGCAAGTCAAAAGCGGTTCAAACCCCCGCCGGCTGGACCTTGGATGCTACAAAAAGTATAGTACCTGCCGGTGACCAGGCCGATGCGTTTCTGGTGCCTGCCCTGGTGGGCGAGCGCATGGCCTTGTTTCTGGTGGCACGTGAGGCGGCAGGCGTCAGCACGCGGGGCTATGGCACGCAGGACGGCGCCTGCGCGGCCGAAGTGACGCTGCAGCAGGCGCCCGCCGAACTGGTCACGCTCGACGGCCTGACCGCCCTGGAACACGCGGTAGACATCGGCATCGCCGCCGCCTGCGCCGAAGCAGTGGGCGTGATGGACAAAACCCTGAGCCTGACCACCGAGTACATGAACACCCGCAAGCAGTTTGGCGTGGTCATCAGCAGCTTCCAGGCGCTGCGCCACCGCGCTGCCGACATGAAAATGCAGCTGGAGCTGGCTCGCTCGATGAGCTACTACGCCTCGCTCAAACTCAACGCCCCGGCGCCGGAGCGCCGCGCGGCCATGGCCCGGGCTAAGTACCAGTTGGGCAATTCGATGCGCTTCATCGGCCAGCAGGCGGTGCAACTGCACGGCGGCATTGGCGTGACTGACGAGTACATCGTCAGCCACTACTTCAAGAAGCTGACCCAACTGGAGATGACCTTTGGCGACACCCTGCACCACCTGGGCGAGGTGTCCAACCG
>CALPLW020000384.1 GCA_943324505.2 Comamonas sp. lk
GCGTTTGCAGGCAGGCCACGATGGCCGGCATGTCGATCTCGCCCGGCAAAGGCTGCGGCTCCAGGTTGGCCAGGTAGTCGACGTGGCAGGCCTCGGTCCAGGCCGCCCAGGGCAGGGTCACCGGCGCGGTCAGCACCTCAAGTGAACGCGCGGCAGCGTTCATGGTGGCGTTGATGGCCAGGTCAGCGTGGTAGACCCGGTGCAACTCCTCGGCACTGGCGTGGATGTGCACCAGGGTTTGGCGCGGGCGCGGCACCTCGAACAGGGTGTAGCCGCCGCTGGTCATCTCGCCCAGGCGCGGCCCGATGGCCAGTACCAGGTCGCTGGTGCGGATGCGCTCGGCCAGTTTGGGGTTGATGCCAATGCCAACGTCACCGGCGTACAAGGGGTGGTGGTTGTCAAAAGTATCCTGGAAACGAAAGGCGTTGCCCACCGGCAGGCACCAGTTCTCGGCAAAGCGTTGCAGCGCCTGGGCAGACTGCACTGTCCAGCCGCCGCCGCCCGCAATCACCATGGGGCGCTCTGATTTCAGTAGCAGTTCGCGCAATGTGCGCAAAGCGCCCGGGTCGCTCCAGGCCTCAACCGGGGCCAGGCGGGGTAGTGGTTGCGGCGCCAGGCCAGTCGCCGGGTGCGCCACCACGGGCTGGGTCAGCATGTCCTCCGGCAGCACCAGCACCACCGGGCCGGGGCGGCCGTTCATGGCGGTGGCAAAGGCACGGGCCACGTATTCCGGGATGCGGCGCGCGTCGTCAATGCGCTCAACCCGCTTGGCAAAACCCTTGGTGCTCGGGCCGAAAAAGCTCAGGTAATCCACCTCCTGAAAGGCTTCGCGGTCCCGTGTATCGCTGGCGACGTCGCCCACAAACAGCACCATGGGCGTGGAGTCCTGAAACGCGGTGTGCACGCCGATCGAGGCATTGGTAGCGCCCGGGCCGCGGGTGACAAAACACACGCCAGGCCGGCCCGTCAGTTTGCCATGGGCCTCCGCCATGAAGGCAGCGCCCCCCTCCTGCCGGTTGATGATGAAGCGAATCTGGTCTGCATGGCGGTGAAAACCGTCCAGCACGGCCAGGTAGCTTTCGCCCGGTACACCAAAGGCGTGCGTGACGCCCTGTGCCACCAGGCATTCGACCAACAGGTGGCCGGCTATTTTTTGACTGTTCATGCGCTGATTATGGCCAGCTTCAGCCGTGTATTCCGACCCACGTCAAGCACGGCTGGCAGCCGTCACCGGGGCACTGGCGCGCACGGTCTGCCGGCCCACCGCCAGCGCTGCCGCCACACTGAGCAGCAGGGTGCCGGCAGCGCCCAGCAGGGTGGCGGCGTACCAGCCACGGTCCATGAACAGGCCAAAGACCACCGGCGACAGCGCAAACCCGACGTCCAGCCCGGAATACACCATGCCATAGACGCGGCCGGTCGCCTCGCGCGGCGTGGCCCGTTTGATCATCATGTCGCGCGATGGGCCGCCAATGCCAACGGCAAAACCGGTAGCCGCCAGCACCACCATGGTGCCGGTGCCGCCCAGCAGCCCGGTGCTGCACAGCGCCAGGCACAGCGCCGCCACCGTCATGGCCACTGCCACCACCCGGTCGCTGCTGGCCGCACGGCCGGCGATGAAGCCACCCGCCAGCATGCCGGCAGCGCCGCACAGCATGTAGGCCGTGAGCGTCAGCGTGGCCGCCTCGATGCTGACCCCATGAACCGCTTTGAGGATGGAGGCAGAAAAGCTTTGCACCACCGCCAGCGTCATGGTTGACAGCAGAAAGAAGCCGAAGCACCACCACACCACCGGGAGCTTCATGAAGGCCAGCTTGTGCTCCTCGATCGTCCCGGCCGGGCGCACCACGGCCTGCGTGCTGAGCTTGTCCCGCTGCAGCCACAGCAGCGCCAGGATCGCCAGGTACATCAGGGCCGCTGCCAGGTAGGCGGTGCGCCAGTTGGTCAGGCTGGTCAGGCCCACCAAAAACAGCGGTGCCGCCGCCCAGCCCAGGTTGCCGGTGAGGCCGTGCGCACTGAAGGCGTGGCCCAGCCGCGGCGCCGACACCCGCTGGTTCATGATGGTGAAGTCCACCGGGTGAAAGGTGGCATTGCCAAGGCCGGCCAGCGCCGCCACCATCAGCAGCGCCAGGTAACCATTGGCGAGCGAGGCTGCCGCGCAGGCCAGCGCCAGGATGGCCTGGGCCGCGAACAACAGGGGCCGCGCGCCAAGCCGGTCTACCGCAAAGCCAGCGGCGGCCTGACCGATGCCGGAGACGACAAAGAACACCGTCATCAACAGCCCCACCTGCGAGTAGCTCAACCCGAACTCGGCCATGAACACCGGGAACATCAGCGGCAGAAGCAGATGCGAAAAATGGGAACTGGCATGGGCCAGACCGACCAGGCCGACCACAGCGGCATCCTGCCGGAACGGCACCGGTTGCGACAGCGGCAGCGACGAACTGGCGCTCATGGCGTTTTGAGCCCGAGCGGGTCAGTGGACGAGCCCTCGGTCAGCAAGGGCCCCATCTTGAAGATGCCGCTCATGCGCAGCGCGGGCTCGCCATCGGCCGTGACCAGCCCCTGACCAAACAGCATGTTTCGAGTGGTACGCAAAATATCGGCCTGCCCCTGCACCCAGGCGCCTAGCGGCGCCGGGCTCATGTAGTCGATCTGCAAGCTGATGGTGGGGAAAAAACGGCGCTCCAAGGTGGACTGGTACATATTGGCGCAGGGCACCAGCATGTCGGCAAAGGTGGCCAGCATGCCGCCGTGGCAGATTTTGAGCGGGTTGGTATGGCGCTCTTCCACCCGAAAACCGAGCAGTACCCGCTCGCCAGTCCAGCGCGCATACAGCGGGCCGTTATGCGCCATGAAGCCGCCACCGAGCGCGATGCGCCGAAAACCAGCCGGAATATCGATCGGCACAGGGACCCCGATGTCGTCAAACGGGGGAAAGGGGTCAGGTTGGCTCATGGGCAGTTTGCGTCAGGCTGGGAACCTTGCACTATAAAGACATTGCTGGCCACCGTGCCCGGGTCAGGCGCCATGGTTGTCCGGGTCGCGACATGGCGGGGCTTCAGGTGTGCCGGTCAAGGCGGCGCCGGGATAAGCGGCTGTGCGCGCAAACCCTGTCGTCCCCGGCTACGACCGGGGATCCATGACTTCGTGGATTCCC
>CALPLW020000385.1 GCA_943324505.2 Comamonas sp. lk
AGCTTTGAAACACCATGGCGATATCCCGCTCTTTGGAGGGGATGTCATTAACGACCTTGTCACCGATGGAGATCGTGCCTTGAGAAACTTCCTCCAGTCCCGCGATCATGCGCAGCAAAGTTGATTTTCCGCAGCCGGAAGGCCCGACCAAAACGCAGAACTCACCATCCTGAATATCAATGCTAACCCCCCTGATGACATGGGTTTGATCGAAGTATTTTTGTACTGCTTTGATGTAAACGGTAGACATGGTGCAAGTCTGTCAGAAAGGGGGCAGATTTTCGGAGGCTTCTTTGGAAAAGATTTCCACACCATTATTGTAGCTTGCACCTTAATTTACCGGAAAGTGTTTCCAGTTATACAATTCAGCTGCTTTGAATTGTCGTAAGGTGGAAGATTCTTGAATGTCAAATTTCAGCGCGTCGTCCGTTGAGCGTTGTATGAAGCTGCTTGAACTGCTGGTTGATCACAGCAGCGGCTTATCCATCAGTGCGATTTCGCAAAAGCTGGCGCTGCCTCTAAGCGCCACTCACCGTCTGCTCCAAGCGCTTGTTGCCAGCCACTACGTCAAGCAAGAAGGTTTTAGCGACCGTTACGTACCAACGCTCAGGCTGAGCGCGATGGGGTTGCGCCTGCTTGCCAGCACCAATATCACACAAGCTTGCCAGCCGCCGCTGGATGAGCTTGCACGACATACCGGTGAGCTAGTGCGGCTGGCGGTGGTTGATGGTGAGGCAATGAACTGGGTTGCTAAGGCGCAGGGTGCGACAGGGTCCTTCCGTTACGACCCTATTAATGGGCAGGATGTCCCATTGCACACCACGGCAATGGGAAAGATCTGGCTAGCGAGCATGCCAGAGGATACCGCCATCGCTCTGGTTGAAGCCCGTGGTTTTGATAATCCGCTGGTGGGGCCCCGAGCCGTAAAGACCGTGGAAGAACTACGTCGGGCGATTCGTGTCACGCGCAAGCTGGGGTTTGGACTCAATGAGCAGGAGTCAGAAATAGGCCTGTCAGCCATAGCGATGCTGGTCGTGGATCATAACGACCCACATGTCGTGCTTGGTGCCGTGTCGATTGCGGGGTTGTCATTCAAACTTGATAGGTCTCGCTTGCTGTCTTTCGTGGAGCCCCTGCGCATGGCCGTACAGCAAATTTCTCTTTTGTGGCCCGTTCGCGCCTACCAAGCCCGAGATACGGCTTAAGGCACTTCACGCCATGACAACATCGAACAGGGCCCGCCCAATGACGCGTTACAAACGAACCATGCGGCAAATTTTGGCACGTGTGCCAGTCATGCCCGTGTTGACTGTCCATGATGTTCACTCAGCGGCAGAACTGGCTGCTGCCTTGGTGCGGGGAGGTGTTGTGGTGTTTGAGGTATTGCTGCGCACGCCCCAAGCCCTCGATGCAGTCAAGGCCATGATTGAAGCCGCACCTGAGGCTGACATCGGCTTGGGCACCTTGCTGACAGCAGAGGATGTTCAGGCGGCTGTTGAGGCCGGCGTGGCTTTTGGCGTTTCGCCTGGCCTCACACCGTCTCTGGCCCATGCGGCTCGACTGGCTGGCCTGCCGTTTTTGCCAGGCACCGCCAGCGCCAGTGAAGTCATGTTTGCTCGCGAGCAGGGTTTTCGCGAGCTGAAGTTCTTCCCCGCGCAAGGCTCGGCAGGTATCCCTTGGTTGCGCAACATGGCGCCGGTATTTCCTGACGTGGTTTTTTGTCCTACCGGTGGCATTCAAGCGGCCAATATACCGGACTATCTGGCTCTGCCAAATTGTTGTACGGTTGGCGGGTCCTGGATTGCGCCTAGTGCCCTTGTACAAGCTCAGAACTGGCCAGAAATTACCAAGTTGGCGCTCCAATCGACAAAAATGAAGATTTGTTGATGCCGACGAAACAGCGTCAAGTCCAGCCGAAACGACTTATTGCAGTCGGTACGGTGTCGACAACGTCAATTTACCGTGTTGATGCTATTCCTGCTGCGCCAGCCAAGGTGCTGGCCAGCCAAGCCTGCCGGGTGGTCGATGGTATGGCTGTTTCAGCCGCTTGTTCATTTGTCAAGCTTGGCGGGCAAGCCACGGTGTGGGCGCGGCTGGGTGATGACAACGAAGGCGGCCAGATGCGCGCGGCTCTGCTGGCTGCGGGGCTGGATGTTTCTTGCCTGCGCACCGTTGCGGGGACTGTGTCTTCGCACGTCTCAGTGCTGGTTGACGCCAAAGGGCAACGGCTCGTGGTTCCCTATCACGATCCAGATGTCGATGATTCGGCCACATGGTTGCCGCTGCCATCGCTGGTCCAGGCCGACATGGTGCATTGCGATGCGCGATGGGTCAACGGGGCTGAGACCGCACTCAAAGCAGCGAAAGCACTCGGGTTACCCCGCATGATTGACGGCGATATTGCACCGAAGCATGTTCTAGACCGCATCGTTCCACTCGCGACCTATGCAGTTTTTTCAGACGCTGGCCTGCTAAGTTACACAGGCGCCACCCATGTAGAAACAGCATTGCTGCACATTGCGTCAGGCCATGAGGGTCACGTGGGCGCCAGTTGCGGTGCTGACGGATATTTTTGGGTACAGGATGGGCAAATCTGCCACGTTGATTCGCCTGTGGTGAATGTCGTTGATACGCTTTCCGCCGGGGACGTATTCCATGGCGCGCTCGCGCTGGCTTTGCTGGAGGGCAAGTCTATTGAAAGTGCTGCGCGCTTTGCCTGTGTCGCTGCTGCGCTCAAGTGCACGCGCTTTGGCGGACGCCTTGGCTGTCCGAGTCGAGATGAAGTCGATACTTTTCTTAGTGAACAATCGACCTGATGGGCCGTCTAGGGGTGTCTCACGCGCGCCTTGCAGGGCGCCTCACACGGGCTAGAGCCCTCGATTTATTCTGGCAGTCCAAGTTTGCGGGCGCATTCATGCAACTCCCGCCAGGTGGCATCGTCAATGACAATGCCGTCGCGGAGTCTCTCGATTCGTGCAATGCGCTCTGGTTCGCCAGCCAATTTCATACCCGCTGTTTCAGGCGCGGCCGGGCTTTGACGCAACCAATCAACGAAGGCGAGCGCCTCCTGAGCAAAGTTGGTTTGGTTGCCCAGCCGCGCTGGATCTATCAGGATGGTCAACATGTTATTGACCACAGC
>CALPLW020000386.1 GCA_943324505.2 Comamonas sp. lk
GCGTCACGACCATTCAGTCGCACGCTCGAGCGCTCGTCTACGGGTCCCTGCTGTACTCGGGCCACATCTGCGATGCGGATAGGCTGCCCATTCACTGTGCGAATGACAACCTGGGCAAAGTCTTGCGGTCGCTGCAAATCGGTTGCAGCGGTCACATTGAACTCGCGCTGTCGGCTCTCGATACGTCCGGCCGGCACCTCCAGATTCGACCGGCGCACCGCATCTTCCAAGTCCTGTATGGTCAGGCGGTAGGCAGCCAGCTTGTCTGGATCTACCCAAATTCGCATCGAAAACTTGCGCTCGCCCTGAACAATCACATCGGCTGCACCCTTGGCGGTTTGCAGCACTGGTTTGACCAGTGTATTGGCCATCTCGGACAACTGCAGCGAATTGTGCGTATCAGAGCTCATCGCCAGAAAAATCACCGGGAAAGCATCGGCCTCCACCTTGGCGATCACAGGCTCATCGATACCCTGCGGCAAGCGCTGACGCACGCGTGTGACCTTGTCGCGTACATCGGCCGCTGCCGAATCGGCGTCTCGTGTGAGGGCAAATCGAACGGAAATCTGGCTGCGCTCCTGTCGGCTTGTCGAGGTGATGACATCGACCCCTTCAATGCCGGCCAAGGAATCCTCCAGCACCTTGGTCACCTGGCTCTCCATGACCTCGCTCGATGCACCGGTGAACACTGTGGTTACCGAGACGACCGGTTCGTCGATCTTCGGGTATTCGCGAACGGTGAGCCGGTTGAAAGACACCGCCCCGATCAGCACGATCAGCAGCGACAGCACGGTCGCGAAGACCGGGCGGCGGATGGAAGTTTCAGCGAGTTGCATGGTTCAAAGCCCCGGAGATTAGCGGCTTGCTGCTGGAGTCGCAGCAGATGCAGTCGCAACAGGGGCGCTGGCGCCGGCACCAGGGGCGCCAGCCTGTGGTGGACGACCGAGTTCCACCACACGCAGCGCAGTACCATCCCGTTGCAGTCGCTGTTGCCCAGCGACCACCACGGTCTGGCCCTCGCTCAGACCGTCGGTCACCTCAACTTTGCCAGCGCGGCGAGCGCCAAGTTTGACCTCCTGCCGCTGGGAGACAAATTTGGTGTCAGGCGCGAGCGGTGGCGCAGAGGCGGCTACCGCCGGCGGCAAAGCGCCAGGCTCAACAACTTTAAACACAAATTGACGGCCACCCTGAGGAACGATAGCTTCCTCAGGCACCACCAAGGCTGCTTCGTTCACCGAGAACACGGCGGTCACGCGCGCGAACATACCAGGCCGCAACGGTGCTGGGCCACCCTCAGGCGCAGCCCGTGCTGCCGCAACAGCGGCCGTTGCGGGCCGAGCGCTTGGGGTAATCGGATCCGGCGGACAACCCAGCGCCTCATAGGGGCCGGCTGCACGTGACACAGCGCCAGACTCTGGCGCTGCATTCGGACGGGCCGCAGCCGGGCGTGCTGGTCGTGCCTTGGGGGCCGAGGCTGCTGCTGAAGCTGCGGCGGCCGGTCTTCCAGCACCGCCACCGCCGGCGGCTCCAGGTGGATTGGCTGCCTCACCCATATTGTTGGGTAGCACAGCTCGGACACCCACCGAGCGGCCATTGGCGTCCAGCAAAGGGTCAAGCGCTTCAATGCGGGCCTTGAATTTACGCCCTGGTACTGCATCGAGCAGCAACTCGACAGGCTGCTGAAGCTTTATTTTCCCTTGAAAACGCTCAGGCAAGCGGAAATCCACATACATGCTGCTGGTGTCTTCCAGGTTAACAAGGTCGGCCCCATCTTTGACGAAATCACCCAAATTGATGTTTCGGATCCCCAAGGTGCCGTCAAAGGGCGCCAGCAGGACCATGCGCGACAAACGGGCACATGACAGGCCCAATTGGGCTTCTGCCACCTGCAAACTGGCGGCACTCTCATCCAGCACCCGCTTGGCCACGAAATTTTGGGCCACCAACTCTTCATTGCGCTTCAAATTAGCTTTGGCAATCGAGACCTGAGCCAGCGCTTGGCGCAAGTCTGCGCGTTGCAATGCATCATCGAGCTGAACAAGCATCTGCCCTTTGCGCACCCTGGCGCCATCGGCAAACCCCAATTCTTTGATTCGGCCCGCTATTTCAGGGCGAAGCATCACGCTCTGGCGGGATCGAAGGGTTCCCACGGCCTGGGCGTCGTCGCGCAAGGACATGGCCTCAACCTTAGCCACCTCCACCCCAGCCGCACGTGGCACAGCAGGACCAGATGCGGGAATTGCTGGAGCACCGGCCGGCGCTGCCCCCGAGCCGGCAACCATTTCCTTAGGCCCTGTGGGCTTGGACTGGTACCACCAAGCAGCGCCTGAGACAGCGGCAATGCCAAGAATGGCGACCAGGGGGTAGATTATTTTTTTGGCCATGAGCTTGCTGTTTCAACAAAATTTCAAATGTGCCAGTGGCTCCGCGCCGATTGGCAAAACCGCAAATGTAGCAGCCCTTGCGCTAAATCAACGACAGACCCCGCGATAAAGCACATCCTTTACACAAGGAACTGATGCTGACCTGAAAGACCAGGCTGAATTTCGCTTGAGTTTCAGCGTGCCTGTAGCGCCTGAGCCACGCCACGATTGGCCAAGGCATCGGCACGCTCATTACCTGGGTCACCGTTGTGACCCCTGACCCAGCGCCATTCGATCGCATGGCCGGCGCCATTGACCAAGGCATCCAGACGCTGCCAGAGGTCAACATTTTTGACCGGCTGCTTGGCTGCGGTCTTCCATCCCCTGGCCTTCCACCCTGGAAGCCATTCAGTCATGCCCTTGAGCACATACTGACTGTCGACGTGCAAGATCACCTGGCAGGGTCGCTTCAAGGCCGTCAGCGCTTCGATCACAGCCAACATCTCCATTCGGTTGTTTGTGGTCCCTAGTTCGCCACCAAATAATTCTTTTTGCGTACCCTCTGATTTGAGCAGCGCGCCCCAACCACCCGGGCCGGGATTACCCTTGCAGGCGCCATCGGTGTAAATCTCTATCTGTTTCAATGCAGACTCCTTCAGTTTTCGTCCTTGAGTTCCTTTGGCCCAGTTGCAGCGGCACTGTTGGCGACAGACACCGGCGCACGTTGGGGCGCACGTGCC
>CALPLW020000387.1 GCA_943324505.2 Comamonas sp. lk
AGGTAGTGCAGCGCGTGCTGGCCGGTCACGGCCTCGATCCGGCGCACGCCCGAGGCCACGCCGCTCTCGGCCACCACTTTGAACAAGCCGATGTCGCCGGTGCGCTGCACATGGGTGCCGCCGCAGAGTTCGGTGGTGCTGCCGATGTCCAGCACGCGCACCACCTCGCCGTATTTTTCGCCAAACAGCATCATGGCGCCGGTCTGCTTGGCAGACTCCATGTCCATCAGCCTTGCCTGGGTGGCGGCGTTGCTCAGAATTTCGGCATTGACGCGGGCTTCCACCTCGCGGATTTCGGCGTCGCTCACCGGCGCGTTGTGGGCAAAGTCAAAACGGGTGCGCTCGGCGTTCACCAGGCTGCCCTTTTGCTGCACATGGCTGCCCAGCACCTCCCGCAGCGCCTGGTGCATCAGGTGGGTGACGCTGTGGTTGCGCATGGTGGCGGCGCGCAACGACGCATCCACATGGGCGGTCACGGCATCGCCCACCGCCAGGCTGCCGCTCTTGAGCGTGCCGTGGTGGCCGAACACATCGGCCTTGATCTTTTGGGTATCGGCCACCTGGAACAGGCCCTGGTCGCAAAACACCGCGCCCTGGTCGCCAACCTGGCCGCCGCTCTCGCTGTAGAAGGGCGTGGTGGCCAGCACCAGCACGCCGCTTTGCCCGGCTTTCAGGGCGCTGACCGGCGCCCCATCTGCATACATTGCTACTATTTTTGTAGTAGACGTGAGTTCGTCGTAGCCCACAAAGTCATTGCCCTCGCCGGCGTAGTCCAGCGCCTTGTCCATCTTGAACTTGCCGGCGGCGCGGCCCTGGGCCTTTTGTTTTTCCATGGCGGCATGGAAGCCGGCTTCGTCCACGCTCAGGTCACGCTCGCGGCAGACGTCGGCCGACAAGTCGAGCGGAAAGCCAAAGGTATCGTGCAGCTTGAAAGCCACCTCACCCGGCAGCACGGTCACGCCACCGGCCAGCGCCTCGTCAAGGATGTGCATGCCATTGGCCAGGGTCTCGAAAAAGCGCTCTTCCTCCGTTTTGAGCACCTCGGTGATGCGCTGCTGATCAGCCTTGAGTTTGGGGTAGGCCTCGCCCATCAGCGCCACCAGGTCGGGCACCAGTTTGTGGAAAAACGGTGTGCCTTTGCCCAGCTTGTAACCGTGGCGGATGGCGCGGCGCACGATGCGGCGCTGCACATAGCCGCGCCCCTCATTGGACGGCACCACGCCGTCGCTGACCAAGAATGCAGTGGCACGGATGTGGTCGGCGATCACGCGCAGGCTCTTGTTGCCCAGGTCGGTGCAGCCGGTCTCGCGTGCGGCGGCGCGGATCAGGGCGTCAAACAGGTCGATCTCGTAATTGCTGTGCACGTGCTGCAGAATCGCCGCCAGCCGCTCCAGCCCCATGCCAGTGTCCACACAGGGCGCAGGCAGCGGCAGCAGCCGGCCGTCGGCCTGCATGTCGAACTGCATGAACACGTGGTTCCAGATCTCGATGTAGCGGTCGCCGTCCTGCTCGGGGCTGCCGGGCGGGCCGCCCGCCACCTCGGGGCCGTGGTCGTAAAAAATCTCGGAGCAGGGGCCGCAGGGGCCGGTGTCGGCCATCATCCAGAAGTTGTCCGAGGCGTATTTGGCGCCCTTGTTGTCGCCGATGCGCACCACGCGCTCGGGCGGCAGGCCAATCTCTTTGGTCCAGATGTCGTAGGCCTCGTCGTCGTCGATGTAGACCGTGGCCCACAGCTTGTCGGCCGGCAGCTTGTAGACCTGGGTCAGCAGCTCCCAGCCCCACTTGAGCGACTCGCGCTTGAAGTAATCGCCAAAGCTCCAGTTGCCCAGCATCTCGAAAAAGGTGTGGTGGCGCGCGGTGTAGCCCACGTTTTCCAGGTCGTTGTGCTTGCCGCCGGCGCGCAGACAGGCCTGCACCGAAGCCGCCCGCACATAAGAGCGCTTGTCGGTGCCCAAAAACACGTCCTTGAACTGCACCATGCCCGAGTTGGTGAACATCAGCGTCGGGTCGTTGCCCGGCACCAGCGGGCTCGATGCCACGGCGGTGTGGCCCTTGGACTCGAAGAAATCAAGAAAGATTTGGCGGATATCGGCAACGCTGGCGGGGGTGGCAGGCAAAGTCATGATGGGTGGAACCGGGTTGAAACTGCATCTTTTGGCAATCGTCAATTTTAGGTCATGCAGGCGACGCACCCAGCCGTGGCGCCCTTCGGCACGGCCGTATGATGGCGGCAAATCAACTCTGAAGACACCCAACATGGACATGAAGACTTCGCCGCTGGCCCTGCTCAAAGACCCCAGCCTGCTCAAGACCGACAGCCTGATCAACGGCCAGTGGGTGGCGGCGCCTACCGCGGGGGGCTCAGGCACTAGCCGCTTTGACGTGCTGGACCCGTCCAACGGCCACAAGCTGGCCGATGTGGCCAACCTGGGCCCGGCCGAGGCAGAGGCAGCCATTGCCGCCGCCAATGCCGCCTGGCCGGCCTGGCGCAAAAAGACCGCCAAAGAGCGCAGCATCATTCTGCGCAAGTGGTTTGACCTGCTGATGGCCAACCAGGACGACCTGGGCCGCATCATGACCGCCGAGCAGGGCAAGCCATTCCCCGAGGCCAAGGGCGAAGTGGCTTATGGTGCCAGCTTTGTCGAGTGGTTTGCCGAAGAAGCCAAGCGCATCAATGGCGAGACCCTGCCGCAGTTTGACAACAACCGCCGCCTGATCATTCTGAAAGAACCGATCGGCGTGTGCGCCGCCATCACGCCCTGGAACTTTCCTCTGGCCATGATCACGCGCAAGGTGGCGCCGGCGCTGGCAGCCGGCTGCCCGGTCATCATCAAACCCGCCGAGTTAACCCCGCTGACCGCGCTGGCCGCAGCTGAGCTGGCACTGCGCGCCGGTATCCCGCCCGGCGTGCTGAACATGATCACCGCCGACTCGGCCAACTCAATTGCCGTGGGCAAGGTGCTGTGCGCCAGCGACGTGGTGCGCCACATCAGCTTCACCGGCAGCACCGAGGTCGGCCGCATCCTGATGGCGCAGAGCGCGCCCACCGTCAAAAAAATGTCGCTGGAACTGGGCGGCAACGCGCCCTTCAT
>CALPLW020000388.1 GCA_943324505.2 Comamonas sp. lk
GTTTTGTGCCTTCTGCTGTTTGCTCTGTTTCGTTACAGCAAACTGGGCATTGCCATGCAGGCGGCTTCGCAAAACCAACTGGCAGCCTATTACATGGGCATCCCGGTCAAGCGCCTCAACGGCATTGCCTGGGGCCTGGCCGCAGCGGTGGCCGCCATTGCTGGCCTGCTGCTGGCGCCCATCACCTTTGTGCACGCCAACATGGGCTTTATTGGCCTCAAAGCCTTTCCGGCGGCGGTGGTGGGCGGCTTTGGCAGCCTGCCTGGCGCCATTGTGGGCGGGCTGATCATCGGGCTGGTGGAATCGCTGTCGGGGTTTTACCTGCCGGATGGCTTCAAGGACACGGCCGCTTACATCGTGGTGCTGATCATGCTGGTGGTCAAACCCACCGGCCTATTTGGCGAAAAGCTGCGCAAAAAGGTCTGACATGCGCTTTATCTTCAAGACCGACTACGCGCAGGACATCCGGCTGGCCAAACACGGCGGCCAGTTGTTCTGGTACGGCGCACTGCTACTGCTTTTGCTGGGTGCGCCCTGGCTGGTGGCCGAGTACTGGTTGGCGCAGCTCACCTTTGTGCTGATTTATGCCGTGGCCGGCCTGGGCCTGATGCTCTTGGCGGGCTACACCGGGCTGTTTTCGCTGGGCCATGCGGCCTTTCTCGGGGTGGGCGCCTACACCCAAGCCGTTCTGACCAATGCGGGTGTGCCGTTTCCAGTGGCGCTGGCAGGCGCCGCCGCCCTGTCCGCAGCGGTGGGTTTTGTGGTGGGACTGCCGGCACTTCGGGTCAAGGGCATTTACCTGGGCATGGCGACGCTGTCCTTCGGCTTTATTGTGGAAGAAGTGCTGGCGCGCTGGGAGTCAGTGACCGGGGGCAATGCTGGCATCCACATCAAGAAACCCACTATGCTGGGCTGGACCCTGGACACCGGTGAGTCTTTCTACTTCCTCTGCCTGGTGGTCGCAGTTGTGGCCACTCTGGGCATCCTAAACCTGTTGCGGTCTCCGACCGGGCGGGCTTTTGTCGCTATCCGTGACTCCGAAATCTCGGCGCAGAGCATGGGCATCGACCTGGCGCACTACAAGACCCTGTCGTTTGCCATCTCGGCCGCACTGGCGGGCGTGGCCGGCGCCCTGTATGCGCACAAGCTGCAGTTCATTTCGCCTGACCAGTTCAACATCCTGCAGTCGATTGACCTGCTGCTGATGATCGTCATTGGCGGGCTGGGCTCGGTACATGGGGCCTTTTTAGGCGCCATCTTCCTGATCTCTATGCCGCAGGCGATTGCCATGCTCAAAGACTACCTGCCCGCCACGGTGGGCCAGGCGCCAGGCTTGCAAGGGCTGGTCTACGGCGTGGTGTTGATCGCCTTTGTGCTGTTTGAGCCCATGGGCCTGTATGGCCGCTGGCTCAAGGTGCGTACCTACCTGCAACTGTTCCCGTTCTACCGCAAAGGCATGTTCAAGCGGCAGAAATCCTTCCAGAAATCGGACCGATTGAGATGATCGCCCCCACGCTTGTCGCTGCGCGTACGGCGCTGCCCCCCGAGGGGGCCCTCCCAGCTAGGGGCGGCCCGTCGCCGGTCGAGCCCGCCTCCACGCTTTTGTCCGCCAACAATCTGAGCGTGCGCTTTGGCGGGGTGCTGGCGGTCAACAAGGTCAGCTTTGATGTCCAACCGGGCGAGGTCTTCACCCTGATCGGGCCCAATGGCGCAGGCAAGACAACCGTGTTCAACCTGATCAGCCGCATCTACACGCCCACCACGGGCGAGATCGATTACCTGGGACCGAAGGGCCTGATCCGGCTGACCGAGCAGCTGCCGCAGTCGGTGGCAGGGTTGGGCATTGCCCGCACGTTTCAGAACATCGAACTGTTTGAGCATGCCACGGTGCTGCACAACCTGTTGATCGGCCGACACACCCAACGCAAGAGCGGCTTCTGGCAAGACCTGCTGTTCACCGCGGCCACGCGCGATGCAGAAATCCAAGCACGCCAAAAAGCCGAGGAAGTGATTGAGTTCCTTGACCTTCAGCACCACCGTGATTCGATGGTGGCCGGCCTACCCTATGGCGTGCGCAAAGTGGTGGAGCTCGCCAGGGCTCTTTGCACCGAGCCGCGCTTGCTGCTGCTCGACGAGCCCTCGTCCGGCCTGAATGTCGAAGAAACCGACGACATGGCGTTTTGGATTCAAGACATCAAAAACGAACTCGGCATCACGGTGCTGATGGTGGAGCACGACATGAGCCTGGTGTCCAAGGTCTCGGACCGGGTATTGGCCATGAATCAGGGCGAGGTGCTGGCCATGGGCACACCGCGCGAGGTGCAGACCGACCCCGGCGTGATCGAGGCCTATCTGGGCTCAGTGGACGATGTCTCGTCACTGCGCAGGAACAACGCATGAGTGCCACACCACCTCCCGTGAGCGACCTGCCCGTGCTCAAGCTGCTCAACGTGGAGAGCGCCTACGGCCCCATCAAGGCCATTCGCGGCGTTAGCCTGCAGGTTCGCCGCGGTGAAATAGCCACCGTGCTCGGCTCCAATGGCGCTGGCAAGACCACCATCCTCAAGACCATCTCAGGCATCATCGACCCGCGCAAGGGCTCGATCGAGTTCAAGGGCAATGACATCACGGCGCAAGACCCGGCCCTGATCGTGCAACAGGGCCTGAGCCATGTGCCCGAGGGTCGCGAAGTGTTCCCGCTGCTGAGCGTGCGCGATAACCTGCTGATGGGCGCCTACACCCGCCAAGACCGCGACGGCGTGGCCGCCGACATCGAAGCGGTCTACGCTTATTTTCCTATCCTGCGCGAACGCGCGGCCCAAGATGCTGGACTGCTGTCAGGCGGGCAGCAACAAATGCTCGCCATTTCACGGGCTCTGATGGCCAACCCCGATTTGATGCTGCTCGATGAACCCAGCCTGGGACTCAGCCCGAAGCTCACCAAGGAGATCTTCGAGATTGTGGTTCGCATCAACCGAGAGCGCGGCACCACCATCTTGCTGGTGGAGCAAAACGCCAATATGGCGCTCAACGCCTCCGACTACGGCTACGTGCTTGAAAACGGCCGGATTGTGATGGA
>CALPLW020000389.1 GCA_943324505.2 Comamonas sp. lk
CAGGTGCGGGGATTTGAAGTGGCCATCGGGGGCTTCCAGCCGCTCAATTCCTTGCGGTTATCCCAAGACGTTCCCATCAGGTGGTGCCGCGATACCCAAGCATGGCGCAGATCGCGAATCGGAAACCCGGTTAAGAATCCTGAGACTGTGCGTGCAGATGGGCCAAGTCCGGAGGCCCTTTGCCCCTATAAGACCGTACAGGCCTGCTCAAACGAGAGGCGCTGGTTTCTCGCGAACAGCAGGCTAGGGTCGCCGTAACCCAGATTGAGGACGAAGTTGGCCTTGAATCGTCCATCATCGAAGAACTCGGCGTTCACCTTGGCCAGATCAACCCCGCTCATCGGGCCGCAGTCCAGGCCCAGGGCGCGCGCCGCGATCATGAAATAGGCGCCGCCCAGTGTGCCGTTGCGCGTGGCAGTGGCCTGCGCGAGCACTGCGTTGCCTTCGAACATTTCCTTGATACCGGACTTGTGCCAGATTGTTGGCATGTGCACATAAAACTGCATGTCGGTGGCAATGATCACGCTCATCGGTGCGCTGCGCGTTTTTTCTAGGTTGCCCGGCGACATCGCCGGAAGCAAGCGCGCGCGCTGCGCTGGCGTGAGCAGAAACACATAGCGCGTAGGTTGGGTGTTCATCGACGTTGCGCCCATGCTGGCGGTCTCGTAAACCTCGCGCAGCAGTTCGAGCGGAACCGGGCGATCCAGAAAGCCGTTGGCTGTGCGCGCCTTGAGAAAGATTTGATCGAGGCTGGCTTGATCGATTTTCATGGGGTAGTTCACCTTTGATTGGACAGGATGGAGCGTAGGCATATCGATAGGCGCGGGTGCCCTTTGCGGGGCGGCGTGGATGCGGCCAGTCAGTCTGAAGGCATGGCGAGCGTCCCAGTACAACAGATGTAATAACCGATGCCTTGTATGGCCGAACTCGCGACTATTCGTGGGCGTGCATCAGGAAGCGCTCGGGCACATCAGGTCCCCATGGGCCGGCTGCGCTCTGGGGCGTGCCATCCAGTACACCCTTGAAGTTCGCGTTGACACGGTCGGTGTCCGTCCAATGTTCGTACATGAAATCCCAAGGGTCCATCCAGTAGTCGAACAGCTGCCCGCCGTAGACATGCCGGCCCACGCCCCAGACGTTTTCGTAGCCTTTGGACTTGAGATGTTCATGCCCGAGCATGAGATCGTCGAGGTCGCAGATTTCATAGGCCGCGTGATTCATCCCAGCCTTGGGTCCAATGTCGATGAGTAGCACGTGGTGGTCCACGTACTCGTCGCCGCGATCGACGCGGTTGAACGACAAGGCCAACTGACCGTCCGGGCGCAATACTTCGTCGCTGCACAGTAGGCCTAAAGTGTCTTGGTACCACCGCACCAACTGCCGGGAGTTGTGACTCTTGAGCACCGCGTGCCCGATGCGCACCACCTGCGCTGGGCGCCGGCTGTGGCGCGACAGCGTGCCGGCCCGGCGCAAGCTGTGGGCCGCGTCGTTCAGAGGCAGCACCTTGGGCGTCAACGCCGGCAACTCTTGCATGCCATACACCACTTCGACGCAATTTCCGTCGGGGTCAGTCAGGTTCACACGCTGGCCGCCACCAGGCTCGCCCATGAGCTCCACCGCAGTGGCGCCCGGTGCCTTGCTCACGGTATGCAAATCGGCAAGCGACGCGGCCAGGAAGGCCAGCCCCAAGAACTTGGGCTCGCCCAGCTCGGCCACATGTATGTGGTGCGCCATGCCCGTGCCACGCATGTACAGGGCAGTCGGCGTGCGTGCGCTGCACAGCATCCCGAAGTCAATAAAGAATTGCTGCGCCCGGTCAAGGTCGGGCACGCGCACCCGCACGTAGGCAATGTCAAGGATTTTGATCAGAGGCATGATTAAAGAAAACTCCAAATAGTTTCGAAAATTTTGACAAATTTCTGGACGCGGGGTATTATTTGGGCGCCATCACCATTTTGTCAAGGACTAAGCGAACGATGCAGGCGCGATGTGGCCCCATGGGCTGTAGTCTCAGCGTTCATTGCAGCGGTCCCCTCTGCCACTGGATATACATGCCATGAACCTTCATCTCATCTCTCGTGTCAAGCGCTGCTGGTTGTTGCCGTTGCTGCTGCTGTGGACCGCTGTGCCGCTACAGGCGCAAGAGGTCTATCCATCGCGCGCCATCAACCTGGTAATACCGCTTTCGGCGGGTTCGCAAGTGGACGTATTGGGCCGAGCTCTGGCCGACAGCATCAGCAAACAGGCCGGGCATCCCGTGGTAGTGCATAACCGTGAGGGCGCGGGCATGGTGCTGGGCATGGACGTGGTGGCCAAGGCGCGCCCGGATGGCTACACCATCGCCTACGGCCCCGAATCGCCGCTCAGCCAGACGCCCCACTTGAGGTCCAGCGTGCCGTACAAGACGGGCGATTTCGATTTGATCTGCCGAACCAACATCGCCAACATGGCGGTGGTGGTGGGCCCGGGTTCAGCCTTCAAGCGTTTTGAGGAAATGATTGCCGCTGCCCGCAATGCCCCAGGCAAGCTGAACTACGGCACGGCCGGTGTCGGAACGCCGCCCCATCTGCTGATGGAGGCCATTGCGGCCGAACTGGGCTTGCAGTTGAACCACGTCCCGTTCCGTTCCATCAATGACATGGTCATCCAGACTTTGAACAGTACGGTCGATTTCACCGTCAGTGTTCCAAATATGGTGGCGACACATTCCGCGCGTGGCATGCGGGCACTGGCCCTTACCGGCACTACCGGCATGGCCGAATTGCCTTCGGTGCCGCTGGTGCGCGAGTTCATCAACAAGGACTCACCGGTCGCCAACTACGGCGTCGGTGGCTATGGGTTTTATGGCCCCAAGGGCCTTGCGCCAGACGCGATGGCCTGGCTGCGCAAGGCTTGCAAGTCTGCCGTCGAGAGCCCTGACTTCGTAACCGCATCGACGCGCACCTTGACCCCGGTCGGGCATGCAGACGGTCTGGATTTCGTGGGCGCCATGCAAGCTGCCAGCCGCGTGTCAGCGGACATCGTGCGCAAGCTCAACCTCAAATTGGACTGAGTCCCACACCATGTCATCTACAAC
>CALPLW020000390.1 GCA_943324505.2 Comamonas sp. lk
GCGATCATGCCCTTGGTGCCACGGCCGTGCCGGGTGTATTCGGTGATGCTGGTGCGTTTGCCGTAGCCGTTTTGAGTGGCCGTCAGCACGCTTTGCTGTTCGTCCTCAGCCACCAGCATGGCAATGACGCCTTGGCCTTCTTCCAGCATCATGCCGCGCACGCCGCGCGCCTGCCGACCCATGGGCCGGACATCGCTTTCATCAAAGCGCACGGCCTTACCCGCGTCGCTGAACAGCATCACATCGTGCTTGCCGTCGGTCAGGGCGGCACCGATCAGGAAATCACCCTCATCCAGGTCGACGGCAATGATGCCGGCCTTGCGTGGGTTGCTGAACTCATCGAGTGTGGTCTTCTTGACCGTGCCCATGCTGGTCGCCATGAACACGTACTGGTCCGCCGGGAAGGTTCGCTTTGCACCGGTCAGCGGCAGCACCACCGTGATTTTTTCACCGTCGGTCAGCGGGAACATGTTCACGATCGGGCGACCGCGTGAGCCGCGCGAGCCCTGCGGCACTTCCCAAACTTTCAGCCAGTACATGCGGCCGCGGTTGCTGAAGCACAGGATGTAGTCGTGCGTGTTGGCTATAAAGAGCTGGTCTACCCAGTCGTCCTCTTTGGTGGCGGTGGCCTGTTTGCCGCGCCCGCCACGCTTCTGCGCGCGGTACTCGCCCAGTGGCTGGCTCTTGATGTAGCCGCTGTGCGACAGCGTGACCACCATGTCGGTGGGGGTGATCAGGTCTTCGGTGCTCAGGTCAAATGAGCTGTGCTCCACCAAACTGCGCCGGGCGCCGATCTTTGATTGGCCAAACTCGGTCTTGATCACGGTCAGCTCATCGCTGATGATGGTCGACACCCGCTCCGGCTTGGCCAGAATATCGAGCAGATCTTCGATTTCGCCCATCACCTCTTTGTATTCAGCGACGATTTTGTCTTGCTCCAGCCCGGTCAGGCGTTGCAGACGCATCTGCAAAATCTCTTGCGCTTGCGTGTCAGACAGGCGGTACAGGCCATCGCTGCCCATGCCGTACAGCTTCTCCAGGCCGTCCGGGCGGTAGTCGTCGGCATTGATCACGCCGCCGTCGGCCCGGGTGCGGGTGAGCATCTCGCGTACAAGCTGGCTGTCCCAAGGGCGCGCCATCAGCTCCACTTTGGCCACTGGCGGGGTGGGCGCGTTGCGGATGATGGCAATGAACTCGTCAATATTGGCCAGCGCCACCGCCAGGCCCTCAAGCACATGGCCTCGCTCGCGGGCCTTGCGCAGGTTGAACACCGTGCGCCGCGTGACCACTTCGCGCCGGTGCTGCAAAAAGACCTCGACCAGGTCTTTCAGGTTGCACAGCTTGGGCTGCCCGTTGATCAGGGCCACCATGTTCATGCCAAAGGTGTCCTGCAGCTGCGTCTGCTTGTACAGATTGTTCAGCACCACCTCGGGCACCTCGCCTCGCTTGAGCTCGATCACCAGCCGCATGCCTGATTTGTCGGACTCATCCTGGATGTGGCTGATGCCTTCGATTTTTTTCTCATGCACCAGCTCGGCCATGCGTTCCTGCAAAGTCTTTTTGTTGACCTGGTAGGGCAGCTCGTCGACGATGATGGCCTGGCGCTGGCCTTTGTCGATGTCCTCAAAATGGCACTTGGCGCGCATGACCACTTTGCCGCGTCCGGTGCGGTAGCCGTCTTTGACGCCATTGATGCCGTAGATGATGCCCGCAGTGGGGAAATCAGGCGCCGGCACGATCTCCATCAGCTCGTCGATCGTTGCCTCTGGGTGGCGCAACAGGTGCAGGCAGGCGTCGACCACCTCGTTCAGGTTGTGCGGCGGAATGTTGGTGGCCATGCCCACGGCAATGCCGCCCGAGCCATTGACCAGCAAATTGGGTAGCCGGGTTGGCAGTACCAGCGGCTCTTTCTCTGAGCCATCGTAATTGGGCCCGAAATCGACGGTTTCCTTGTCCAGGTCAGCCAGCAGCTCATGGGCAATTTTGGCTAGCCGGATCTCGGTGTAACGCATGGCGGCGGCGTTGTCACCATCGACCGAGCCGAAGTTGCCCTGGCCGTCTACCAGCATGTGGCGCATGGAAAAGTCCTGCGCCATGCGGACAATGGTGTCGTACACCGACTGGTCACCGTGTGGGTGGTATTTGCCGATGACATCACCGACGATACGAGCTGATTTTTTGTAGGGCCGGTTCCAGTCGTTGCTGAGCTCGTGCATCGCAAACAGAACTCGGCGGTGAACGGGCTTCAGCCCATCCCGGGCGTCTGGCAGCGCCCGCCCCACGATCACGCTCATCGCGTAATCGAGGTAGCTACGCCGCATTTCCTCTTCAAGGCTGATGGGCAGGGTTTCTTTGGCGAATTGGGTCATATGGCGCTCGCGGCTGTTTCAACTCTAGGCAAGTTCCGTGTTGCATTCTAAGTCGGTGCTGTAGTTTATTTGCCACGGTGCACGCCCCAGATGAGTGCTGCTGACTTGGCAGGGGTCCGATGCCTGATTGGTGGTTTGCCCTGCAAAGTGTCTGTGGCACAATAACCTAAGCGCTTTGGGTGATTGGCACCCGGACCGTCCAGTAATCGTTCGCGGCATTGCTGCGGCTTTTTGTCCCCCCAAAGGAGAACCATGAAGAATTTCAGCAAATTGGCAACCTTGTTGGCTGCAGCGGCAGTCGCTGGCGCCGCTGGTGCTCAGACCATCGACAACTGGCGTAGCGCGTCCGGCGATGTCTGGAAGAACTCAACAGGCCTTTGCTGGCGTAGTGGCGCATGGACGCCTGCTACGGCTGCCGTCGGCTGTGATGGCGCTATCGTCGCTGCACCTGCTGCCGCAGCGCCTGCTCCGGCACCTGCACCTGCACCGGCACCTGCTCCGGCACCTGCTCCGGCACCTGCTCCGGCACCTGCTCCGGCACCTGCCGCCGCCGAGGCTGCTGCACCTGCTCCGGCACCTGCACCTGCTCCAGCAGCTGCACCTGCTCCGGCACCCGCTGCAGCTGAGGCTGCTGCTCCAGCACCTGCTCCAGCACC